>CALWLN010000214.1 GCA_944381535.1 uncultured Lachnospiraceae bacterium
TCACTGCAACATTCTGCCTCTATAATCTCTATCCCTTTCCTTCGGCATAATGTTCCTAGTATTTGCCCTACATCTGCTTTAATATCCTTGTAGATTACCTGTCTGCGATATTTTGGCGCAAAAACGAATACCAATGTCATAAACCACTCCACCGTCTTCGGGTCATAATGAGAGAAGAAAAGGCTCTCTCCCGTATCCAGCGCCTCGATTCTCGCCATCTCCTCCTCCGTGAGGGTAAAGTCAAAGACATTGAAATTCTCCTCCATCCTCTCTCTGTGAGTGGACTTGGGAATGACAACCACTCCACTCTGGATCAAAAACCGCAAGGCCGTCTGGGCCACGGATTTTCCATACTTTTCCCCGATTTCTTTCAGAACGGGGTTCTTAAAGTAATCATTTTTCCCCTCCGCGAATGGCCCCCAGGACTCAATCTGTGCGCCGTTTTTCCGCAGATACTCCTTCGCAACCTTCTGCTGCTGGAACACATGGGTCTCCACCTGGTTTACAACCGGCTTGATTTCCGCGAAATGATGAATGTCAAGAAACCGGTCGGGATAGAAGTTGGACACGCCGATAGCTTTAAGCTTTCCGGCCTTGTAAGCCTCCTCCATGGCCCGGTAGCTCCCGTAGTAGTCGCCAAAGGGCTGATGAATCAGCAGCAGATCCAGATAAGAGGTCTGAAGCTTCTCTAAAGATTCCTCAATGGAAGCCTTCGCCTTCTCATAGCCCGCGTTGGAAATCCATATCTTTGTCGTAATGAAAAAATCTTCTCTCGGCAGGCCGGACCAGGCCAGGGCATTCCCGACCCCCTCCTCGTTTCCGTAGGCCTGAGCGGTATCAATGCTCCGGTAACCCATCTCAATGGCCTCCGACACACACCGCTCCGTTTCCGCCGGCGGGGTCTGATAGACCCCATAACCTAACATCGGCATTTTTACGCCGTTTGACAATGTAACATATTCCATCTGTAAAACCTCCTTCTTTACATTTTCCCGCCAAATACCGGGAAAAAGCTGCTTTCTCCGTAATCCTTGATACGCTCCAGATTTTTTAGGACATCCATATCCTCTTCTGAAATCACAAAATCCATTCTGGCATTTTCTTCCATATGCTTTACATCCTTTGTCTTCGGAAGCACGATCAGTCCCAGCTGCAAATCATACTTGATACAAAGCTGTGCCGGTGAAACGCCGTATTTCTCTGCCATGGCAGCAATCTTAGGGTTCTTCAGCGCCTCTCCGTGAGCCACGGGGGAATAGGCCTCCACCAGAATATGCTGTTTCCTGCAGTAATCCAGCAGTTCAAAAGGCGTGTTGGTGATATGGGCCAGCACCTGGTTCACCATAGGCTTCACCGTGCAGGATTCCAGCAGGTTATCAATATCATCCTCCAGAAAATTGGAGATACCGATTGCCCGAAGCTTCCCCGCCTGCATGGCGTCCTCCATGGCCCGCCACACCTCTCTGTTTTCTTCCTTATACCGGTTCTCGGACTGATTCACCTCCACCCAGGGCTGGGGGCTGTGAATCAACATCAAGTCAATATAGTCAAAGCCCATGGTCTTTAAAGAGCCGTCAATGGACTCCATGGCCGGGCCGCCCTGCACGCCGAGGACACCACCTTCTGTGTGGGCACTTCTCTCTTGAACCCTGCCAAGCCCTTTATGGACCTGTGGTACCTGGTCAACAAGGATTTTCCCGAATACAAGCTGCACCTGGTTCCCTTTGAGGATAACCACGAGGGGATTCTCGGGGAAATCGGTCAGCTGGGGGAAAAATTCGACTTTCTGATCGGCGTCTGCGATTCCCGGGCCTGGCTCAGCCTCTGCCAGATGCTGCCCCTGGGCCGTTACAAAAAAATGATAGCCGTATCCAGAGAGCACCGCCTTGCGGGAAAAGCACAGCTAGAAATAGAAGATTTGTATGGCGAAACCCTTATGATGGTAAGACGGGGAGATTCCGGCGTAAACGATTTTCTGCGAAACGATCTGGAACAGCATCACCCGAAAATTCACATCGAGGATACGCCGCCCTATTATGATCTATCCGTATTCAACCGGGCGGCAGAGACGGGAAACGTCCTGCTCACACTGGAATGCTGGCAGGACGTTCACCCGGGGCTTGTGTCAATCCCGGTTCATTGGGACTACAGTATCCCCTACGGCCTGCTGTACAGCCTGGAAGCGCCGGAGGATGTGCTGCGCTTTGTGGAGACCGTGAAAAACTTGTATCTGGGTAACAGTTTGGACAGCTAGGCGGTCTGTGGCTTGCTGTCCGAACTGTTACGCACCGGGAAGCCCATTTCCCTCCCAAACCTTGTCCGGGTTCGGCTCCTCTGTCCGCACCTGCCGCCGGTACTCGGAGGGCGGCACTCCCACAGTCTTGTGAAACAACCTGGAAAAATACAGCGGATTTTCATAGCCCACCAACTGAGCCACATCCCCGACGGAAAAGGCTTCATTTCCAAGAAGGGTCTTGGCTTTATTCATACGGATATTGATAATGTACTGGCGAGGCGCAAGGCCCGTGATTCTCGTAAAGCTGTCGATAAAGCGGTAATAATTCAGATTGTTCTCCTCTGCATATGCCTTGATGGTAAAATTCTCCTCCGGGCACCGGTGAAATTTGCGGATAGCCGCCTCCACCTGGGGGTAATAGGGATAAAAGTCCGACTGGGCATGCCGGTCGCGATTGCGGCCTATCATCAGCAAAAGTTCCTGGAGGCGCAGCTGATTGGACTGCGCAAAATACTCCCGCTTCATCTGCAATTCCTGTATCATCCTGTCGAACAGTCTCACATAATCCCCGTGGGTCCCTGTCTGAAACACTGTTTCCCGATCCAATCCAAGCTGCTTCAACAGCCAGTTGTCTTCCTGGCAGGAAAAATGGACCCAGTACACATCCCCATGGTCAGAAAGACAATACTCATAATACTGGGGCTCATGGGGACGATAGAGCACAAAGGCTCCTTTGGCAACTCTCTGCATACTCCCCCGTATCAAAAAATGGGCGCTTCCGTCCGCGATATACAAAAGCTGATAATTGGCCGCTCCGTTTTTGCGATCTGTACAAAACCGTTCGCGGCTGATCAGCCGGTAATGCCCGCAGCAATGGACGAAAAAATCCGTGTCCGAACGCATCTCCTCCACCCTCTGATCGTCGTAATACCCGGTATTGGCGTACATAGTCCTTCCCCTTTCCGCTTTTTTATCAGTGTACTTCCTTTTCCCTTCCGTGTCAAATATTTTGAAAACTTTGTGCATATGGAGAAACTTTATGAATCGCCTGATTTCAAATTCCATGGTACACTAGGAACACCTGATAAACGCAAGCCAATGGCAAAGCATGAACGGCAGGCAAATAAAAAAACATATCGGAGGAAAAGAGATTCTCATGAAAACAAACTGTCTCGTATTGGAAAAGTATTACGAAAATCCTTACGTGCTTCATCTTGGCACGGAGGAAAACCGCAGCTACTACCTTCCCTTGGCGCCGGAAGATTTTTCCCCAGAGGGCAGCAACCCTTCCGCGAATGATGATCCATCCGCAGAGGGCAGCAACCCTTCCGCGCGTCAAATCCTTTTAAACGGAGACTGGGATTTCAAGTATTATCCCAATCCCTTCGTGGTGGAGGATTTCACACAGGAACATTACAGCTATTCCGGCTATGACACCATTCCCGTGCCAAGCTGCTGGCAAACGCACAGCTATGACAAGCACCAATACACCAACACGGAATATCCCTTCCCCTATGACCCGCCCTATATGCCGTCGGAAAATCCCTGCGGTGTCTACCACCGCAGCTTCCACCTGTCAAAGGAACAGTGCGGCTACCGGCAGTATCTGAACTTTGAGGGCGTGGATTCCTGTCTGTACGTGTATGTCAACCGGCAATTTGTTGGCTACAGCCAGGTCTCCCACAGCACCAGCGAATTTGAGATTACGGACTTTGTGGCGGCGGGGGAAAACGACCTTACCGTAGTGGTGCTGAAATGGTGTGACGGCAGCTATTTGGAGGACCAGGATAAATTCCGCATGAGCGGCATTTTCCGGGACGTCTATCTTCTGCTGCGCCCCCAGAACCACCTGCGGGATTATTTTGTACATACGAATCCCTCCGAGGATTTCAAAACCGCGGAAATCACCGTGGATCTGTCCTTTGCGGGCGAGCCTTTCCCGATTCGCTTCCGGCTTACCGACGCCGGAGGACAGGTTGTGGCAGAAGGCGTTTCCGATGACACCGCCATCCGCATTTTCCTGGAACATCCCGTTCTTTGGAACGCGGAAAAACCTTACCTCTATACCCTCACCCTGCTTTGTCCCGATGAAACCATCCCCCAGCAGGTGGGTATCTGCAGGACCAAAATCAAGGACGGCGTGGTCCTCTTTAACGGCACACCCATCAAGATCAGAGGCACAAACCGTCATGACAGCGATCCGGTCACCGGCTTTACCATCAGCAAAGAACAGGCCATGAAGGATCTGACTCTGATGAAACAGCACAACATCAACGCCATCCGGACCAGCCATTATCCCAATGCGCCCTGGTTTCCACAGCTGTGCAACGAATACGGCTTCTACGTCATCGCCGAGGCGGATCTGGAATCCCACGGAGCCGCTGACATCTACGGGGGAAGCCTTGCCACCTTCGGAGATATCACCCAGCGAGAAATTTTTGCGGAGGCCATTTTGGACCGGAACCAGCGCAACGTCATCCGGGACAAGAACAATCCCTGCATTTTCATGTGGTCCATGGGAAATGAATCCGGCTACAGCAAAGCCTTCGAGGACACCGGACGTTGGATTAAGGCTTATGACCCCTCCCGCCTCCTTCACTATGAGAGCAGTATCTACGAGTCCGGCGGCCATGTCAACGACACCTCCATGCTGGACGTATACAGCCGCATGTATCCTCCGGTAGATTTTTGCAATGAGTATCTCCGTGATGAGAACAATCAGAAGCCCCTACTGCTCTGCGAGTTTATCCACGCCATGGGCAACGGACCGGGAGACGCCGAGGATTATATGCAGTGCATTTACGAACATCCCCGGTTTCTGGGCGGCCTTGTCTGGGAGTGGTGCGACCACGCCATCGATATGGGCAAAACCATAGACGGCCGCAGGAAATTTTTCTACGGCGGTGATTTTAAGGAATATCCGCACTCCGGAAATTTCTGTGTGGACGGCATGGTGTCCCCGGACCGGATTCCACACCCGGCCCTGCTGGAATACAAAAATGTGATTCGTCCCGTGCGGGCCCGACTGGCGGACGCCTCCAAGGGAATCGTAGAGCTGGAAAATAAACTGGACTTTACCGACACCAAAGGGTATCTGACCGTGAAGGCTGAACTGCTCCGGCAGGGAGAGGTCGTTAAGCGTTATCCTGCCCTGGAGGTTGCCATCGCGCCTCACAGAAAGGAACAGGTATCCTTTGACTACGCCACTGACCTTAAGGCTACGGCCGCCTGCATCGCTAAGACAGAGGCCACAGCTTTTGAGGACAGCTGGCACTTGAATCTCTACTATGTGTTAAAAGAGGATACGCCTCTGGTCAAGGCGGGAACTATCCTGGGATTTGACCAGCTGCTGCTTGCCGCCCCTGCCTCCGGACAGGAAGCCAATGCGGAAGAAAACAAGGGGTCCTCCGAAACTGCTGCCCAGCGCAAATCGAATCCGCCCGAAATTTTAGAAAACCAGACCACCATTGTCATTGCCGGGGATAATTATACCTATACCTTCAACAAACTCACCGGAGCCTTCGACCGCATTGTGGTCAACCAGATTTCCCGCCTGGAAAAGCCCCTGGAATTCAATATCTGGAGAGCCCCTGCGGACAATGACAGAAATATTGTACATGAATGGAAGAAGGCCGGCTATGACCGGGCCATGACCCGGGTTTACGAAACAGCGGTAACCGCCGAGCCCGGAGAGACCCTCATCCGGTGCCGTATGGCGATCCATGCCATCCAGATTCAGCACATCCTGGATATGGACGTCACCTGGACCATTTTCGGGAACGGAGCTCTGGACGTAAGCATCGCTGCCGTGCGCAACACGCAGCTTCCTTTCCTGCCACGGTTTGGACTGCGTCTCTTCCTGCCAAAGGACTACGACAAGGTGACCTATCTGGGATACGGCCCCTATGAGAGTTATATCGACAAGCGCCAGGCCTCCCGCTTTGGGAAGTTTACAGCCAATGTGGCGGATATGTACGTGGATTATATCAAACCTCAGGAGCACGGGAGCCGCTTTGGCTGCGAATCTGTCACACTGATTTCCCGTGTACAGGGACAGCTTACCGTCACACCGTCCTCACAGATACCCGGACAGCTTACCACAGCCTCCGGCCAGCCGTTTTCGTTCAATGCCTCCTGCTATTCCCAGGAAGAGCTGCAGACAAAGGGCCATAATTTTGAACTGGAAAAAGGAGATTGCGCCGTACTCTGTGTAGATTACAAGATGAGCGGTGTGGGTTCTAACTCCTGTGGGCCGCGGCTGATGGAGAAATATCAGTTGAAGGAACAGGAGATTGACTTCCGTATCCGATTGGAATTTCAGTAAGCAGCGGAGATTAGCCCGGAGACACGCCTGTGACCACAGACGTGTCTCCTGAGGCAACCACCTAATTCCCCGTGCTAATCATACTCAAAAATCCCCTGAATCGCGTCAGCTATGTTCATGATTTGATCATAAGTTATCCTATCCACTTTCGAGCAATTACGGACATTCGGATCAATTAATTTTATCTGTTCGCAAACAGCAACCCCCTCTTTCCCATCAGCTCCTTTTATTCTTATATGCAATGGGCCGTCTTTCAAGTTTGCCAAAACCGGGCACACATGAAACATGCCCAGTTTTGACACAAACGCATTTTTACTGATAATCAGAAAACGATATTTAAAACCAGCTATTTTTATAATATCCCCTTGATAAAACCCCATTATAACAATTCCCTCCCCTGTGGCTCCCCCCAATCAAAATCGCCAACAGATATTTCTCCTCCGTACTCTGCCACCCTTTCTTCAAATGTTTTATGTCTGAATACTTTTTTAATAACAATAGCGTCCTCAACAACCTCAATCTGAAGCTGATCCGCAGCAGAGATATGGATTTTTTCCAAGATTGATTTCGGTATGCGGATTCCCTGGCTATTTCCCCATGGTCTTAATGCAACTCGTTCTGCCATATTATGCGTCCTCCGTTATAACAGTATATACATATTATATCATTTATACCTTCCAAAATCAATCGTTTTGCGCCGTTGCCAGCAGCGTCTGCTTTAACTGCTGCTCGATGCCTGCCAGTTCAACCTCGGCGTTCTTCCGGGCTGCCCGGCCTTCCTGCTGAATTTTGATGGTCTCCTCAATGGTGGCGATCAAATCCGCATTCACCTTTTTGAGCGTCTCCAGATCCACGATTCCCCGCTCGGATTCCCGGGCAACTTCAATGCTGTTCTGCTTGAGAAGCTCCGCGTTTTTGGTGAGCAGCGTGTTGGTGGCCTCGGATACGCTCTGCTGCATTTTCAGCACGGTTTCCTGCCGGTGCAGCCCCAGAGCAATGACAATCTGACTCTTCCACAGAGGGATCGTGCTTAAAACTGCCGTCTGAATTTTATCCACCAGCATTTTGTCATTGTTCTGAATCAACCGAATCTGAGGAGCCGTCTGAATGGCGATGGTTTTGCTCAGCTTCAGGTCGTGAATTTTCTTTTCAAACCGGTTCACCGTGTCCTCAAAATCCCGCACCAGCTGGGCGCTCATGGGGTCCCCTTTGGCTGCGGCCTGGGCGTGCAGCTTCGGCAGGGTGGTTTCCCTTAACTCCTTCAGCTTTTCTTCCCCGGCTACGATATAAATCTGCAGCTCGTGAAAATATTCCAGATTTTTTTCGTACAGCCCGTCGAACATGGTAATGTCCTTGAGCATCTGCATGCGGGCCTGCTCCAGTTCCTGCTCTATATGGTCGATCTGCGCCTCCAGCTTTTCATACCGCTGCATAAATTTCCTGACGGCTCTAGAGGCGTTTTTCAGAAACGGTATCCTGTCAAGAACCCCGTCATCCAGCTGGTCAACGCCTACGTCCTTGACCTTTAAAACGAGATCCGACATCAACTCTCCCACATACCCGCTGTCCTTACTGCGCACCTGCGCGAGAATGTTGTCGGAGAAACTGGAAATGTTCCGCTGCGCTCCCACGCCGTATTGAAGGGTGGTCTGGGAATCCATCAGATCAATACTGCTTTTGATTTCCTCCACACGGGCTTTTTCTTCCGGGGTCAACTCCTCCACCTGTGTCCGGACGGTCTCCATATCCGCCGGTTCTGTTTTCTGCAATTCCATATTTCCTTTTCCCTGCATCAAGGCCTCCAGCGTAATTTCCTCTGCCATTGTTCCTACATCCTTTCCGCCCTGTCACAGGGCCTCTATAATTTTATCCATCGTGTCCGCGTCCGGCATAGGCGCCACCTGCGTGATCTCCTCCGCCAGGCCGGGTACGCCGAAATGCGCTGCATCCGTCGGCGTGTCGTACACACCGGTGCGGAACCCGTGCTTCTCCCAGGCGAGACGCTGGATATCCTGATCCAGCAGGGCGTCGATCCCGGCTGTACCCGCTTCGTCCAAAGCAATATACACATGGGATGACCAGACGGTGGGCGTCGGATAGAGCAGCACGATATCCCCCTTGACCTGCTCCCAGGTTTCGGGATTTTCCACCGCAAATTCCAGCAACTGGTTTTCATACCCCGCAATCAAGGGCTTTGCGCCCATGCCGGTTTTCAAAAACTGGTCGAAAAGGTCCGCAGAGGAGCTTTCCATATAGCCCAGCTTTTGAAAAATGCTCTGCAGCCGGGGCAGGATTTCGGGCAGATTGCTTTCATTTGCCACACCGCCGCAAAGAGTGTTGGCCAAAAGGCCGGCGAACATATTGCCGGAATTGGATTTTGTAGGGTCGGTGGTGCCTACGGTGATACTGCCATACAGCTGAGGCAGTCCGATATCCGACCAGGTTTTTCCGGATTCAATGGCTTCGGTCAGTTTTTCCATGTCCACATAGTAAACGTCCTCCGCTTCGGAGGCGATACCTTCGCTTACCAGCGCCTGTGCCACTGCGCTCCGGGTATAAAGGACAATGGGCGTATTCAGGATGATCTCGCTTTTCACCGGTTTGCCGTTGATCTGTTCATACAGTTCCAGCGCCGTCTGGTTGGATGGAAAAAGGAAATCCCGTCCGGTGGCGTCGGCGGTAATCATGTCGATGGATCCTGCCTTTGCGTAATCTATGGCCAATTTGTACCGGTCCCGCAGGATATCCTGTACCTCCTCGTCCTCCAGAAGACCGATTTTCTCACCTCCCACATAGCCGTTGATCTCCGTGACGGTCCGGCTTCTGCCGATACATACATAGACAACGGCGGCAATTATGACAACCGCCAGAATGCCCAATCCGATAAGTTTTGTTTTCATTGTCTGCCCTCCATTTTCAAGGTGCTTTTCAGCAGTTCAATATCGGCCTCCACATCCATAAGCTCCCCTTCCATCAGGTGGGTGAACTGCCGTTCAAAAGCCGTGTTCAACACCGGCAGGGCTTCCGCTGTCTTCCTGAGGATATCCGTGACCTCCTCCGAGCGCAGCCCGGTATCCTGGAAATCAACGTACCGTGTCAGAAGTCTGGCGGCCGTGTCCAGGTAATAGCTGAAAAAACGGCGTGCCAGCTTGATTTTTTCCGGATTTTCCGTAAGATAGGCCAAAATTCTCGTACCTGTGCGATGCAAGGTCCGCGCATTTCTCTGCACGGCCATATCTGTAATCGCCTCTGTTGCCTTCCGAATCACCGTCAAATCCGTCTGAGCGTCATCCAAAATCCCCTGGATCTCTTCGCCGCCAGGCATAGATTCCACGTCAATTCCCCCTATCTTCCGGCTGGGCTTCAGCAGGAAAAACAATCCAAAATAGACGCCCACGCCCAGCAGAACGCAGACGATCAAATTCCAGCGCAGAAGCAGAAACAACAGAAGAAACAGGGCGGCGGCTGATATGACAGAAATAATCATGCGTACAGTATCTTTCATCAGTTGTACCCCTTTACACTTCGAAATGCTTCCGTCAGATTTTCCCGGCCATCAAATACCCGGGCGTTGGTGTATAGGGCCAATTCCTCCAGTTGAGTCTCGTCGGCCTCCCCGAACATGATGGAGAATACCGGAATCTCCGCTCCCAGTTCCGTGTAGGCGGAATCAAAATCATAGAAGGACCCGCCGGACTGCCCGTCGGTCAGCAGAATGATCGCCGGCGTGTACTGGGAAAGGTCGTACTCCTTAAGCAGCTTAAGCCCCCGGACCGCCGCGGCGTACATATCCGTTCCGCCGCCTACGGTCTGATTTTTCACCTCATCATAAAGGGCCTCCAGTTCACTTCCGTTACCCACGGCAGTGTACGTGTCAATCACATCTCCGCTGAAGGGGATGAGAATGTTCACCTCATCCTGGGAGGCCTGCAGGAAATTCTGCCGGGCGTTCTCCTGGATCAGCAGCTGCTCCATGGCCTCCACCAGCTGTTGGTTCCCCTGGCCGCTCATACTCCCGGAATAGTCCAGGCAATACACGTTGAGGGACGGTTTCTTGAAATCGGTCTGATACAGGTTCAGGCACTCAAACAACACATCCGCCGCCGGCATTTTGATGGGGGAGAGCACCCGCTCGGGCTGCAGCCCCCAATCAGCGCGGAACACATCCATATTTTCCTCGGAAACGCCGGTATAACCGGTACGCCGTCCGGTGCGCTGAATCTCGTTCTGCACATCCCCGGACAGCAGATATTCCTGGAGTTTTAAGAAAAGCGCTTCCTGCTCATCGTCTCCCTGGTCTACATAGCCCAGAGGAGAATCTGCCAGGGAAAGTCCGTCATAGGGGTACACCACATACAGAGGCTCCTCCCCCCGCTCCTCCAATTCCCTATTGGTCTGAATCATCAGACACTCATAGTTGACCATGGCGTCGTAATCGCCCTCCAGAAACATGTCCTTCAGCCAGTCGGAACTGCCGGAGGAACGCTCCACTCCCGAAAGCAGTTCCCGCATCTGGGTTTTCAGCTCTTCGCTCCGCAAATCCTCCGAGGTTATGACCTCCGGATTGCCCAGAAGGGCATACAGAAATCCGATGTAGGCGCTGGCCCCGGAATTGGACTGGGTGGCGCTGGTCATACAGAAGCTAAGTTCCCCGTTCCGGATGGCTGTCAGCAAATCTCCCACCGACACTTCCCGTCCCACGAAGCCCAGCTCCTCCGCCAGACTTTTGCGGATACCGAACACCACCGGTGAAATGGAGACCGACTCCGCATGCTTGATCCGGTGCTCCGTATCTCCCACCGTCAGCCAGAGGCTGCTGGCCGGCCACACTGCGTCATAAGGAATTTCCTCCTCCCCCATCAGGCGCATGATATCGAGCGAACCCTTGTAGGTCATCTCAACGCGAATGTTTTCCTGCTGCGCAAAGTCCTCCAAAATGGGCTCCAGTTCCGAGTTCTCAGAACCGGAAATAATGCGCAGACTAGAGCGGCCGCTGCCCAGGACGATGTCGGCATCGCTGTCGCTTTCGCCCGCCCCGCAGCCGGCACACAGCAGCAGCACAGCAGCTATCATCAGCCAAAAAGCGGTAATGCGTTTGGTCAGTTTCATATAAATCCTCTCCTGTTATATGATTTAAAAAGGATACCGGGATCCGAAGATATACTTATCCCATCATGAAATCAATTCGATTTTATTTTATCTTTGTCCGAAAGAGACATCTATCAAATTCAGATAAAATCTGTGTAAAATTCTTGTAATTCCTGTGGGACGCCACTGCCGATAATCACCGCCGCGAAAGAAGGCGTACATAGAAGCAGGAGACGGTCAGCTGACCGTCTCCTGCTCGATTTGTTTCAAATTTCCATTTCATCTTTCCTGCACTCCGTCCTCCTGTATATCACCCACAAAAGCACCACAGCCACCACGCACATCAGGCCGTACCAGCTCAGCTGGAACACTGCGTTCTGGGGCAGCAGACCATCCAAAAATACCAGTGGACCGTAAGCCAGGAAATTAAAGAAAATATGCAGCCAGATACTTGCGTACAGGGAGCGGAACCGATGGTACACCCAGCCCAGCACCATTCCCAGCACCGCAGCGTAAATTCCCTGCACCAGGTTCATATGCATCACACCAAAAAATACCGCCTGTAAAAGATTTGCAAGCCAGAACCGCCTGGTAAATTTCTGCGTATAGTATAAGGTCACGCCCCGGAAAATAAGTTCCTCCGCAATGGGACCCAGAATTACGCCGTAGAGAACTCCCACTACCGTCACTTCCCCGATTCCGGCCAGCTCGATGAGCTGTTCATAATTATCCATCGCCCTGGGCAGCAGCATGTCCACAAGAATCATGATGATCTGGGAAGCATACTGCATACAATAGGCCAGCACCGCAATGATCAACAGATTGAGCGGCCTTCTCACCGCCTTTGGCGGCTTTAAGTCCTTTCTTCCGCATCCGAAATAGTACCACAATCCCATGCCCACAATGGCTATGGCCGCATAGACCACTCCCGCCAGCATACTGATGTTCAGGATTTGATCCATGGAATTCTCCATGAGATAACCATATAAATCCTGCTGCCCCTCTTGTATGGCCTTCATGACAACCGGAATCATGACCAGAACAGACAGCACCATAGCTACGAAAAACGTAAGGATTGCATACGCAATCAATGGAACAAGGCTCATGCATAAATAGCCAAACTTTTTCCATCCATTTTTTGCCGTATCCTTCATATCTCATCCTCCTTGAAAGCTTTTCTACTATTATACGGTCTTCCGGCCTTTCTTACAATCCTTTTTGGGAACTATTTTACAGGCAGCCTTCCATATTCGTAACAGTTCAGACAGCAAGCCACTGTTACGAATATTCCCGCTCAAATACCTCCGCCATGGAAGCGGCCAGGGGAACGCCAAGAGCGCGGAGGGTCTCATTCAGCGCCTCCATAGTCTCATACATGTCCGCGAAATTGGCGTTAGTTCCCATATGCCCGATACGGATGACCTGCCCGGCCAGGCTGTCGAAGGACCCTGCCAGCATAATATGGTGTTCCTTACGCATGGTGTCAAGAATCGCCTTTGCGCTGGTCTCCTTTGGCACATCAAACACCGTCACCGTGTTGGAAAATCCGCTGTTCAGATGAAGCTTCAGCCCCGCCGCCGTCACAGCCTTCCGGCAGGCCTCGCCGATACGCGCATGGCGCGCAAGCATGCCAGTATCCTTACGGATATTCTCGAAGGCCTCCCGAAGCCCGTAAATATCGCTGATCGGCATGGTATAGGGAAACCATTTCTTTTTATAATAATTTTCAAACGTCTTCAGATTCGCGTAGAAGGAGGCGACGGGCGTTTTCCGCTGGGCCATGGCTTCCTTGGCCGCCCCGCTTATGGTCACAAAGGTCAGTCCCGGAGGCGCGGACACCGCCTTCTGGGAACCGCCACAGAGCACGTCAATCTGGAAATCGTCCACCCTGACCTCCTCCCCGAACATGGCAGACACGGAATCTACCACCGTAAGGATTCCGTACTTTTTCAGCAGCGGGCAGAGGATGTGGATGGGATTGAGCATGCCGCTTGGGGTATCGCAGTGCACCAGGGTTGCGTACTTGAAGGAATGACGCTCCTTCAGAAATTCCTCCAACGCCGCAGGATCAATGGGATTCTTATCGTCCACGGTGTAGAGAACAGGCATCCCGCCGTAGATAGAGACGAAATCCGCAAAGCCCTTTCCGAAAATGCCGTTGTCAAGAACCAGCACCTCATCTTGCGGCTCCGTCAGGGAAGCACAGGCGGCCTCAAGGCCCAGGATTCCCTCTCCGCCCAGAATGAGGGTCTCGTTCTTCGTGTGCAGCAGACTGCTGATAAGCTCGCAGGTTTCCTTGTAAAAATCGTAAAATGCTTCGTCCAGATCCGGGTTGGTGCAGGCAAGGCTTCTGGCCATGCGGACGTTTTCCTTTACCTGGGTGGGTCCCGGCGTCATGATTTTGTATTCCATAATGAGTTCACTCCTTTTCTTTTATCCCAATAGAGTCTTATTCGCGGCGGCCTTCAAAGGAACAATGACAACCAGCACGATCACCATGGCCGTCACGACCTGAATCACATTCCCCGGGATAGAAGTCACCGGCGCGATCCAGTTTCCATAGAGAAGTCCCTCTGCCGCGTAATAGCCTAAAATCTTGATTGCCAAAGCCACCAGCATGGCCACAACATTCCACCGGTAACCCTGCTTTTTCTCCGTGATAAGGCCCACCACAAAGCCCATCGCTCCCGCAATCACCAGCGTAAAAGGCGCCCATGCAGAAAACTTTTTGTTCCTGCCTGTTCTTTTGTCATACCTGGTCACTCCTTCATTTTCCCCGGATACAGGAAAAATAACACTCTGTACCGACTGGTTAATCTTACGCTATCATAAAACGAAACTGGATATATTGATATATCCAGTTTCTATCTTTTTATCCATACCAGTTTTATTTATTTATTTATTTATGCTCACACTTTTCCGGACCGCTCTTACAGAAAGAGACTAGCATGCTGTCGCGCCGGCATTACTGCTCTCCCTTCAAATCCGTCAGCGCCTTTCTCAATACCTACTCTTCCCTGGAATCTTCGACAATCTCCAGCATCTCTTTCGGAGACACAATAAACGATTTTTCCGGAAAATGCTTTAAATTACCTGTTACCAAATATGCATTCTTCGATTTTCTTCCCTCCATAACCACTTCGTAGAACACAACATCTTTAGAATCGGGTAAAATTTCATCTATTGGAACCGCGTCCACAAAAATCGCACGTTTAATGAAGCCCATAACCATTGTCATGATAGCATTTTCCGGAAATTTGAATTTTGGACGTGTCAACACTTCCCAGTATTCTTCCAGAATTTCCTTATTTAAAAGGGGAATAATATCTCCCTCCAATGTCTCTTGTATTACATAATTAGGTATGGATGCCTTTTTCAGCATGGCAGAAACAAGAACATTTGTATCAATTACCGCATAATGCTTCATCCCTCTACCCTCGCTCCTCCAAGGCTTTTCTGGCTTCCGAAATTTCCGCATTGATTTCATCCAAAGTCATATCTGCTATGCCGTTTTGTTCTGCACTATCCTGTAGTTCACGCATCGCCCTCACAGCGCTGAGCGCTCTGTATTCCTCCTTGGGCAGGGTCATACGAAAAGGAATTCCATTTTCTAAAACAGAACGTTTCAAAAAAATTCTCACTGCCGTTGGCAAATCTATTCCTAACCTCTCAAATACCTCTGCTGCCTGCGAGCGCAGTTCATCATCCACTCTTATCTGCATAACTGAACTTGCCATTCCAAACACCTCCTGTATTATTTTTGTACTTGTTTATAATATAATTATACTATGTTATATGTTTTTTTCAAGAGGTTCCAGACAGATTCTATACTCCAACATTATCATTTTGTGTAAACATTACTGCTCTCCCTTCAAATCCGTCAGCGCTTTAAAGCTATACCCCATCTCCTCCCACTTGGTCAGAAGCTCATCCAGTATCTCGCCATTGGTTTTGGAGGTGGAGTGCAATAACACAATGGCTCCGGGATGAATCCGCTTGGTCAGCTTCTCGAAAGCCTCCTCATGGGTGGGCTGACTATCCACCTCCCAATCCACATAGGCCAGACTCCAGAAAAAGGTGGTATAGCCCAGCTCTTTGGCAATCTGAAGATTGTTCTGGCTAAACTTTCCCTGGGGCGGCCGGTAAAATTTTACCATTTCCCTGTCAAAGGTCTCCTGGTAGAGACTCTCAAGGTCCCCCAGTTCCTGAGCGACGGCCGCCTTATCCATGGCTGACATATCCGGATGATTGAAGCTATGGTTCGCCACAATGTGCCCCTCGTCGATCATGCGCCGGACCAGCTCCGGGCTGCTCTCAAGATAATGGCCGACAATGAAAAAGGCCGCCGGGGCATTGTGCTTCTTCAGCGCATCCAGAATGGCCGGTGTATTGCCGTTCTCAAAGCCTGCGTCAAAGGTCAGGTACAGCACCTTTTCCTCCGTATCCTCTATGTAATACGCATTGTATTTCGCCAATTCCTCCCCGGAAACATTGGCCACCGGAGGTTTGCCCTCCTCCCGGAAGCTTAAGCCCCAGTTACCTGTCTCGGCGCTTAAGCTTCCGCTGTCGTCCATCTGCTTTTCCGCGATTTTTCCACCGATGGTATCCACCGTAAGGCCCACGCCCCGGCCTGCCAGGAAGGAGACAGTGATCAGCAGCACCAGCTTTAGCCCTATGGAAAACTTTATTTTTTTCTGCACAAAAAACTCCCCGTAGATATCCTTATTACAGTATATCTATGGGGAGTTATAATTATGCTATTCGGATCACTTCCTCCTGGCCGCCAGTTCCCCATTTTCCACATCAATGAGGATGGTATCCCCGGCGCCCACGGCGTCGGACAGAATCAGCTTGGCCGCCAGGGTTTCCACGGTCTTCTGCAGATACCGCTTCAAGGGCCTTGCCCCGTACACCGGATCATAACCGTGGTCCACCACATAGGTCTGGGCTGCGTCCGTCAGCTCCACGGAAATCTCCTTATCCACCAGCCGCTTATTCAGATCCGCCATGAGCAGATGGATGATGCCGCCGATATTATCCTTGGTCAGAGGCTTGAACATGATAATCTCATCCAGACGGTTCAAAAACTCCGGCCGGAAATTATTCCGCAATTCCCCCATCACCGCGGCCTCACACTCCGGCCTGATCTCCCCATCTGCCTCTATCCCATCCAGAAGATAGGAGGAGCCCAGATTGGAGGTCATGATCAATATCGTATTCTTAAAGTCCACGGTACGCCCCTGGGAGTCGGTGATCCGCCCGTCGTCCAGCACCTGCAAAAGCACATTGAATACATCCGGGTGGGCCTTCTCCACTTCATCAAAGAGTACTACGGAGTAGGGCTTCCTGCGGACCGCTTCGGTGAGCTGGCCGCCCTCCTCATATCCCACATATCCGGGAGGCGCTCCGATCAGCCGGGACACGGAGTATTTCTCCATGTACTCGCTCATGTCGATACGCACCATATTGTTCTCGTCATCGAACAGGCTTGCGGCCAGGGCCTTGGCAAGCTCCGTCTTACCCACGCCGGTGGGGCCCAAAAACAGAAAGGAGCCGATAGGCTTGGTGGGGTCCTTGATTCCCGCCTTGGAGCGGATGATGGCCTCGGTCACCTTGGTGACACCCTCGTCCTGACCGATCACCCGTTTGTGGAGTTCTTCATCCAGGTGCAGGGTCTTATTCCGCTCGCTCTCCGTCAATTTGGCCACAGGAATTCCCGTCCACCGGGAAATGATCTTGGCTATCTCCTCATCGCTGACATTTTCATGGACCAGCTGCAGGGATTCGCCCTTTACTTTTTCCTCCTCTATAGCAAGCTGCTGTTGTATCTGGGGCTTCTTGCCGTACTGTAGCTCTGCAGCTTTTTCCAGATCATAATCCTGCTGAGCTTTAACGATCTCGTTGTTGACCGCCTCCAGCTCCTCCCGCAGCTTATGCACCCGCTGGATGGAGGTCTTCTCGTTGTCCCACTGGGCCTTCTTGGTCTGAAATTCATTTCGAAGCTCCGCAAGTTCCTTCTGCAAAGCAGCCAGACGGTCCTGACTGAGCCGGTCCTCCTCTTTCTTCAGAGCGGCTTCCTCAATCTCCATCTGCATTACCCGCCGCTGCAGTTCATCCAGCTCCGTGGGCATGGAGTTCAACTCTGTTTTTATCAGGGCGCAGGCTTCGTCCACCAGGTCGATGGCCTTATCCGGCAAAAACCGGTCGGAAATGTAACGGTTGGACAGTACGGCGGCAGACACCAGGGCAGAGTCCGTAATCTTCACCCCGTGGAACACCTCGTACCGCTCCTTTAAGCCACGCAAAATGGAAATCGTATCCTCCACGGTGGGCTCATCCACATGCACCGGCTGGAACCGCCGCTCCAAAGCCGCGTCCTTCTCAATATACTCCCGGTACTCATCCAGCGTGGTGGCGCCGATACAGTGAAGCTCACCCCTTGCCAGCATGGGCTTCAACATATTTCCGGCGTCCATGGCGCCTTCCGTCTTGCCGGCTCCCACAATGGTGTGAAGCTCGTCGATGAAGAGGATGATTTCGCCGTTGCTCTTCTTGATCTCGTCAAGCACCGCTTTCAAACGCTCCTCAAACTCGCCCCGGTATTTTGCTCCGGCCACCAGTGCTCCCATATCCAGGGCAAAGAGCCGTTTGTCCTTTAATCCCTCAGGCACGTCTCCCCGGACGATACGCTGAGCCAGACCCTCTACAACAGCTGTTTTACCTACGCCGGGCTCGCCGATCAGAACCGGATTGTTCTTGGTCTTTCTGGACAGGATACGGATCACGTTACGAATCTCGCTGTCACGGCCGATCACCGGGTCCAGCTTCTGGTCCCTGGCTCGTTCCACCATGTCGTAGCCATATTTTTCCAGCGTATCATAGGTGGCCTCCGGGTTGTCGGACACCACACGCTGGTTGCCCCGCACCGTGGACAGCGCCTGCAAAAACCGCTCCCTGGTAATGCCGTACTCCTTAAAGATTTCCTTCATGGCCTGGTTGGGGTATTTCAAAAGAGTCAGGAACAAGTGCTCCACGGAGACGTACTCATCCCCCATCTGCTTTGCCTCGTCCTCGGCGTTTATCAAAACCTTATTTAAGTTTTGTCCCACGTAAATCTGGCCGCCGGACACCTTCACCCGCCTGGCCAGGTGGTCCTGGGCGTTCCTTTTAAAATGAGAAAGGTCAATTTCCATTTTCTCGATGAGCTTCGGGATAAGCCCATCCTCCTGCTCTAAAAGGGCAACCAGTAAATGCTCCTGCTCCAGCTCCTGGTTGCCGTACTCGTAGGCCAGCTTCTCACACTGATTGATGGCCTCGATGGATTTCTGTGTAAACTTTTGAATATTCATAAGGGTGCCTCCTTCCCTTGACTTCTATTGGTAGTATATACCTCTATTTGAAAAACATGTGGTTCATGTTTGTTCTAGTGATACTATAACACCGATTGTTAGCACTGTCAAGAGGTGAGTGCTAATTTTTTTGAAATTTTTTTATATTGTTATCTGAAAAAGATATAGGAGTTATGCCGCCAATCCAAAGTCAAAATCCGTGCTTCCCAATTCCTTTCAGGGCAAAAAAAGGCGCAAGCCATATTTTATGCTCACACCTGTCTTTGCTTATTAATATTGCTCTAAAAAATCTTTTATGGGAAGAATCTCCGGTGTTTCTATATCCAAAACCAGAAAATCCTTATCACCAGTTAAAAACACATCTATTCCTTCCATGATTGCTGTTGCAAGTATCGGAGAATCTTTCGCATCCCGCATTTCCGGAAACTCATTTAAATCCAGTTCTCTCGGAGTATAGACCAGCTCAAATGGCAGCTCCAGAAAGAAACGATCCAGGAATTTTCTCTTTGCTGGGAACTTTCGTTCCGTCACAAGTCGAAGTTCTTCAATCACATAATCACACACTACGATCTGATGACTCTCCGTCAATTTCTCTGCCAGTTCCCTGGTTTGTGCAGAAGGAAAGAAAATCATTGAAACGAAGATATTGGTATCAAGCATTATCCTCAAGTTAATGCCCCCTTACTTCCTTCCTAATTTCTTTCATATACTCCTGCATATCTTCTTCCGTTTCAAATCCCGCTTTTTCCGCTTCACCCGCAAAGGCTTCTTCCGCTCGTTGAAATGCAAGCATTGCGGAATTTTCAAAATAGAACCTTCCATTTTCCTCCAGAATGACGATCTTATCGCCGGCTCTCAGCTTCAGCTTATTTCTCACGGATACCGGAATGGTAATCTGTCCTTTACTGGAAATCTTTGCTACTTCCATAATTATCATCCTTTCATCGACCGCTTTGTTTTCTTTACTTTCTTTACATGTTTATTATATACAATCTAATGAAAAATATCAATCCCATTATTCCTAAAAATTTTTATGCCACTATCTGAAAAAGATATGGAAGCTTGGCATTACACCATAAATGGCGTATAATATATTTATTAGAAAAGATTTCGCAATGGTGTGTTAATTATGTGCTTTTACTGCAAAGGAGACATGAAACTAAGTACAAGAACACATGTCGTAAATGATAACGGTTGTCTGATTATAATTAAAAATGTACCATGCGAGGAGTGCGAGCAATGCGGGGAAACGGAATATTCCGATGAGGTTATGGAACAACTGGATCTGATTGTAAGCAATGCTAAAAAATTATTAACGTTCCCTTCCATCATCGGAAAGTATTTTTAAAGCAATTTCTTTTGCCTTGGCGCTGGACACATCGCCTCCCTCTGTTTCCCCTAAATAAACACAAAAATAAATTCTCGTGCCATCGGTATCAGCAAAGCCTGTAAACCAGGAATCGACTACAATTCCCTGGGCCTTACCCATTCCCGTTTTCCCATAAATTGAAATATCTGATTTATTCTGATCCGATATTCTCATGACTTGTTCTAACTGGTTTTGCGTTTTTTCTGAATATTCTGAGTGACTGCCAAAAATTCGTTCCATTACCTCCACCTGTTCTTTTGGAGATATTTTCAGTGACGATTCAATCCAAAATCCCGTCAAAGCCCGATTGCTATTGTTTGTATTTTGCCGCCCCTCCCAATCAGAAATATCACAATTACCGTATTGAAGCTTATCCAATTCTTCCTGCATTAAATCTGCTCCAATTTCATCAATGACTTCTCGAAAATACCAGACACAGGAGGTAGAAAACGCCTCCTCAAAACCAATATCTTTATTCCACGCTTCATTCCAGAACACTTCGCCGCTCCATGGGCGGGTAGAAGCTTCCGGCACAAGAATCCCATGTTCCAAAGCCACTAAGGATGAAATGATTTTAAAGGTAGAACAGGGAGAACGTTGTGTCTGCGTCAATTCCTGATTGTATATCTGATAACAATTTTCTGCCGGATCATAGATGACAGCAGCGCCATTAAGCCCTTCAAAATAATCCGACCAGTCAACCTCCTGAATGATCCGTTTTTCCGGAGCACCCGCCAATCCCCATAAGGGAAAACAGCACGTTTTTCCCCATCTAAAACCCAAAATACTCCCGGGCATTCTTCACGCAGATATTTTCCACCAGCGTTCCAAGGAACTTCTCATCTGCCGGGTACTCTCCGTTCTCCACCCATTTTCCAATGAGATTGCAGAGAATCAATCCCTGCCACTGCTATACAATTACTTTCCAATTACTCTCCAGATTCCACTTTTCCGTGCACCCTCGCGGCAAATAATTTTGTTCTCTATTAGTTTTTTCATAATTCGTTGAACCTTCGATCTGGAAAATCCAGCCAATCCAGCAATCTCTTTCTGGCTTGCCTGCGGGAATTCTCTGATGATACCAACAATGATTCGTTCAGCGCCATTTAAAGCTTCACTTATAGCGTCATTTAAAGCCTCATCTGACGCTTTATTTCTATGAGCTGTTCTTTCATCAATATTATTCCGCAGAATCAGCTTTACCGTATTCGGCGTCTCCATATATTCCGGCGCCGGCAGGCCTGCCTCGGCCATATCCGAATAAATCTTCTTTACACCTTCATTGAGTTCGCGTACCCATTCAAACTCCGTCATAACTCTGGAAATAGTTTTATTCCGTGAAAAACGCGTGTATGAAATATTATCCGCCGTAACAATGTTCGGAAACCGCCCTGGACTCTCGATTTCGAGTCTGTCATCATACATGCTGACCTTTATAAATTGGCCGGATGCTGCATAGTCCCGATGTGTAACGGCGTTGATGATACCCTCAGTCCATGGAAACTCCGGATATTCCGAGCTTTCAACAAAACGGCCGCTTCCATGCTCCTGCCGCGTAAAAGTTCGTAATTGATCAGCAATATAAGCTTTCGCAGCATCCACAAGTCTCAGAATCGGTTCATCAATGCTTTTATCCTTCACCACATTGTAATTGGCTCCAACCTGCATTTCCCGGCCATCAACACGAATGAAACGAATACGGCAATTCATGTTGAACTTCATGATATTCCTGGCAAACAGAAGGACTGCAGCATTCGTCAGATATTCCGTTCCATCTCTCTTCTGTATAAAACCTCTGGCAGTCAGGACCTGATGGGTATCTACACCATCAGCACCAATACGCCTCTTGTACGCTTCTATCAGCTCATCATCTATATCTTCTATTGCCGCATTCTGGTTAATCTCATCCTCAAAATGCCGGGAACCTTTTGCATATTCCAGATTCCGGAGATTTTCTCCAAGCATCTCTTTGGACTTGTCACCAATGCGCAGATATATCCGGTCATTCGATGTGCGTATTACCTGATCAATGCTTGGCTCGATATGAAGTAACAAAATCAGGTCCTTTTTTCCTGCCTCATTAATAATATCAATGATTTCTTCCTGGTATCTAGGCATCGGCCTGCAACAATCCTTCGGCGCATTGATGAACTCATTGATTTTTTCCTCTCCACAGGAATTGATCCCTTCCAGAGTCCGCTTCTTATCGCTGATTCCAACCACTATCGTCCCACCATCCGCATTTGCAAACGCAGAAATATGCGGGGCCAGATCAGCTACCCGGATCTGGCTTGATTTTCTGTCAAAATACTTATTCTCGTTTTCCGTCTGCATATACGCAAGAGTCAGAAACGGATTGATTTTTGATGCAACGCTCATAACAGTCCCCCTCTTTCCCCTATCTATTACAAACCGTTCTTATAGGAAACATCATATATTTCTTTATGACGCTTCCTGCGCCGATTCGTCCTCTGTTCATTTTGAGTATACCACGAAGCAACGTGGATATCAATGAAATGTGAATGAGTGGACGCAAAGAATTAACGCCCACCTGTAAAAGTGAGCGTTACGCAAAATACATTTCCGTCTTATAGTTTTTTCCCCATCTAAAACCCAAAATACTCCCGTGCATTCTTCACGCAGATATTTTCCACCAGCGTTCCAAGGAACTTCTCATCTGCCGGGTACTCTCCGTTTTCCACCCATTTTCCAATGAGATTGCAGAGAATCCGCCGGAAATACTCATGCCGGGGGAAAGACAGAAAGCTTCTGGAATCCGTCAGCATGCCGATAAAGGTGGACAGCATGCCGATGTTGGCAAGGACCTCCATCTGGCGCTCCATGCCCGGTTTATGATCGCCGAACCACCAGGCGCTCCCCAGCTGAATCTTTCCTTTGATTCCGCTCTCGTTGCCCTGGAAGCAGCCTGCCATGGCGGCCAGCATTTCCACATCCTTCGGGTTCAGATAATAAAGCACGGTTTTGGGAAGCTCATCAGTCTTATCCATCGCGTCTAGCAATGCGGAGAGCTGGGGCGCATAGCAGAAATCTCCCATTCCGTCCACGCCTACATCCGGCCCCAGCCCCTGAAATAACCGGGTGGAATTGTTCCGAAGGGCTCCGATGTGAAGCTGCATGACAAGTCCCCGCTTTGCGTATGCCCGGCCCAGCCCGGTCAGCAGGAAGCCGTGATATTTGGCACATTCCTCCTCGCTTGGCACATCCCCGGCCAGCCGTTTCCTGTATATGCCGGTTACCTCTTCCTCACTGGCCGGAAGGTAAAAGCTGTTCTCCAGGCTGTGGTCGCTGACCCGGCAGCCTGCCTCCACAAAGTAATCCAGACGTTTCTCAAGGGCAGCCAGGATATCTGTGGCTGTCTCTAATTCCATACCACAGGAATCCCCAAGCTTCTTCATGTAATCCGCAAAGCCTTCCTTCTCGATTCCGATGGCCTTTTCCGGGCGGAAGGTGGGGAGCACGGCGATTTCAAAGCCCTCCTCCTTCAGCTTCTTATGATATTCCAGGGTATCCGTGGGGTCGTCCGTGGTGCAGAGCACCTCCGCCTTCTGCATGCGAAGAAGACCTCGCACGGAATATTCCGGCTTTCTCAGTTTCTCGTTGGCTTCCTGCCAGATTTCCCCGGCACTGTCCGGTGTCAAAGGGGTGTGAATCCCGAAATAACGCAAAAGTTCCAGGTGAGTCCAGTGATACAGTGGATTGCCGATGGCATTCTGAATGGTCTTAGCCCATGCCAGGAACCGCTGGTACTCGTCCCCGTTCCCGGTAATCAGCTCCTCCGAAATGCCCATGGCCCGCATGATACGCCATTTATAATGGTCCCCGCCGAGCCATACCTGGGTCAGATTGTCATAGCACCTGTCCTCGTAAATTTCCTTTGGATTCAGATGATTGTGAAAATCAATGATTGGAAGAGGTTCGGCATACTCGTGGTACAGTCGTTTCCCCGTCTCTGTCTCCAGTAAAAAGTCTTCATCTAAAAATGGTTTCATTCCAAGCTCCTCCTACACATACTTTTCCAGTGTATGGCGCACCGCGCCGGGGCCAGAGAGCATTTCCGCAAAATACTGACATACACACCCGGCCATGCCCACCTCATACAGATTTACACCGAAAATCTTCTCATTTTTCAGCAATTCTTCTACCCGGTTCTCTATCGTCTCCGCATCCATGCTGCCGTCAAGGCGTATATCCGCCACACAGGGGCAGACCGCCTCCAGCAGCGGGTCGGGACTGAGCTTAAAGGAATTTCCGTTGTCATCCATTCCCATCAGATAGCGCAGCCAGCCTGCGAATACCAGGGGAATCAGCTTCAAATCCGCCACGTTTAAGTCGGGTGAGGCAGCATAGGCCTTAATAGTCTCTCCGAACCGGATTGCCAGCTTCTGGGAGGTGTCGGTTGCGATTCTCTGAGGCGTATCCGGCATAAAAGGA
Source organism: uncultured Lachnospiraceae bacterium (assembly GCA_944381535.1). Lineage (GTDB taxonomy): Bacteria > Bacillota > Clostridia > Lachnospirales > Lachnospiraceae > 14-2. Next base: position 24,819 of record CALWLN010000214.1, read on the forward strand.
TTTGGAATTCTGGTATTTACCACGGTATCGAGAAATTCCTTCGGGTCAAGGATTCCCGGATTTACCACCACGGGAAGCCCCTCCCGGTATCCGATGCCCTCCACCAGCTTCTTCAAGGTCTCATCCTTCATCTCCTCGGAGATCAGCTCATACCCAAGCAGGCAGCCGAAAACCGCCAGCGCCGTGTGAAGGGGATTTAAGCAGGTGCAGACCTTCATCTTCTCCACCTTGTCCACCGTCTCACGGTCCGTAAACAGCAATCCGCCCGCCTCCAGGCTGGGACGCCCGCCCGGAAATGCGTCCTCGATCACAAGATATTCACATTCCTCCGCGTTTACAAAGGGCGCTACATAGGTATTTTTGGAAGTGATGACCGGCTCCAGTTCTTCCACCCCGTCCTTTTTCAAAATCTCTTCCACCGAAGCGTCCGGCCTGGGCGTGATCTTATCTATCATGGTCCAGGGGAAGGAGACCTTTTCCCGGTCCTCGATATAGCTTTGGAAACCTGCTTCCACAAGGCCGTTCTCCGTCCATTTTTCCGCGAAAGCATGAATCGCCCCGTACAGCTTATCCCCATTGTGGGAACAGTTGTCCATGCTGACCATGGCCATGGGCTTCTCCCCCGCCCTGTAACGGGCATACAACAGGGAAGCCACCTTGCCCATGTAGCTTTCGGGCTTTGCGGGACCATTTTTCATGTCGGCCTCCACGGCCGGCAGCAGTTCGCCCTTACCGTTTACCAGACTGTAGCCCTTCTCGGTAATGGTAAAGGAAGCCATCTGAAGGGAATCCTTTTCAAAGATTTCTTTCAGTCTTGCGTACTCCCCTTCATTTTCAGAATCCAGGATCAGGGATTCCATGACGCTTCCCACCACCGTCTTTTCCACGCTGCCGTCCGCCTTTAAGGTAGCCAGAATGGAGTAATCGTCGTGGGGACGGTTCATTTTTTCGATGATCTCATAGTCAAAGCCTTCCGCCACCACAAGCCCCCGGTCAAGCACGCTCTCATTTAACAGGTTCTGCACCACGTTTGCCTGAAAGGCACGGAAAATATTGCCTGCCCCGAAGTGGATCCAGAAGGGATTTTCCCTGGTTGCCGCCGCCACACGTTCTCTGTCGAACTGCGGAAGATGATAGCCGGCATTTTCCCATTCAGCCCTGTTTTCCAGTCCGTTTTGATTTAATTTCATTTCTGTTTGTCTCCCTTCTCGATGGCTTCCCACAATCCCGCAAGGTAACATGCCCCCAGGGCTCTGTCATACAAGCCGTAGCCCGGCATTGCCACCTCGTCCCAGATCATACGCCCGTGGTCCGGACGGATGGGACCGGTAAAGCCGGTTTCATACAGCGCCTTCATGATCTCATACATATCAAAGGTTCCGTCGGAGGATAAGTGCGCCGCCTCCTCAAAATCGGTGGGTGAATTGAATTTCAGATTCCGCACATGGGCAAAATGGATTCTGCCCTTCAGGGAGCGGATCATATCCGGCAAATCGTTATTTAAGTTCGTTCCGTAGGAACCGGAACAGAAGGTCACGCCGTTGTGTGGATTATCCACCATCTTCATCATGCGGAGAATATTTTCCTTGTTGGTGATGATTCGCGGCAGTCCGAATACGCTCCAGGCCGGGTCGTCCGGGTGGATTGCCATATTGATGTCGTATTTATCGCATACCGGCATGATCCGCTCCAGGAAATATTTCAGGTTCGCAAACAGCTTCTCGTCGTCCACATCCCGATACATCTCAAACAGCTCTTTTACATGCTCCATGCGCTCCGGCTCCCAGCCCGGCATGACGGAACCATTCATATCTCCCGCAATGGATTCGAACATTTTCTCCGGAACCAGGGCGTCCACCGCTTCCTGGGTATAGGCCAGTACCGTGGAGCCGTCCGGCCGCACCCGGGCCAGCTCGGTTCTTGTCCAGTCAAATACCGGCATGAAATTGTAGCACACCAGATGGATATCCTCCTCGCCCAGATTTTTCAGCGTCTCAATGTAATTGTCGATATACTGCTCCCGCTCCGGTACTCCGGTCTTGATGGCGTCATGGACGTTCACGCTCTCAATTCCCGCCACATGAAGGCCCGCTGCCGCGACCTCCTCCTTCATGGCCCGGATCCGCTCCCGGCTCCACACCTCCCCCGGCGCCGTGTCATACAAGGTGGTGATCACCCCTGTCACCCCGGGAATCTGGCGGATCTGCTTTAAGGTCACCGTGTCAAATTTTGATCCGTACCAACGCAATGTCATCTCCATAATCTGTTTGCTCCTCTCGTATTTTAACTCTCATATCATTATAGAAAAACTCTCGCGAATTGAACATTGGCGGTTTTGTTGTATACCTTGCAAAACTTGCGGTTTTGATGTACAATGCTTAAGTATAGGCGGTTTCTAAAATAATTTCTGCCTGGCGAGATGTTATCGAACCTAAGCGGAACGAATACCAAAAGAGACGGGAGGCAACCATGAAGAAAAAGCTGCAGACCCCTTTCAGCACAAGACAATACATGCTCTCTGAGGATTTTGAACTGTATTACTACAGCGATTCTTCCTTAAAAAGAGTGGCCAGCCACGCCCATGATTATTATGAATTTTATTTCTTTCTGGAGGGAAATGTCAGTATGCAGATTCAGGAGCGCTCCTATCCCCTTTCCTATGGCGATGTGATTCTGATTCCGCCGGGTATCCCCCACAAGCTGATCATCCACGATTCCGCCCTGCCTTACCGGCGTTTCGTCTTTTGGATCAGCCAGGAATTTTGCCGACATCTTCTCACTGTTTCCGCTGATTACGGTTACCTGATACAGTTCGTGCGGGAGCGGCAGGATTACATTTTTCATAACGACCGGATTACCTTCAATTCCATTCAGTCAAAGCTGCTGCGGCTGTTGGAGGAAATGCAGGGCGAACGGTTCTGTCAGAGCGCTCAGATTTCTCTGTGTGTCAACGATCTGCTTCTGCACTTAACCAGGCTGGTCTATGAGCGGAATCATCCGCGCCAGCAGTCGGAGACGGCCTCCCTGTGTGAGAACCTCTGCGCCTTCATCGAGGAACACATCGAAGAAAATCTGTCACTGGAGCGGCTTTCCGGGGAATTTTTTGTGAGCAAATACCACATCGCCCATGTTTTCAAGGAAAATCTGGGGCTGTCCGTCCATCAGTACATCATGAAAAAACGCCTGACGCTCTGCCGCCAGGCGATACTGTCCGATATGAGCATTACGGAGGCCTATCAGACCTTCGGATTCGGAGACTACTCCAGCTTCTTCCGGGCATTCAAGCGGGAGTACGGCATTTCTCCGAAGGAGTTTCGGGATATGAAATATATTGAAGGGTAGCCTCATTTCGTCAAATAATCAACCAAAGGCGCAATATATTTTTTGTCCGAAATATCATAGGAAGCGGCAATGGCCTGCTCAAATTCTTTTTCGTATGGATTTTTATCCTTTTTCTTTTTCATGAAAAATGCAAAGGCCTTCATCATCCATTTGTCCGGCGGACACATTTTCTCGTAGCACAAACCGCCCTGCATATAAAAATGCGGGATTTTGGATAATTCATCGACGGTGAGGTTTTGGCCCCAGAAATCCCGGACCATGTCCTCCGCAACGTTGGGGGTTGCGCCCGTTACGAACAGGACGATTTTGCCCGCCCCACTCTTTTGGAACAGTTCCCTGGCCTTCTTATATCCGTCGATCATGCCTGCGTGCGCCCGGCTTCCGAAAACCACAATCTCATATCCGGACAACATTTCGGCCGTTACCGTCCTGTAATCGGCAAGGGTACACTGTAGTTCTTCGGCAATCCACTCCGCATATTTTTTCGTAAACCCCGTGCTGCTTTTATAGACGACGATCATCTTATTTTCCATTCTGCTTTTCCTCCCTGCTCTCCATGACATACTTTAAAAAGGCTTCATAGGCAAATTCCTGCTGCGCGAATATCTCATCGGTGGAAATCCCCGGTGTGGTGACAGCAAAAATGGTTCCGATCCCGATGGTGTAAATCAGCATATTCAGGTGCAGCCGCTTTGCCTGGGATACGCTGATATGAAGTTCCTTTGCGATAAAACCGGCCACCTGGGGATTGGTTTCCGTCCGGTATAAATCCTCCAGGGAAGAAATCCCCTCTCTCTGATGCAGGATGAACATTTTGAAAATATGGGGCTCTTCCTTTGCGATCTGAATATAAGCCTGCCCGGTACTGCGAAATAAGTCATTTGGAACAATGCGTGCTGCCGCATACTCCCTGACAAAACTTGTGACCCGCTCCATAACATCCCGCCGCAGACCCTCCATATTTTTACAGTAGCTGTAGATAGGCTGTACGGAACAGCCAAGTTTTTCGGCGATGTTCTTCACCAGGACCTGCTCCATCCCACCCTGTCTGGCCAGTTCAAAGGCGGCGTTTACTACCATTTCCTTTGTGATTTTCTGCTTTGGCATGGTTTCTCCTTTACATAATCTAGTTATATAAATCATTTATATAACTAGATTATATCACAGGTTCTGTGGGAGGTCAAGATAGGGATTAGAACCTTTCTATACTATATGCTGAATGCAAAAGATTTGCACACTTCTGCTGTGCGAAGTGTATTACTAATCACGGAGCGTTCAATAACTGCGGAAGATTACCGGGCAGATTGTAAACAGGCAGCGTATTGAAGAATCATTTTGCCTGTGCTATACTACTTTTGAACTCGAAAAGATACGATCCTCTCCTGGAAAAAGCACTATTCTTTCCACAAGAGGGGAACCTCACACACGATAAGGAGGAAAAGAACATGTCAAAGAAACTGGTTGCATATTTTTCAGCAAGCGGCGTTACCAGAAACGCGGCCCAGGCCCTTGCAAAGGCTGCCGGAGCGGATTTGTTTGAAATTAAGCCTCTCGTTCCATATAGCCGCACGGACCTGGACTGGACCAACAAAGAGAGCCGGAGTTCTGTGGAGATGAACAATCCCGATTCCCGACCCGAAATTGCGGAAAAACTCACAAATATGGAGGAATATGACACTGTTTTTATCGGCTTTCCGATCTGGTGGTATGTTGCACCCACCATTATCAATACCTTCCTGGAAAGCTATAATTTCTCCGGCAAGACCATCATTCCTTTTGCCACCTCGGGCGGCAGCGGATTAGGCAAAACAGTGGAACGCTTAAAACCTCTCTGCTCCCCGACTGCTACATGGCTGGATGGGAAAACGCTGAACCGAACATCGGAACAGGACTTGAAGGACTGGGTGGAAAGTCTGTAAGAACGACTGTGAAACATGCGCCGGCGGATACATCACTAAAAAGGAGGCGGAAATATCCGCCTCTGCTTGTCTTAACTCAAAGGGACAGCTGCATCCTTTCTGACGTTCATGGTGATGAATACCGTCATACATAGCTTTAGATATTATGCAGTAATACATAATTCTGAAAAATCTTCATAAAATCTGCCAAAACTGATGGAACATTTTTCTCTTAGCGTATCAATCCGGGTTTCGTCTGCTATTTCCACGAAAGTATCCCGATTCGATTCCCTGTGAAATTGATTTAACACCCGTCTCATGTAATTCTTAGGATAATCGCTGGAGGAATCATTTTTCTCTCCCCAAATCAATTCCGGCTTGGATGGCAATTTCTCTTTTATGGGTTCTTCGCCAAAACAGTTTTTATATGCCTCTTTATCTGATAATAACCAGCATTCTATCATTTTCAGCGAAATCATGGGGACGCCACGCCAATTCTGAACACTCGTGCTCTGCAGCCCTTGTATGACATCCTCATATATCTGCTCAAAATATTTTTTGCAATCTGATTCCCTTGTATTCTTTCCTGATACAATCCTATCAGTGTCACAGTAAAATACACCGCTTTTATATCCATGTTCCAATGCATATATAGAAAATCGCAATGCCGGAATCCCCTTTCCGTTAATGCCTCTCATATGCCTTGCACCAAGCTGCACACGCTTTTCTCCCTCTATCGCTTTCTTTTCCACAAACCCAATTTCCAACTCAACTTGAAACGCTTCCGCACTTTTTCTAATCAGCGAAATAATGGGACCAGGACACCATACTCCCGAATCTGAAACCCAGCCATAATCAGTGGGCCCTTCCCCATACACCAGCAATTTCATTTTTTTCATCAGGCATCCCTCTCCATCATCAGCGCTTTTATAATATCGTTATTGCTCATATTCATAAAAAGCTCTCCCGGATATAAGTACTGCATTTTATCGTTTAACTCCCGATTCTTTGTCAATGAACTGCTTCTGCAATTTCCTGTCTCTCCATCACGATACATATACCGGATATTTTCCTTGTCAACATAATCCAGAAAAATAGGGCTATGAGTGGTCACAATCAACTGGTTCTTCTTTTCTTCACAATTTTTTTCCAGAATCCTTATTATTTTCTCTGCATAATCCAAATTAATTCCATTTTCAATTTCGTCAAGAAGCATAACGCCATTCTTATCAATCTCACAAATAGCCAGGAAAGCCAGCAGGCGAAGTATACCGTCGCTCATATTTTTGGACTCTATTATCAAGGTTTTATTTTTATAAGTTTCTTCTGCAACCAGGTGTGTCCACCCCGGTTTTCCCTTCGTTTGCGCCTCTACCCCTGCAATTTTACCATCCAGCACCTGATTTATTTTTTCCGCAAACCGCTTTTTCTGCTCCGAATTCATGGATTTCACAAAGGACGGCAGCTTTTCTCCCGCATTTCCGATGGTATCCACATCTCCGCGACTGGATAAGCGCATTTTCTCAGGGGAAAGCAGTTCAAAGGAATCGGAATTCATCCAAAAGTCTTTCAGAGACTGCAGCACCGGAAATTCACCGAAATTCATTATTTTCAACACAGAAGAATCCGACTGCAATCTAGGAATTATCACTTGCTGCTTTCCTTCTCCATTTTGAATGAAACCACCCTTTTCTTTTGAATAGAAGAGCAGAATCTCTTTTTGATTTTCTCTCTGTTTCCATACTGTTTCCTGCTCCAATTCCATCATATTTTTCTGTGTATGCGCTAAAATCTGAATTCCCCAATGTACCGATTGCGGTCCTTCCTTTGACTCAAACTCCAAATCACATGAAATGATAATCCGTTGTAAATTACGCATTCGTGATTTCACATCCGAAACCTTCCAACCTCTTCTTTCCAGAATAACACCTGCATCTTCTCTTGCCAGACTTGCCATAAAATCGAGCACTTGCAAGACAGTGCTCTTTCCGGACATGTTATTCCCCACTATCACGGTGAACGGAGTAAAATCCATTTGAAAATCATTTAATGCCTTAAAATTATCCACATATATACTTTTTATCACCAAATGCCATCTCCTCTAATGCATATTCCAAATCACGCCGCAAATAAATCTATTCTGCCATCGACCACTCAATGAGTTGTAATTTATTATAACATAATCTTTTTCTATTGTGTAAAAATATTTCCTCTGGCATAATAATTTTTATAGTCGAAAAGCAGCGAAACAAAAGGAATGCTCCCTCTAAGTAGACAATTTTATATTTCCACTGTCTACCTAAGAGGGAGCATTCCACACTCATCTGTCTTTTCGCTTATCTTTCAAACATATTCGGCAGCCTTCCCCGCCGCTTGGCCTAGTAGCTCACCATTCTGTCCAAATCCAGCACAAACACCTTGACCCCGCCAAATACGGTCTGTACCGGAATGGAGGGAGAGGAAGCCATCATTCCCCCCGGAGGCAGCATGGCGCTCTGGTAAATGGTCTCCGTCCGCTGGCTGTACTCCTTCTGGAAAATACTCAGAGCCTCACCCAGGCGCGCTTCCGGCAAACCAATCATAACGGTAACGCTCTTTTTCCGCAAAAATCCTCCAACGGAATTTAAGACGGTCACGGAAAATCCATGCTTGTTCAGCTCTCCTACCACATTGTCATAATCCTCTCCGTGCAGAACGGCCAATATCAGTTTGTTAAATTTGCTTTCATCCATTTTATTCTCCTCCTTCACTTGATGGGTAGTGTCAAATACCTGCTTTGTGCTTTACTGGATCCCGGTCACTTTATAGTCCAGATCCTCCACGGCTTTCTTAAGCGCCTCGTCAGAAACCTCCGCCGCTAAAGTCACCACCGCCGTTCCTTTCTCATGGCTGACCTGGGCCGTCGTCACTCCTTCCAGGGCCTCCAGTCCCTTCTTCACCGCCGCCTCGCAGTGTCCGCACATCATGCCTTCGATTTTCATTGTTTTTTCCATTTTTGTTTCCTCCATTTTATTTAAATTTATTTTTTTCTCATCAAAGCTTACTTTCTCCACATGGGAGCCGTGTTCTGTTCCATTGTGTCTCTTTTTTGCTTTTATCTTTTTGTCCCGCCGGGCGTCATGGATGCGGAACAGGTTCAGCCGCAGGGCGGTTGTCACCACGCAGAAACTGGAAAGGCTCATGGCCGCAGCGCCGAACATGGGATTTAACTCCCAGCCGAAAATGGGAATCCAGATGCCCGCCGCCAGGGGAATCCCGATCACGTTGTAGATAAAGGCCCAGAACAGATTCTCATGGATATTCCGCAATGTGGCACGGCTCAGCCGGATGGCCGCCGGAACATCCGTAAGACGGCTCTTCATCAGCACCACATCCGCCGCGTCAATGGCGATATCCGTACCCGCCCCGATGGCGATTCCCATATCCGCCCGGGTCAATGCCGGCGCGTCGTTGATGCCGTCCCCTACCATGGCAACCTTGCCCTTTTCCTGAAGGGAACGGATCACGCTCTCCTTGCCGTCGGGAAGCACCCCGGCGATGACCTCATCCACCCCCGCCTGGACTCCGATGGCACGGGCGGTGCGCTCATTGTCACCGGTGAGCATTACCACGTGAATACCCATATTCTTAAGCTCCGCAATGGCCTGTGGGCTTTCCTCCTTCATGGCGTCCGCCACGGCGATGATGCCCATAAGCTTCCCGTCCTTCGCGAAGAACAGGGGCGTTTTTCCCTCCCGGGCAAGCTGCTCCGCCCTTGTGGTCATTTCCTTACCCACCTCTGCCTGCCCGCTCATAAAGGTAAGATTTCCCCCGCTTAAGGCCGCGCCCTGCCACCGGCCGCTAAGGCCGTTGCCCGGCAGAGCCTGAAAGTCACTGACCTCCGGGGCCGTAATCTTCTGATCCCTGCCGTATTCCAATACCGCCCGTGCCAGGGGATGTTCACTCTTTGCCTCCAGGACATAGGCCGCTGTCAGCAATTCCTCCCGGGAAACTCTCGCGGCAGGTATCAGATCGGTCACTTTGGGCTCCCCGCTGGTGATGGTTCCGGTCTTATCCAGGGCCACGATCTCCATCTTGCCGGTCTCCTCTAAGGAAACCGCCGTCTTAAACATAATGCCGTGCTTAGCGCCCATGCCGTTGCCCACCATGATGGCCACCGGCGTGGCCAGCCCCAGGGCACAGGGACAGCTGATCACCAGCACCGAGATTCCCCGGGCCAGAGCATAGCCGATCCCCTCTCCCGCCAGGAGCCACACGCCGATGGTGATCAGAGCGATGACGATCACCACCGGTACGAAAACCCCGGACACCTTATCCGCCACCTTGGCGATGGGGGCCTTGGTGGCCGCCGCGTCGCTGACCATCTTGATGATCTGGGACAGGGTGGTGTCCTCTCCCACCCGGGTGGCCTCACACCGGATAAATCCCGACTGGTTTACCGTAGCCGCCGACACCAGATCGCCTACACCCTTGTCCACCGGGATACTCTCTCCGGTCAGAGCCGCCTCGTTGACCGCGCTGTTTCCCTCAAGCACCCGGCCGTCCACGGGAATATTTTCCCCCGGCCGGACCACAAACACGTCTCCCTTTTGCACCTGCTCGATGGGGACCTCCGTCTCCACGCCGTCCTTGAGAATAACCGCAGTCTTGGGCGCCAGCTTCATCAGGCTTTTCAAGGCGTCGGTGGTCCTTCCCTTGGACCTGGCCTCCAGCATTTTTCCCACGGTAATCAGTGTGAGAATCATGGCCGCCGACTCAAAGTAAAATTCATGCATGTAGTCCATGACACCGGCCATGTCGCCCTTCACCTGAGCGTCCGTCATGGCAAACAGGGCGTAGGTACTGTATACAAAAGCCGCTCCTGCTCCCAGAGCCACCAGCGTATCCATATTGGGAGCTCCGTGGAACAGGCTCTTAAATCCGCTGATAAAAAATTTCTGATTGATCACCATAATGGCTATGGTCAGCAGAAGCTGAATCAATCCCATGGCAACGTGGTTATCCGCAAGCGCCCCCGGCACCGGCCAGTTCCACATCATATGTCCCATGGACAGATACATCAGCACCACCAGAAATCCAACCGAGTACCACAGTCTTTTTTTCAAAAGCGGAGTTTCCTTATCCTTCAGGGCCTCCTCTGCCTCTGACAGTCCCACAGAAGCTTTGCCCGCCGCTGCTCTTTCCTTTTTGGAGGCGCCATATCCGGCTTCCTCCACTGCCCGGATAATGTCCTGGGCCGACGCGGTTCCCTCCACGCCCATGGAGTTGGTCAGGAGGCTCACCGAGCAGGAATCCACCCCCGGCACCTTGGACACCGCCTTCTCCACCCGGGCACTACAGGCTGCGCAGCTCATACCCGTCACGTTATATTGTTCCATCAAGATCACCTCTATTTCATCAATTTCTGCAAGGTGTTCAAAAGCTCATCCACCGTCTCCTCCTTGCCCTCCAGGATATCCCTGGTGACGCAGGTCTTGATGTGGTCGCCCAAAAGCACTCTCGTAAAGCTGTTTAGCGCCGCGCTGGCCGCCGCCACCTGGGTCAGAATATCAATACAGTAAGCGTCCCGCTCCACCATTCCCTTAATACCGCGAATCTGTCCCTCAATACGGTTCAGACGATTAATGAGATTTCTGTGCTCCTGGGGAGTGCGCTCCCTGGTCTTGTGACTGCATGCGCAGGACTCCGTTGTTTCCATCTCCGTGTCGTTGCATGCGCAGGGCTCCGTTGCTGCTATTTCCGTGTCGTTGCATGCGCAGGGCTCCGTTGTTTCCATTTTTTTCTTTTCCTGTTCCGCTGCCATCTCTGTCGCCCTCCTGTCTTTTCATCATTGCCATTCTCGAAAGTTTTCATACTTGTTTTATACCCCTTGCGGGTATCTTTCTGTATCTCATTGTATACCCGCAACGGGTATTTGTCAACCCCTTTTTTATTGACAGCAAAAATATCGTATGCTAAAATATCTTTATCTTAAGGAGAGAGGTGAAAAGATGCGAAGATAATTTACTTTTGATTGCATGAACGTTTTAACAGTATGGAGATATTCACATACTGTTTTGTCATGTCGCCAAAAGTAGATTATGTCCGCATAACCTCTCTTTTTGTGTGCTAAATTTTGTGATAAGGGATGATTCCCATCGTTTTTCCGAATATGAGGTTATGGTATGTAATGGAACTGTTTGGCGGCAGCCGGTTCCTTTTTTGCGCAAAATGCGCGCGGAACCTCATAAGGAGGAATGTATATGGCACAAATCAGCGTAAATAATCTCACCTTTTATTACGACGGAAGCTTTGACAATATCTTTGAAAATGTTTCCTTTTCCATTGATACAAATTGGAAATTAGGCTTTATAGGCCGCAACGGAAAAGGGAAAACAACCTTTCTGAATCTTTTGCAGGGGAAATATCCCTATCAAGGATCGATCAGCACTACAACCCTGTTCGACTATTTTCCGTATCAGATATCAGAACATCAAATGGAAATACCTGCCGCTGAATTTATGGAGGAGCTCAAGGCAGAATGTGAAGCCTGGCGCGTGATATGTGAGCTGGCCGAGCTGGGAGAAAGCGCGGAAATTCTTTACAGGCCCTTTCGAACGCTGAGCCCGGGAGAACGCGCCAAAATCTTGTTAGCGGTTTTGTTCTCCGGGGAAAATGATTTTCTGTTGATTGATGAACCGACCAATCATCTGGACCAGGATGCCAGAGAAAATGTCAAAAATTATCTAGCCTCCAAGAAAGGCTTTATCCTTGTATCCCACGACAGAGACCTGCTGGACGCCTGTATCGACCATGTTCTGGTATTGAACCGGAAAACCATAGAAGTGCAGAGCAGTAATTTTTCCAGCTGGTGGGAAAACAAACGACGGAAAGACCAGTTTGTCCTGGCTGAAAATGAAAAACATCAGAGAGAGATTAAAAAATTGAAGCAGGCGGCCATGCGCACCTCCGGGTGGGCCGTCCAAAACGAGGGCACCAAGATTGGATTTGATCCCATAAAAGAGCATGACAGATCTAAGGATACAAGGGCATTTATCGGTGCAAAAACAAAAAAGCTGCAAAGCAGGGTAAAGCAAATGGAAAAAAGAATCGTCCGGGAAATCGAGGAAAAGGAAGGTCTTTTGCAGGATCTTGAGCGGCCTTCCGAATTGAAGCTGGTACCCCTTGCGCATTATAAGAATACCCTTGTAACCATAAAAGACTACGCCCTACAATACGCGGGCGCGGCAAATCCGGTTTTTACAGATGTAACATTTACCATTCATAACGGAGAGCAGATTGCCCTGTGCGGGAAAAACGGGTGCGGGAAATCGACGCTTATCAAAATGATTTTACAGAAAGCAGGTTGGTTCAATCCCGGCATGGTCATTTCAGAAAAAGGGGTGCGCGAAACCGCGCCGGGACTTGTTATTTCCTATGTCGGGCAGGATACCGCAGGTTTAAAGGGTGATATTTCGACATTTTGCAGGAAAGAGAACCTGGATCAGAGCCTGTTCTGCGCAATACTCCGGCAGCTGGATTTTGAGCGGGTGCAATTTTTCAAGAATATGGAAGATTACTCCGACGGCCAGAAAAAGAAGGTACTGCTGGCAGCAAGCCTGCTGACCCCGGCCCATCTCTACATATGGGATGAACCTTTAAACTATATCGATGTATTTTCGCGCATGCAGATTGAAAATCTGCTGTTGGAATATCAGCCCACCATGTTGTTTGTGGAGCATGATATCCGGTTTCGTGAAAAAGTTGCCACAAAAACGGTTGAACTGTGAGAGGTGATTCCTATGAAATGTATAATACGTGAAATCAAAGAAACGGAATATCCCCTGCTAATGGATTTTTTATATGAGTCCATTTTTATACCGGCAGGGGAATCCCCCCTGCCCAGGTCTGTTGTGGAGGCTCCGGAGCTTTTGGTTTACATCTCGGGCTTTGGGACAGAGGAACACGATAAAGCTCTGGTGGCAGAGGCGGACGGCAAGGTTGTGGGAGCCGTATGGGTCCGTATCATGAACGATTACGGGCATATTGATGACCGGACGCCTTCCTTTGCCCTTTCCCTTTACCAGGAATACCGCGGGCTGGGAATCGGGACCGCACTGATGCAACAAATGCTTGCCCTTCTGAAGCGCTGCGGTTACGAACAAGCGTCTCTGTCGGTACAAAAGGCCAATTATGCGGTGAAAATGTATCGGAAGCTGGGCTTTGAAATCGTGGAGGAAAAGGAAGAGGAATACATTATGGTGAAGCATTTGCAGGACTGATAGCCGGTAAAAGATACAATGCGGGCTGTCAGAGAGGAATCCCGGTTTCGTGTAAGCTGAAAACAAATGTAAGATATGACACCCAAGCCACAGGAGGGCCTAACCTTCCTGCGGCTTCTGGCAACTGAAACGAATTTACCACAATTTAAAGCTTTACCGGACGTGGTTCCTTAATTTATGATCTCAACGCAAGCGATGGTAATCCTACGAAATGCATGATATTTGTTGGCCCGGTCATGATGCACGCGTCATATTTTTCAAGTTTCTCTATGACCTGACTACGCATTCGAACACGTTCTGCCATTGCTTCTTTGTAAATCAAATCATCCGCACTTTTTTGGGCAGCTTCCTGTAATATGGATATTCCATATTTCATCATTGTTTGCGGGTTGGCTTCGCAAAAAGCAATAATATCATCCAGGGTTTTCAACTTTGCAGACGAATGCGAAAGATAACATTCCAAGTCTCGCTTAAATTCTCATTGCATAATACTATATTGATAAGGAGTATAGGGTTGTGTGATTTCAAAAAACTGCGCTCCTTCCCTGCGAAGAGAATCAAAAAGCCGCTCATATCTCTGGCATTGTGCATCCGACACCATCTCCCTGTTGTATAAATTAATCCCAATTTTTAATTCTTTTACAGGAATCGGCTGGATAGGAGCAAGCGGTTTATCTGACATTCCGCCATATAATAAAATCGCATCAGATAAATCCTTGCTTAATGCCCCTGGACGATCCAATGTACTGGATATTGGAATAATTCCGTTTGAAGACAAGGAAGCAAATTGTGGTTTTAGACCTGCTATTCCGTTTTCTGTCGCACAAGCTACAATTGAAAAAGACGTGTCAGTCCCTACTGCCATAGAACAAAATCCGGCTGAAACAGCTACCGCTGAACCCGTGCTTGACCCGCCCGGATCTTTGTTGGGATCATAAGCATTTTTGACGATACCGCCTTTAGAACTATAGCCATTTGGCATACCTTGGGATGTAAAATTGGCGAACTCTGTCATATTGGTTTTACCTAAAATAATGCCGCCGTTATTTATAATATTTTCAACAACTGCCGCATTGGTATCTGCTTGATTATCAGCTAAAGCTATACTCCCTGCTGTTGTATGAAGTCCGGCAACATCAATATTATCCTTTATCAGCAGAGGAAGCCCGAATAATATGGAGTCACGTTCCGATTTTTGAGAATCTAATTTTCTTGCCTGCTTTAACGCTGATTCGTTAATCTCAGATATCGTATTCAACGCATGGTCATACTTTTCGATACGCTTAAGATATAAACGTGTTAATTCTTCAATGCCGACATTTCTTTTTTGTATTTCCGCTCTAAGTTCAATAGCGGTCATCCAACACAGTTCGTCCATGTCGTCCTCATACATATATTTCTTTCACCACTCGGTTCCTTCTATTTATTCTATCCCAATCGCCTGCTTCGCCAGCTTGTCCGCCAAATCGTTATATTTATTCCCGGAATGCCCCTTCACCTTCACAAATTGAATCCGCACCAGCTGACTGGCCTTCCTGTAGAAATCACGGTAGGCGATGGTCCCCTCCTTGTTGGCCTTCCAGGCCCCGGTACACCATTTTTCAATACCCTCATAGTCATAGTAGATGGCAAGGCTTGGGATTTCACGCTCCAGACAATAGTTCATGGCGCACATACTTCCCTCAATCTCCCCGGCTACGTTGCGCATTGTAGCTCGCTCAGGATCTGAAAACTTCCTGGAAAAATACTCCGTGTGCCCCTTATGAAACAGAACCACCCCGCAGGCATACTCCCCGGTTGCCACGTTGTAGCTTCCGTCCACATAGGCCACGGCCTCCGGCTTCTGTCCGCCTGAAAACTCCTGTCCGGTGGACAGACCCAGTCCGGCCGGCGCCTGCTCCCCCGGCAATTCCGTATCTGAAGTGCCGCTCAAATCTCCCGGCAATTTTATATCCAGACTGCCGCTCGAATCTCCCAACGCTTCTTCCAGACTGCCGCTTAAATCCACTGCGTCCGCCGCTCCCTGCTTTCTTTCCCTCCGGCTTTCTGCGCCGGCTTCCAAAAAGGCCGCCGCCTCCTCGATCACGTCAAAGCCCTTATACTCCGCTCCGGGAAATCCGCTGATATTCTTCTGGCAGTCCGCCCAGGTCAGATAAATCCCGGGGGTCAGCCCTTTTCTTACCGCATAATATTTTTTTGCCATGATTCCCTCGTTTTCATTTCTAGTCTATTTCAGCCACAGCACATTTCCGTCAATCCTTCTGCTTCAGCCGCAGCACGTTCTCATCAATCTGAAAGCTGGAAAAGCTGCGGATAAAGCTGGAAAACCGGCTGAATCCGTACTGCTTCACCCTGAAATCCGGGTAGGCGCGCCGCAGTTCCTCGTAGACCATGCTCATATTGTCCACCTTGCCGCCGTTGCTCTGCAAAAACTTGGTGATGCGGGCCTCAATCTCACTGCGGGTCACCCCGGTTTTCTTATCCTGCACGAAATAAGTGCTTCCCTTCTTGACCACCTCAAAATTCTCAAGCCCCTCCAAAAAGGTGGACAGCTTGGAATATCCGAAGTTACGCACGTCAAAATCCGAAAACTTCTTGGTCAGAAAACTGCCAACCTCGGCAATCCCCGTAGGTTTCCCCAGGTTGTTGTTCTCGGTCACAATTTTCTCCACAGCCGCCTGAATATCCTCCAGGCTGGTAATCTCTCCCTTGGACACCTCCTCGGAAGCGATAACCTCCAGAATCTTAAAGGCGTCGCAGGCCTTTACAAAGGGCGTGGGCGTCTTGCGCTCTCCCATACCCAGCACAAACATTCCGGCTTCCCTGAGACGCTGAGCCAGCTTGGTAAAATCCGAGTCGCTGGAGACGATGCAAAAGCCCTCCACGTTTCCCGAATACAAAATGTCCATAGCGTCGATGATCATAGCCGAATCCGTGGCATTCTTCCCGAAGGTATAGCTGTACTGCTGCATGGGGTTCACCGACCACTCCAGGATGACATCCTTCCATCCCCGCTTGGTGGTATCCGTCCAATCTCCATAAATACGCTTGTATGTGGCGATCCCCATATCCGACACCTCGTCAAAAATGTACTTGATGTATCGGGGCGATACATTATCAGCGTCAATCAACACCGCAAATCTTTTTTCTTTCTGTTCCATATTTCATCCTCTTTTTATGCAAAAGCATAATTCTCTTTCTATTCCTATTCGTCGCAATCAGCATTTACTCCAGCACCAGATACGCATCCTCTTTCTTCGTCACATACCCGATCACTTCCGCGCAGGGTATCGAACTCTTCAGTTCCGAAAGGAGCCTTTGCGCATCCCCCTCGCTCACCGCCATCAGCAGTCCGCCGGAGGTCTGGGGGTCGTACAAAATATCCTGCATGGCCCTGGTGACGTCTCCCTTCACCAGCACGTCCCGCTCCGCAAAATCCCGGTTCCGGTACGCCCCGGCAGGGATAAAGCCCATCTCTGCCAGTTCATAGGCCTCCTTGTGATAGGGCACTTTTTCCGTCTCGATATGAATGGTCAGTTCACTGCCCCGTGCCATCTCACAGGAATGTCCCAGAAGGGCAAATCCGGTGACGTCGGTACACCCATGCACCTCATATTTCACCATAATATCCCGTGGGGTCCGGTTCAGCTGGGCCATCTGGGCATAGATCTTGTCCATCAAAGGAGCCTCCACCATCTCCGCCTTGGCGGAAGTGGTGAGAATTCCAATGCCCAGGGGCTTGGTGAGGATCAACACATCCCCCTCCCTGGCGGAGGAGTTGGTCAGTACCCGGTCCGGACGCACAAATCCGGTGACGGAAAGCCCATACTTTGGTTCCGGATCCTCAATGGTATGGCCGCCTGTAATGATGGTCCCCGCCTCATAGGCCTTCTCATACCCACCCCGGAGGATCTCATAGATGGCGTCCTTCCCCATCTTATTGGTGACGCACATCACATTCATGGCCAGCCTTGGCTCCCCGCCCATGGCATAGACATCGCTTAAGGCATTGGCCGCGGCAATCTGCCCAAACAGAAAGGGGTCGTCCACGATGGGCGGGAAAAAGTCGATGGTCTGCACGATGGCAAGCTCCTCATTGATCACATACACCGAGGCGTCGTCGCTCTTATCATACCCCACGATCAGCCGTTCATCCTTAAGGACCGGCAGGTCTTTCAGAATCTGGGCCAGAGTGCCGGCCCCCACCTTAGCCCCGCAGCCTGCGCAGGTGGCAAGCTTAGTCAACTTGATTTCATTCTCCATGAAAAATCACCTCATAGCCTTCCTCCGTCTCCCGGACCATCTGCTCCATCTCCCCGTGTGGGTCCGGCTTTACGGTATAATCCTTCGGTCCCCAGAAACGCACACAGGTGCCGCAGGAGGAGCTTAAACTCCGCGGCACCGGCATTAACTGGGCACTCATTCCCTCCCGCTGACACTCCCGTTTAAATCGGATCGCGCCAAAGTGGGAAAAAAATGTTGCAATATAATACATGGTTTCTCCTAACTCTGATACAGCCGAAGGCGATAGTCCGCGCCCTCTCTGGTATACTCCACCTCGTAACCGTTGTGCTGGGCAAAGCGGGTAACATTTTCAAGGGCGGTCTGATTATCCACCATCATCTCGTATTCCTTCTCCTTTGAGGCCATGGCCTTCTTAATTCGAATCACCGGTTCCGGACAGGAAAGTCCTCTTGCATCTATCATATCAAATTTCCTCTCTTTCCACAATCTTTTTCTCATTTTCTTCCAGTTCTTTTACTGCCGGGCACATTTTCCCTAATTTTCTTTTTTCCGGGTGTTGACAATGGCAATGACCAGCACTACCGCAAGCCCCACAGCCACGCCGACTTTTCCGTTGAAAGTGGGACCCTCTCCGGAGGAGGCCATGGAAAAGTTATGGGCAAAGGCGGCTCCCATAAAGAGGCCCAGCACCGTAACGGCTGAGTCCGTATTGCCCTCTCCGGTGAGCACCAGCTGACGCAGGGGACAGCCTCCTAAAAGCACGCTGCCAAATCCCACCAGCAGCATCCCCAGAAGATTCCAGAGGCCGTCGGTATGAGCCACCGGCTGTCCCGCAAATCCAGGATGGAAATTACCGACAATGGCATTTACCACAAGGGCCGCGGCAAAGATGGCCACAAAGCCGCACAGAAGCTTCCACTCCCGGAAGAGTACCGCGTCACGGATTCCGCCCACCATGCAAAGTCTGGTACGTTGGGCCAGGGCGCCCACGATAAGTCCCGCCGCCAGAGAAATGGCAATGGCCGCATGCTTTGCTCCGGGACCCACACCCGGCTCCGTAAAGAAAATAAAGGACGGCGCAGCCACAAGAAGCACCAGCAGGACAATCTGAATGGCCGGCATCACCGCCCCCTCCAGACGGGTATGCTGGTAGGTCCGCTTCAGACTGTATCCCCGATTTAAGAAAAATACGCCTGCCAAAATTCCCAGAATAAAGCCAATCAATCCGAAAATGGCGTTCCAGTCACCACCGGCCAGCCTTAAGATCATGCGGAAGGGGCAGCCCAGGAACATGAGACAGCCAATCATCACAAAGAATCCCAGCACAAACCGCGTCATGGGGGAGGAGCCGCCTCTGGGGGCATATTCCTTTCTGACAAGCGCAAGGATTAAGGCGCCCAGAATCAGGCCGATGATCTCAGGCCGTATGTACTGTACCGCTTCCGCCCGGTGTACGCCTAAGGCGCCGGCGGTGTCCCGGATGAAGCAGGCAATGCAAAAGCCCATATTTTCCGGATTTCCGGCAATGACCAGACCAGCGGCAATGATGCCGATGACAAGGCCGGCAATGAGGATGGTAAGTAGTTCTCTTTTTGTTTTCATAATTTCTCCTTTTCCCGTGTCAATCATCTTAAGATAATCTTATTTGTGTATAATGCAACATACTACTACTGTTATTGTAACGTAAATTAGAAATTTTGTATAATTGATTTATTTCTATTTTTATTATGATTCATTTATTTTTTCTATAAATCTGTTCCCATTTTTCAGAAAATGAGTTATACTTATCAGAAAGAGTACTGCTTCCTCAATATTTTGCCCTGTTACAGGAGAATTTTATTATGAATCAAACGAAACTCTATTTTGACAATGCCAGCACCACCTTCCCCAAGCCGGAGGCCGTTCCGACGGCCATGGCCGATTTCATCCGCTATCAGGGAAGCAATATCAACCGGGGGACCTATTCCACCGCATACGAGACCGAAGAACTGGTCTTTGAGACCCGGGAACAGCTCTGCCGGCTGTTCCATTTTCCCCACAGCAAAAATGTGCTCTTCACAGCCAACGTGACCACCAGTCTGAACCTGGTCTTAAAGGGCCTGTTAAAGCCCGGCGATCATATTCTGACCTCCGCCATGGAGCACAACGCCGTCATGCGCCCTCTGGTGCAGCTTGAAAAGCAGGCAATCACCTTTACCCGGATTCCCTGCAACAGGCTGGGGGAACTGGACACCGCCTCCATGGAGGCCCTGCTGACTCCCCGGATCAAAGCGTTGGTATTAACTCACGCCTCCAACGTCTGCGGTACCCTAATGCCCCTGAAGGAGGTGGGCACTTTCTGCCGGAAACACGGCCTGTATTTTATTGTGGATGCCGCCCAGACCGCCGGCGTTTTCCCCATTGACATGGAAGATATGAAGATAGACGCCCTCTGCTTTACCGGACACAAGGGGCTCTTAGGCCCCCAGGGAATCGGCGGTCTGATTATCCGGGACGAACTTGCCATGGAGCTTACCCCCTTAATCAGCGGAGGCACCGGCAGTATCTCCCATCTGGAGGAGGTTCCCGACTTTCTGCCGGACCGTTTTGAGCCGGGCACCCTGAATCTGCCGGGGATAGTGGGGCTTCATGCCGCCCTCGCTTATCTGGAGGAGACAGGAATGGAGCAGATCCGAAACCGGGAGCTCGCCCTGACAAATTTATTTTTGAAGGGCATAAAAGAACTTAAGAACATTCGGCTGATTGGAAAAGCAGGCACAGAAAACCGCGCTCCTGTGGTCTCTCTGCAGATGCTTCATATGGACAACGCCGAGGCCGCCTTCCGCCTGGAACAGGAATATGGCATTCTGACACGGGTGGGCCTGCACTGCGCTCCCAATGCCCATAAAACCTTAGGAACCTACCCCACCGGCACCATACGATTTTCCTTCGGTCATTTTAATAAAGAAGAAGAGATACATACGGCCCTCCGGGCGCTGGGCGCTTTGGCCGCCAGCAACCGCCAAACTTATATATACTAGGAGAGAAGAACATGGATTTCAGACAATTAGAAGCTTTCTGTGCCGTAGTGGAATGGGGCAGCTTTTCAGAGGCCGCCAAGCACCTCTACATCACCCAGCCCACCATCAGCAGCCACATTCGTACCCTGGAGACAGAGTTAAACGTCCGCCTTCTGGAACGGACCACCAAATCGGTAGCCCCAAGCCCCGAAGGCCGGCAGTTCTACGAGTACGCCAAAAGCCTCCTGCGCCTTCGGGAAAAAATCATGCAGGAATTCAACAAGACCACCAGGAACGTCATCCAGTTCGGCGCCTCCTCCATTCCCTCCGCCTACATACTGCCGGAGCTTCTCTCCGCCTACCGACGGAAAAACACCTCCCTGCAGTTTGACGTGGTGCAGTCTGACAGCCAGGGAATCCTGGACCGCATTTTAAGCGGAAGCCTGGACATGGGGATTACCGGCAGCCCCGTAACCAACGACTCCTGCCACTGCAAGCCCATTTACCGGGACGAGATGGTCCTTGTCACCCCTGCCACCGCCTACTACCAGAAGCTGCGCCAGGAGAACTGTCCCTTAAGGCAGCTCCTTACGTCCCCTTACCTCATGCGGGAGGACGGCTCCGGCACCAAGAAGGAAGCCGACCAGTTCCTGGAAACCCTGGGCCTCGACAGCGCCACCCTCAACGTCGCCGCCCGCATGAACGACCTAGAGTCCATTAAGCAGTCCATCATTTACGGGCTGGGCGTTTCCATTCTCTCCAAAAAGGTGACCCGGGATTTGGAGCGGGACAACCGGGTGCTGATCTTCCCGCTGACCCAGGGCGGCATTTACCGGAACTATTATCTCATTTATCGGAAAAATAAGATTCAAAACAGGCAGATGTGGGATTTTATTCAGTTTGTGGAGGGGTATTACCGTTAGAAAGAAACAGCGCAATCTTCTGCCGGGCAATCCGCTCATTACAATATACAAAATTAAACTCTCCGCTTATCTTAAAATCCTCCACGGTAAACGTGGCGAGATCCTGGCGGCAGCCCACAACCGGCTGGTAAGCAAAGGTGATGGCGCGGCTATTGGCGATAAAGTCACAGATAACGGAGAAGCTGCTGACTGAAATGCAGCGTCTGAAGTGCTCCAGCGAAAACCCCCGGTCTGTGATGGCCTGGGTTAACAAGGTTCTCGTTCCCGACAATTTCTCCCGCACAATGATATCCTCACGGAAAATTTGTTCCAGCGTGACGCTCTTGCCCGCAAAGGGATGACTTTTTGCGCAGACACCCACAAATGCTTCCTTTTTATAGAGATGATATCCATATCTGGATTTATCAAAAACCCCCTCCACAATGGCAAAATCAAGCTGCGAATGCTCCAGCATATGCAGAAGATTTCCGGTATTGTCAATGGTAAGCTCCAGGTTATGCCGGGGCGAGCGAAGGTATGTACATATTTGGGGGAGTATCACAAATTCCCCGATGGTTTTTGTGGCGCCCACAGACAGATGAATGGAATCACTGGGAATAAAGCGCTCACGTATATCCGCTTCCTCCGCCTTGATGCTGTCCAGATATCTTTTCAGCTGCTCCGCGTTCCTGGTTCTTAAAAGCGCGCGGCCATCATATTCAAACAGCTTGACGCCGTAGTAATTTTCCAGATAATGGATATGCTGGGTGACCCCCGGCTGTGTCATATTTAATTTTTCGGCAGTTCTCCGGTAATTCATTTCATCATAAAGGGTGAGAAAGGTATATACCCTGTAATCTAACATCGCAGCCTCCCATCATTTGTGATAGTTCGGATAATCGAACGTTTGTGATTATTTTATTTTATTGAATGATAAAAAATGATAATTTGATTTTATCGCATTTGCATGTTATAAACAAGGGAGAAGTAAAATATTTCCACCATAAAAATTGAAGGGGTGATACGTATGAAAATTGTTGTAATTGGCGGCGTTGCCGCAGGAACAAAGGCGGCCGCCAAATTAAAACGTCAGGATCGAAGCGCGGAGGTAACCGTCTATACCAGGAGCAGGGACATTTCCTATGCAGGCTGCGGGCTTCCCTATTATGTGGGCGGCACCATCGAGACACCGGAGGAGCTGATCGTCAATACACCGGAGAAATACACGGGGTTGACCGGAGTTCTTGTGAAAACGGAAATGGAGGCCGTCTCCCTGGACGCAGCCGCAAAGACCGTGACGTTCAAAAACGGAGAGATTGTTTCCTATGATAAATTGATTATCGCCACCGGCGCGGTTCCTTTTGTTCCCAATATCGCCGGTACGGACTTGCCCGGCGTCTTCACCATGCGCACTCCCGGGGACGCCATCGCGCTCCGCTCCTATGTGGATGAAAATAAATGCCGCAGCGCCGTAATTGCGGGGGGCGGTTTTATCGGTCTTGAGATTGCCGAGAATCTTCTGGCAAAGGGACTCAAGGTGACCGTTGTGGATATGGCGTCCCAGGTTCTGCCGAATTTATTTGACGCGGAGATAGCAGACTATATCCGCCGTCACCTTCAATCTAAGGGAATCCGTGTAGTGACCGGCGCAGGCCTTGAGGAAATTTCAGGCAGTGAAAAAGCTACAGGCGTCCGCACCGGCGTGGGCAGTTTTGAGGGCGACGCCGTGGTGCTCGCAATCGGTATCCGCCCGGCTACCACATGGCTTGAGGGTTCCGGTATCGAGATGAACCGCGGCGCCATCCTGGTGGACGACTGTCAACGTACAAACCTTGAGGATGTCTATGCCGTCGGCGACTGTGCCCAGGTCTTTAATCGTCAGACAGGAAAGGGCCAGTGGTCCGCCATGGGCTCTACCGCCAATATCACGGGCAGGCTGCTTGCCAAAAATCTCACCGGGGAGAAGACCCCCTACGGCGGATGCCTGGGCACCGGCGTTGTGAAGCTCACCGATTCCTTAAACGCCGGACGCACAGGTTTTACGGAGGAGCAGGCAAAGGCGGAGGGCTATGACGTCATTACAGCCGCCTGCGTCACCGACGACAAAGCCCATTACTATTCGGACGCCGCAAGCTTTATCACCAAACTTGTTGCCGATAAGACAACCCATAAGCTCTTAGGGTTACAGGTTTTGGGCGCAGGCGCCGTAGATAAAATGGTGGATATTGCCGTTGTGGGAATTTCCGCTGGGCTGACCCTCGAGGATTTCAATACCCTGGATTTTGCCTACGCTCCTCCTTTTTCCACGGCGATCCATCCCTTCGTCCAGGCCTGCTACATACTGGAAAACAAAATCGCCGGTGCCTATGAGAGCATGACGCCCGGGGAATATCTTGCCGGAAAGGCCAGCGGCTATAAGATCATCGACGTCAGTCCCGCTCCCGCCATTCCCGGCGCCATGTGGGTAGACCTGGCAAAGGTAGACGGCCCCATCAATGGTCTTGCCAGGGACGAGAAGCTGCTGTTGGTATGCGCCAGGGGCAAGAGAGGCTATTTCCTGCAAAACCGCCTGAAGGCCTATGGCTATACCAATACGCTGGCCCTGGAGGGCGGCCTCACCGTAAATCAGGTGAAGGTACAGTTTGCGGGCGGCGTGCTTCCCCCGGAGGAGATTAAGCGTGTCAAGGGGCTGGGGTGCCTGCGGGACAAACGCTATCCTGATGTCTTCAATGTCCGCGTGATTACCCGCAACGGACGGATTTCCTCCAAGGAGCACCACATCATCGCTGAGGCGGCTGAAAAATTCGGCTCGGGCGCAGTCACAATGACAACGCGCCTGACCTTGGAAATACAGGGTGTGAAGTACGAAAACATCCAGCCTCTCATTGACTTTTTAGCACAGCACGGCCTGTCCACCGGCGGTACCGGTTCCCTGGTACGCCCCGTCGTTTCCTGTAAAGGCACCACCTGCCAATACGGACTGGCAGACACCTTCGGCCTTTCCGAAAAGCTGCACGAGAAATTTTATGTGGGATATCACGGGGTGACGCTGCCCCACAAATTCAAAATCGCCGTGGGCGGCTGTCCCAACAACTGCGTGAAGCCTGATCTGAACGACTTAGGGATCGTAGGCCAGAAGGTTCCCATGATCAACTACGCCAAGTGCCGGGGCTGCAAGAAGTGCCAGATCGTGGAAAGCTGCCCCATCAAAATCGCGGAGGTTGTAGACGGGAAGATTCACATCGTTCCCAAGGCCTGCAATCATTGTGGGCGCTGCGCCGGAAAATGTCCTTTCGGGGCACTTGAGGACTATCAATATGGTTTCAAGGTATACATCGGCGGACGCTGGGGGAAAAAGATTGCCCACGGTACTCCTCTGACAAAGATATTTACCTCCGAGGACGAGGTGATGGAGGTTGTGGAAAAGGCAATTCTTCTGTTCCGGGACGAGGGTATCTCCGGCGAGCGTTTTGCCGATACGGTTAACCGTCTGGGCTTTGACTATGTGAACGAAAAGCTTATCAGCGGCAGCATTGACAAGGCCGCAATTCTCGGCAAGACCGTTAAGGGCGGCGCCACCTGCTGATTTTGTGAGGCTCCGGAGCCATACCATATAGAGGTAAAAGATTATGAAAAAATTTTTTGTTGTACTTATTTTGATTCTCAGCTGTAGCCTGTCCGCCTGCGGACAGGCTACACAGGAGACCTCCCCGGAGGACGCCGTATCCAAGGATGAAGCCACACCTACCGATACCCTGGACCGGGAAGTCTTTGAGGACGCCGTCACATTTACCGACGCCCTCGACCGGGAGGTCTCCGTGAAGAAAAATCCTAAGCGGGTGGCGGCGCTTTTGGGCAGCTTCGCCGATGTCTGGGTATTATCCGGCGGTTCGCTCTGTGCCGCTGCCGAAGACGCATGGGAGGATTTCGGGCTGGAGCTTCCCGATGCGGTCAACATCGGTGGCGCCCATTCCCCCAGCCTGGAGCTACTTTTGTCAGCCAATCCCGATTTCGTGATTGCCAGCGCCTCCACGTCCAGCAACGTGGAAATGAAAGATACGCTGGAGGCGGCGGGTATCCCAGTGGCCTATTTTGACGTGGATAATTTCACGGATTATCTAAACATGCTTGACATCTGCACCGACATTACAGGAAGAACAGATTTATATGAACAAAACGGCCTGGATTTACAGGCGCGGATAGAAGCGGTGAAAACAGAATACGCGGAATGTGACGCCAGCGATGAGGAACGCAGAGTGCTTCTGCTTCGCGCCTCCTCAGGCGCCGTCAAGGCTAAGGGCAGCCAGGGCACAATCCTGGGTGAAATGCTTGCGAATCTGGGTTGTACCAACATTGCGGACAATGATTCCAGTCTGCTTGAAAATCTGAGTGTGGAGGCAGTCATTCGCGAAGAACCCTGCCACATCTTCGTGGTCACCATGGGAAGCGATACGGATGCGGCAAAGGCGTCCCTTGAAACTATGATGGAGGAAAACCCTGCCTGGAATACGTTGGAGGCGGTGGAGGAAGGCAGATTACATGTGATGGATAAAACCCTGTTTAATCTGAAGCCCAACGCCCGCTGGGCAGAGGCATATGAGAAATTATATGAAACACTTACGGAAAAATAGGCTTGCGCCCATATACGCTGCCGCCGTTACCTTGCTTTTGTTTTCCGCCATACTCGGCCTCTTTCTCGGCGCCACTAAGGTCGGCTTTACCGATATCATAGAAGCGCTGTTTTGCGGGAGCACAGGAAGCCCCCAGGCAAGAATTTTATGGTATGCGCGTCTTCCGAGAGTGATGGCAGGTCTTTTGTGCGGTTCGGCCCTTGCCGTGTCGGGCGCAGTAATACAGGGGGTGCTTGCCAACCGGCTTGCGTCACCCAGCATTATTGGCGTCAACGCAGGGGCCGGACTTGCGGTAACCCTCTGCGCCGCCTTTGGCATTGTGGGCGGGTGGAGATTATCCCTGTTTGCCTTTATAGGGGCATTTCTCACCGTAATGCTGGTAAGTCTTGGCGCGAAAAAATGGGGCGCCTCAAGGGGAACGGTCATTTTAATGGGGGTTGCTCTAAATGCCCTGCTGGGCGCGGTTTCTGATACGGTAACTACCTTCGTGCCGGATGTGAGTATTATGAGCAGCGCCTTTAAGGTGGGGGATTTTTCCTCCGCTACCTATATAAAACTGATACCGGCTGCCGTAGTCATACTTACGTCCCTGCTGCTTTTAAATACCCTCTCCAATGCCCTTGACGTGCTGACCCTGGGAGAGGAGAATGCTAAGGGACTGGGTCTGAACACGGATTTCACGCGCGTCCTGTTTCTGATTTTTGCAGCCCTCCTGGCAGGCGCGGCTGTAAGTGTGGCGGGACTTTTATCCTTCGTGGGCCTTCTTGTGCCCCACGCAGTCCGGCGTATCGCAACCACCCAGTCACGCCATCTTCTTCCGCTATGCGCTTTGTTCGGCGCAGGCTTTGTAACACTCTGCGACACCCTGGCGAGAGTGATTTTCGCGCCCTATGAACTGCCGGTTGGAATTATCATGGCATTTCTCGGAGCGCCTTTCTTTCTTTTTATTCTCATCAAAGGAAAAGGAGGACATAGCCGTGCTTGAACTGAGCAATGTATCCGCAGGATACGGGAAAACAGAAATTCTGCGTAACCTCTCCATCGGCTTTGAAAAAAACAGGCTGACAAGCATTATCGGCCCCAACGGCTGCGGAAAAAGCACGCTCTTAAAGGCAGCTCTTGGTATGATACCGCATATGCAGGGCGAAATATCCATTGATAACGTAAATCTATCCACCCTGAAACGAAAGGCCATCGCAAAACAGATTGCCTATCTGCCCCAGGGCAGGGGCACCCCCGACATGACTGTGGAGCAAATGGTACTTCACGGCAGATTTCCTCATTTAAGTTACCCCAGGCAGTACACAAGCCGGGATCGTGATATTGCAGCGTCGGCCATGGACAAGGCGGGCATCCGGGAATTTGCTCTAAAACCAGTGTACGCCCTGTCCGGCGGTATGCGCCAGAGTGTGTATATCGCCATGGCTCTCGCCCAGGAGACGGAATACATTCTCCTGGACGAGCCGACTACCTACCTGGATATTTCCCATCAGCTTGATGTCATGCGGCTGCTGCGCAATCTTGCGGACGATGGCAGGGGTATCGTTGCCGTCATGCACGACCTTCCTTTGGCATTCCAATTTTCAGATATGGTGATGGTGATGGACCAAGGCAGGATTTTTGCCCACCAAACACCCGGGGAGGTATGTGAAAGCGGCCTTGTGGAGCAGATTTTTGGGGTACGGATACGCCGGGAGGGAGATACGTATTATTATAAATACTAAGCAGCTTAAAGCATTTTCTATCAAGATGCCAAGCCATGGTTTTATTATTTTACCTTTAGAACAACCTTCCCCACATTCCGCCCCTGATACAGGATATCGTGGGCAGCCTCCGCCTCCGTGATGGGCAGGATCTTATAAATGGTGGGCTTCACCTGGCCGCTTTCGATCTTCGGATATACCTTTTCCACAAGCTCGGAAAGAATCCGCGCCTTCACCTCCGGTGTCCTGGAACGCAGTGTGCTGCCTATGATCCGGACATTTCTTACATAGATATTTTTTAAGTCAATTTCTGTTTTTGTGCCGGCCAGCGCCGCGATCATGATCCATCTTGCGCCGTGGGTTAAGTAGTGAATACATTTTCCCGTGATCTCACCGCCCAGGCAGTCGATTGCCACATCCACACCGCTGCCTGCTTCCAGCTGCTGCCTTAATACCTCCGCGATATCTTCCTTTGTTGTGTTCACAATGATGTCCGCATTCAGATGCCGGATGGATGCTGCGATCTCATCCGACAGGACCGTTGTGATCACTCTTATGCCAAAGGCCTTTGCCATAGGAATGATAACGCTTGCAAGTCCGGAAGCTCCCGCATTCATAAGCAGGGTATTGCCGGGTTTTATGTTTCCTTCCATAAACAGATTCAAATATGCCGTCGCAAATGCTTCCGGAATCGCCGCCGCTTCTTCCATGGAGCAATTTTTCGGAACAGGCATAAGCATATCGTATTTTACCGCTACATACTCGGCATAACCGCCGCCGCCCAGGAGCGCGCAGACCTTATCGCCCATTTTCCAGTTTGATCTTGCCTTTGCCTCCTCCCCCATGTCCACGATAACGCCTGCAACTTCAAGCCCCATCCATTCCGGGCAGCCGGCGGGAGGAGGATAATCCCCCTCTCTCTGCATAAGGTCGGCCCGGTTTAGCGCCGCCGCATGGATTTCGATCAATACTTCCTCGCTTTTCATGACGGGATCCTCTACATTGTCCCATCGCAGGCTCCTGTCGCCATTTACAAGTATTGCTTTCATTTTTGTTGCTCCTTTCTCAGATGCGCAGAAAAACAGTGATTTCCGAATCATAAGCTCATATGGTCCCGTATGGCTTTTACATGGGTTAGAAGTGGCTGGGCAGGTGTTGCCAGCGCATCGTATTCCTCCACGCAGAGATACATACAGCAGCCTATCTCCCCTCCGATTCTTCTTAAGAGGCGGCACTCGCCCCCCGCCAGAAAAAGAAATCTGATCTTCAGCTTCTCCTTCAGCATATTGATAATCTTAAGGTTTTCAAGCTGCTGCTCCATGGTGTCCGCCCCCGTAACAATTTTGCAGATGTCAGCGCCCCGTCTCTGGTGCTCCAACGAAATTTCCAGAACTCTCTCAGCGGGCGTAAATTTTAGCACATGAGAAGATATCAAAACCTCAGCGCCTCTTTTGTGCAGTTCATCAACCAATGCCATCTGTTTTTTGACCGCAGCCTCTTCCCTTGCCAGCTCATCCGGCTGCTTATCAAAAAAATCACCCACAACGTCACACAGCGTAGCGCCACAATCAGCAAGCTCAAGCAGTTCCTCCGCCAGCTGCTCATCTGTTTTTCCCGTATTGTTGGCATGGCGGTAGTTTGTTACATAAACAGGTTTTCCTTTGGCGTACGCGAACAGTCTCTTATAAATATCTTTGTTGCGATACTGGCCCTTCATCTGACAAAACTGCATGCCAAAGGCCTCCGCGCCGTCAGGTAAGGCTTTATCAATAAGCTCCTCCACTCTCTCGGGATTATCGGCCTGCGCCATAACGGTAAGTATCGGTTTTTCATAGGTCAAAAATGTAGGCTTCATCCTTCATCACCCCCTGTGCATGGCATTCCTGCCGCCGTCAATCAAAATATTCTCGCCGTTTATAAACTGCCCCTTATCTGAGGCGATATACAGGATCAAGTCTACGATCTCCTGTGGCTCTGCCGCTCTGCCCAATAGGGTTTTCATATTTGCCATGGCGGGCCGGGTAAGTACGGGCCCCGGCGAAACGCAGACGCACCGCACATTATATTTTGCTCCATATTGTGCCAGGGATTTTGTAAGCCCGAACATAACGCCGCTCTTGGCGGTGGGGTAATCCACGCCTCTGCCATCGCCCTCCATGCCGCTGATGGAGCCAATATTTACGATAAGGCCGCTCTTTTGCTCTCTCATCTGCTTCATGACCGCATGGTCAAAATAAAACTGGCCCTTTAAATTCACGTCAATCCCCCAGTCATAGACATCAATGGGGATATCGGGAAATTCCAACGATGGGTCCACATTCAGCATACGGACCGCCGTTCCGCCCGCAAAATTCGCCATTACATCAATGCGGTCAAAGGCTTCCACCGCCCGGTCCCTTGCCGCGCAGACCTGCCCATAATCCCTTACATCACAGACAACGCCCATCGCCCTTCCCCCAGGCTGGCCATTGATCTCCCCGACCTTCTCGTTAAGAACCCCTTCGTTTACGTCGCACATCACAACATTTCCACCCAGCCTGGCAAAGCACTGGGAAAACAAAAGCCCCATTCCGGACGCGGCGCCTGTTGAAATTGCTGTTTTTCCCGCAAAATCCATAGTATCACGCTCCCTAAAATAATATTGTATCGTTACTATAAATTATATTTTAGTAAATTCCAATGCGTAATATGATATTAGTTTGATGTTTTTGATACTTTTTCTGGCTATTTTCCTTGTTTTTTTGAATAAAAAGAATATAATGAAGAAAATAGGATTCGCCGGAGAAATACTTTTATGAATATGCTGAACAAAATCGTTGTTACGAATATCAGGGAACTTTTTACCGTTTCATCTCCAAAGGGAAGATTCGAAAAAATGAAGAACAGAAAATGCTATGGTCTGTCCTTTTGTATGGAAGGTCAGATCACGTATGCCCATAACGGCAAAACCGTTGTTTCGGACAGGGAGCATGCCGTGATTCTTCCGAAGGGAAAATGCTATACGATTTACGGCGATAAAAGCGGCCTCTTCCCTGTGATTAATTTCGACTGCCTGGATTTTTTATGTGATACCATTCTTGCTTTACCTGTCCAAAATCCCGAAACCTATATCAGAGACTATGAACAGATGAAAGCGCTGTCCCTTTTTGAAGAAAACAGAGCGAAGATCATGAGTATTTTTTATAATATACTTCACCGGCTGTCCTCACAGAATACCTCGTGCGCCGTAATTATGCCGGCAATCAAATATCTGGAACATAACTATCAAAATCCCAATCTGACCAATGCCATGCTGGCCCAGCAGTGCAATATCAGCGAGATTTACTTCCGGAAGCTTTTTGCGGAGCACTACAAAACCACTCCAAAGCAGTATATTATCGATATCCGGATCAGCAAGGCAAAGCAGCTTCTGGCAGACGGCATTTACAAAATGAATGCCGTCTCCGAACGCTGCGGATTTTCCAATCCCTATCACTTTTGCCGTGTGTTTAAGAAAAAAACAGGTCTTACGCCCTCCCAATATATGCAGCAGAACCGGATCAGGCTTCCATAGCGGGCCTGCGCCTTGCCATCTTTGTCACTACAAAAGTGGCCACATCCTCCGCGAATTTCCCGGCTCCAAAGCCTGCGTCATAACCAAGCTCCTTGGCCAACTCATGGGTAATCCGAGCGCCGCCGCAGCAGACAATGAATCTGTCCCGAAGATTTTCCGCCTCCAGAAGCTCGATCAGCTCCGTCAGATTCTGAATGTGGATGTCCTTCTGGGTCACGGTCTGGGAGACCAGCAGCACGTCCGCCTGAAGCTCCAGGGCCTTCTCCACCAGGGCCTCGTTGGGCACCTGGCTGCCCATGTTCAGAGCCTCAATCATCTCGTACCGCTCCAGCCCGTAGTGGCCGGCAAAGCCCTTCCGGTTCATGATCGCGTCAATTCCCACGGTATGGGCGTCGGTTCCGGTGGATGCTCCCACAACCACCACCTTCCGCCCGATATTCTCCTTAATATAGGCGTCCACCTCCTCCATGGTCATGGTCTCCACCTCCACGGTCTGTACCTGGATGGCTGTGTAATCCACGGTGTGGGTGCAGCTTCCGTACACCACATAAAAGGTAAATCCAGAATCCAGAACGTTGTGGAAAACCACATTGATATCCGTAAGGCCCATGGCTTTTGCAATGCGGCGGGCCGCTTCCTCCCCCCGCTCATCATCCTTTACGGGAAGGGTAAAACTCATCTGCGCCTTTCCGTCGTTCATGGTATCCCCGTAAGGGCGCAGGCGTCTTAAGTCCAGTGTCTTGTCGAACTCTTTCTTATGTAAATCGTACAGTCCCCCGCTCATCTGGCCGCCTCCTTTCCGCTATGCATAAGCTCCAGGAAGGGATTAAAATAAGATTCCTCCCTGACCACCACGCCGCTTAAGCCCTTGCCGCCGTCCTTGGGACGCTTGATGTCCGCAAAAATTCCCGCCTCCAGGGTGGCAAACATCCCTTTTTCCTCAATCTGCTTCAGCAGGTCCGCAGCTTTCTTTAACACCTCGCCGGCGCGCCTTTCTATGATCCCACCCTCCTTAAATACCAGTTCATCGCCCAGATCCTTCATGGTTCTGGCAATATTCCGGGCATTCTCGATGGCCAAGGCGCGATCCGACATAAAAGGCGTATGAATCGCTTCCGTCATCATTCCCAGCAGATGAATTTTTTGTTTCGTTATCACCGTCACCATGTTAAACAGGGCGTCTTGCACATGTCCCCGGAAAATATTTCCGGTCATAAACTTGGTGGGCGGCATGTATTTCAGAGGCGCTTTCGGGAAAATCTCCCGGGCCATCTGGGCCTGGGCCAGCTCATATAGGAATCCGTTCTCCACCTCCGGAGAAATCTCGAAGGCGTGGCCCAGTCCCTGCTGCTCCTCCCGCAGCCCCGCCATCAGAGCAAACTGCTCGTTTAAGAACTGGGACGCCAGCACCGTGTGGGCCTCCTCCACCGCATTCGCCGTGGTCAGATAATTGTCCTCGCCGGTGTTGATGATCACCCCCGCAAAGCCGTTGATGACTCTGGAAAAATACTGGTCGATCAAAGTCCTCTGCATATTGATATCCCGGAACAAAATTCCGTACAGGGCGTCGTTTAACATCACGTCCAGGCGTTCCAAGGCGCCCATAGCCGCGATTTCCGGCATGCATAGGCCGGAACAGTAGTTGCACAGACGGATGTAACGCTTTTCCTCCCGGCCTACCTCATCCAGGGCCTCCCGCATGAGGCGGAAATTCTCCTGGGTGGCGTAGGTGCCTCCGAAGCCCTCGGTAGTCGCACCGTAGGGAACATAGTCAAGAAGGCTCTGGCCCGTGGTGCGGATGACCGCGATCACGTCGGCCCCCTGCCTGGCTCCCGCTTTGGCCTGGACGATATCCTCATAAATATTGCCGGTGGCCACGATAATGTACAGTAAGGGCCCCTGCTTGTCGCCATACTCCCTTAAGTAAGCCTCCCGCCGTGCCGCGTTTTTCCGGATCCGGACTGTGGAAATCTCCGCAGCTTCCCTCATCACCTGGCGGATTTCCTGGCTGCCGTGTAAGGGCAGAGCCGTCAGATCCAGTTCTCCACGGCTCACACCCTCGGCAATCTCCTGTGGCGATAGCTTTAATTCCAGCATGGCATTTCCGATATAGAAAGCGGCACCTGTGCCAAGGACGCCTTTTTCCATAAGGTGGTTTACCAGTATATTTGGCAGGGGCACCTCCACCTCATTGATTCCGTCAATGCCCAGAAGGCGGCATACCGCCCGCTCCACGGCCACGGTGGTGTGCCGATCAATGAAGCCCTGTACATCCGCAGCCACCCTGGCGGCGCTGGCTCTCGCCTGGTCCACCAGATCTTGATTTAAATTTAATTTACTAACCATTTTGCGCCTCACTTCCTTGCTCTATGTCTTTCTCTTGCCATTTGGTGCCTCGCTTCTCTTATCAACCGCCCATTACCAAGTGTTTTCCACATTCCAGGCGCTCCAGACGCTTCAACCCCCTGGGTTCCAGAGCCAGCAATTCCCCCTGCTCTAAGGCGGCAATCCCCACCAGCTCTGAGGTTCTGTGATTTCCGCAATCCTGGCAGTTACAGTTATTCTCATAGTGCTTCGGCTCCGTGTAGGTGGTGATAACCCCCTCGAAATTGCGGAGAATCACACGGCCCGGGGTCTGGGAAATCACATAATTGGGCATTACCGGCGTTTTACCGCCGCCGCCGGGCGCGTCCACCACAAAGGTGGGAACCGCAAAGCCGGAGGTGTGGCCCCGAAGAGCCTCAATGATCTCAATCCCCTTGGACACCGGTGTGCGAAAATGCTCCAGGCCAAAGGATAAGTCGCACTGATAAATGTAGTAGGGCCGCACCCGTATTTGTACCAGACCATGCACCAGGCGCCGCATGACGTGGACACAGTCATTGATTCCCGCCAAAAGCACGGACTGATTTCCCAGGGGAATGCCTGCGTCCGCCAGCATGGCGCAGGCCGCCGCGCTCTCCTCGGTAATCTCGTTGGGATGATTGAAGTGGGTGTTCAGCCAGATGGGGTGATATTTTTTCAGCATATCACAAAGCTCCCGGGTAATTCTCTGGGGCATGACCACCGGGGTTCTGGAGCCGATACGTACAATTTCCACATGTTCAATCTTCCGAAGCTGGGAAATGATATACTCCAGACGCTCATCGCTGACCAGCAAAGCGTCGCCGCCGGACAAAAGCACATCCCGCACCTCCGGGTGATTGCGGATGTAATCAATACAGGCGTCCACCTGCTCTTTCGGCACGCTGCAATCCTCATGTCCCGCAAAACGCCTTCTGGTACAATGACGGCAGTACATGGAGCACATATCCGTAATCAGGAATAGCACCCGGTCCGGATAGCGGTGGGTCAGCCCCTTCACCGGCGAATCGGTGTCCTCGTGAAGGGGATCCAGCAGGTCCGCCTCCGCCCGGTGAAGCTCCAACCCGGTGGGAATGGCCTGCTTCCGTATCGGGTCCTCCGGGTCGTTCAGATCAATCAAGGACAGGTAATAAGGAGTGACGGCCATTCGTAAGGTCTTTAAGCAGGCCCCAATTCCTTCTTCCTCCTCCGGGGTCAGAGCCATATATTTTTTCAGATCCTCCACGGTCTCCACCCGGTTCTTCACCTGCCATTTCCAGTCGTTCCACTGCTCCTTAGGCACATCCAGAAATAATCCGTTTGCTCTGCTTTTATGAAATACCATCGTCATTCCCTCCTGTTTTATACATATTTGCGCTCAAAAATCTGTCTGATTCGTTCGTTCTCCCTCAATTCATTTAATGTAATCTCCGCATGCCCTCTGGTGTAACCGTTTCCGATGATCATATCAATATCCTTGCCGACGCCCTCCGCCCCCAGAGCCGCCCTGGTGAAGCTGGTAGCCATGGAGAAGAAATAGACACAGCCGTTGTCCTTCACCGGAAGAATTGCGGACATCTCGCAGGCTTCCACATTGACACAGCAGATGGAGAGATCATATTCCCTGCCGTTGTTGGCCGCCAGCACCTGCTCTAAGAGGCTTACGGGTTTTGTGGCGTCCGCAATGACAATCTCTTGGCAAACCTCAAGGAAAGCCAGGTCCCCCTTCTCCGCCTCATTGTAAACCACGCCCACCACCCGACCGGTGGGACCCACCCGCTTGCTGGCCTCGTAGCAGCAGAGCATACCGGATTTGCCGGCGGCTCCCAGGATGAGAACCTCCTGACCGGACTGTACCAGCCTGGCGGTCTGGGCCGGAGCCCCCGCCACGTCAAGAGCCGCCAGAGCCAGAGACTCGCTCATATCCTGGGGAAGCTTGCAATACAGGGCGCTTTCAAACAAAATGGCCTTGGCGTCCACATCCACCCGATCAATGTCCATGTGAATCTCCTTGATCTCGTTGATCTTCAACGGGGTCATAGAGAGGGATACCAGGGAGGCAATCTTATCGCCCACCTTTAACCCCGTATTCTTCAAGTCCTCGCCAATCCGCTCCACCACGCCGATAAACATTCCGCCGGAACCGGTTACCGGATTCTGCATTTTGCCCCGCTCCTTGACGATTTCCAGAATCCGCTCCCTGATCTTTTCGTTCTCATTTCCGCAGGACTCCTTCAACTGTGTGAAAGAGGCAGAGTCGATGTTTAATGAAATGACGTCACAGAGAATCTCATTGGAATACTCTTTTGTCATGTCGTTGTCGATGACGTCCGCCGCCTGCGTCAGCACCCCCTTTGGAGAAATGACTCTGTGAATCCCGTATTTATTTCCTTTTTCTGTCATGATAAACACCTCCGGTCAGTCCTAATATTGCTCTCGCCTCCGCCGGCGTGGCGATTTCCCGGCCCAGTTCCCCGGCCAGACGGACAACCTTTGCCACCAGCTCGCCGTTGGAAGCCGCAGGCACGCCCTTCGCCAGATATACATTATCCTCAAAGCCCACCCGCACATGGCCGCCCATGAGAATTCCCATCACGGCCATGGGAAATTGATTTCTCCCCACACCGGACACCGTCCAGGTGGAGCCGGCCGGGACACTACCGGCCATGAATACCAGATCTCTTGGGGTTGCGCCGATTCCGCCGTTTACACCCATCACAAAGTTAAAATGCATGGGATTTTCCAGATACCCTCTCTGGTTGAGGCGGACAGCCGCATCCACCATGCCCTTGTCAAAGACTTCCATCTCCGGCTTCACCTTCCGGGTCTTCATGCGTTCCGCAAACTCCCTTATCATATTTTCCGTGTTGACGAAAATCTCATCTCCGCCGAAGTTACAGGTGCCGCAGTCCAGGGTAGCCATCTCCGGGTTCAGCAGCAGGGGCTGCAGGCGTTCTTCAGCGCTCATACCCACGGCTCCCCCGGTGGATACCTGGAGGATGACCTCCGGGCACACCTCCCGAATCGCCTCCATGCAGAGCGCAAACCGCTCCCGGCTCTGGGTGGGAGTACCATCATCCTCCCGGACATGCAGATGTATCAGGGCCGCCCCCGCGTCATAAGCGGATTTGGCTTCTCTCGCAATCTCCTCCACGGTGTAGGGCACCGCCGGATTCTGTTCCTTGGTCACCTCTGCCCCGCAGATACAAGCTGTAATGATTAATTTTTCCATGGGTTTTCCTCCCTTATCTGCGCTGTTTGTCCTTTGGCACGACACAGGTTCCGCTGGCTTGGCACACTATGATGGGCTCCGGGAGCACGTCGCAGGCGGAATCGCTGATGTCTGGGCGGGGAGTGATCACCTTGCGAGCCTCAAACTTCATTTTCCGGGAAGTGTTTCCCATACTGACAATCTCCCCCTCCGCTTCGATGTAATCTCCGGCGTATACCGGGGCTAAAAATTCCACCTGGTCGTATGCCCGGAACAGACCTTCGTCGCCGTCCTGCATGATCAGAAGCTCCGTGGCCACGTCCCCGAACAGAGCCAGCAATCTGGCTCCGTCCACCAGGTTTCCGCCATAGTGGGCGTCCTGGGTACTCATTCGTAAACGGATCATTGCTTTCATAATACAAACCTCCTCTTTTTGAAAATAAAAAGAGCGCCTCCTGCACCTGCCAATTCTGATTTTCAGAACTACTTAAATCAGCAGGTACAATAGCGCTCCATTTACAGGATCATTTCACAGGACAAATTTCCCTGTGAAAGCTTTTTGTTCCATAGAAAATTTTCCTATGGAACAAAAAAAGCTATTGGTGTCGATACACCAATAGCACTCCATGCGGACATGACAGGAGAAAGCTCTGGGCCTTCCATCCCAAGGAAACACCTCATCAACGATGGATCCTTTCGGCGGATATACATTCACCAGTAACCTCCGGCTTGATGACCGTTCTCATTTACTGCCTACCTTATAGTCCGCTCCTCTATTGTTTCCATATGTACTTTTTTGATACCCTTTTATCATACTCCCCAATTTTTTCCATGTCAAGAGGAAATATTAATCTGACCATTTTAGTGCTCCCGCATAGCAATAGCCAGCCCGAAAGAATTTACGGACTGGCTGCATCAGAAGCGTATTATCAAATTGTGTGAAAGCTAATTATAGAATAATCCACTTCCCCTTTTGGCTGGATTCTTCTTTTCGTTTATATAAACCTCTCAAATCTCTTATCTATTAATTACTATAATACTCGTACCACCATAATCCCGATAACAATACGAAAGGCAGACCAGGCGGACATGCTCCCATGCCCGCCTGGTCTGTTGCCTTGTCAACTTATTCCTTTTTCAGGCGCAGAACGGCGCCAGTTCAAGACGGACGAAATAACCCTGCTCATGGTTACAGACCGGGCAGTGCTTGGGCGCTTCTTTTGCTTCCAGGACAAACCCGCATTTTAAGCACATCCATTTTGTTTCCACCTCGGAGACAAAGAGCCGGTTTTCCTTAAGCAGCTTCGCAAAGGTTCCAAAGCGGTCCCCGTGTAGCTTTTCGATTTCCGCAATCATGTGGAAGGAGCCTGCCGCCTTCTGGAAGCCCTCACTCCTTGCGATATTTCCGAAGTTCTTGTATACGTCATCATGTTCCTCGTACTCGTTGTGCTGGGCCATTTCCAGCAGTTTTTCCACCTTGGGACTTAAATCCACCGGATATCCGCCATCAATGTGAATGGTCTCTCCCGCCAGCTCCTTCAGGTGATTGTAAAACACCTCCGCATGCTCCCGCTCCTGGTCTGCGGTAAAGGTGAATACCTGCTCGATGACATACAGCCCTTTTTCGTTGGCCTGGTAGGCGGAAAAGGTGTAGCGGTTCCTGGCCTGGCTCTCTCCGGCAAAGGCCCGCATCAGGTTCTTCATTGTTTCGCTCTGTTTAAAATCTACTGCCATGGAATGTTCCTCTCTTTTCTCGGTTTTTCCCTGGTAGTATGTGTAAAATTTTAAATGTCATACTGCATGACAATATTATTAAAATAACTGCGAAATCCGAATTTTCTATATAAGGAAACCGATTCGCCACAGGCACTGAGTGTCACAGATGACGCTCCCTGTTCAAAAAGCTCTGTCAACGCTCTTGAGCATACCGCAGAAGCCGCTTTCCTGCGCCGATACTCCTCCAAGGTAGATACAAATTCCAAAGAGGCCAAATCACCGGTCTGGATTGTAGCTGCGGTGGCAACCGGAATTCCATCGATTTCTCCCAGATAAAAATTCAAGTACCCTTTCTCAACCCATACACCTATCCCAATACCTTCTTATCCGACATTTACAGAACATCCAAGCCCACATAAAAACCAGCTTTTACAAATATCTGGTATTATCCTAACACACACGATAAGAGAAATCAAGAAAACTACTTTTTTGCCATTTCCCCGTTTACAAAAGCGGCATGACTGTTCTATAATTTATGTATTCGGTTTTTCAAATCTATTAAAATTTTTGGAGGGATTTTTATGTTTACCGATGTTACCTTATTGAAGGAAACATGGAGTGCGGGGATATGGTCGATCATACCCCCAATCATTGCCATTGTTCTGGCGCTGATCACCAAAGAGGTGGTGTTCTCACTGATTCTAGGAATCTTGTCCGGTACGGTTATTTTCACCATCCTGGACCCCTTAGATACCGGAACCGGTTTTGTCGGATTTTTTGATACGCTGGTTCAATTAATGCGCGACAAGCTTGGGGAAAATTCCAGCATGATCATTTTTCTATGTCTTCTGGGTATTCTGGTGGCGCTGGTTACCAGGGCAGGGGGCTCTAAAGCCTACGGGGAATGGGCGGCAAAGAAATTGAAGACAAAGCGCTCCGCCTCTCTGTCCGCCTCGGCCTTGGGCGTTCTGATCTTCATTGACGATTACTTCAACTGTCTGACCGTAGGTACCGTAATGAAGCCTGTAACAGACAAATTCAAGCTGTCCCGGGAAAAGCTGGCCTACATCATCGATGCCACGGCTGCTCCCGTGTGCATCATTGCGCCGATTTCTTCCTGGGCGGCGGCTGTAATGTCTTATTATCCGGAAACCACAGGCCAAAGCGGAATGACCGCATTTTTAAGTTCTATTCCCATGAACTTGTACGCAATTCTCACACTGGTAATGGTGTTCTGGATGTGTATCCGCAAAAAAAGTGACTACGGCCCCATGGCAAAGGCAGAATTAAGAGCCGATACCACCGGTGACATTGGCGCTATCAACAACACCGAAGCAGAGGAGCAGATGGACAGAATGACCAAGGGTGATTCCAAAGGCCTTGTTTCCGATCTGGTCATCCCCATCGTCGTGCTCATCCTGCTCTCCGTTCTTTCGATGCTATACGTGGGCGGATACTGGGACGGCAGCGGAATGTCTCTCTTTGACGCCTTCGGGAATACCGACGCCGGTTACGCTTTGGCACTGAGCGCTTTTGGCACCTTGCTGTTTACGTTTCTCTATTACATGCTTCGCAGAGTCCTTACCTTTAAGGAATTTTTTGGCTGCATCAACAGCGGTGTGTCCTCCATGGTTCCGGCCTGCGTCATTTTGACCCTTGCCTGGTCCATCAGCGGAATCTGCCGAGACTATCTGCATACAGGCCGATTCGTAGCTAACGTTGTGGAAACTTCCGGCATTCCGGTTCAGCTTCTGGCTCCCATCATATTTCTGATTGCATGTTTTCTGTCCTTTGCAACCGGCACTGCATGGGGAACCTTCGGAATTCTTCTACCTATCGTAATAGATATAACCACCCAGGCGGCTCCGGAGCTGACCGTTACCTGTATGGCCGCAACCCTGGCCGGTTCCGTATTCGGGGATCACTGTTCTCCCATTTCGGACACCACCATTTTATCCTCCACAGGCGCCGCCTGTAACCATCTGGCCCATGTGGGAACCCAGATTCCATATGCCGTAACCGTGGCGTCCTGCTGCTTCCTCGGTTATTTCGTGGCCGGCTTTACGGCGGATTTGGGCTTTGGCCTCAGTACAGTCGTTACCCTGGCCGTATCGCTTGTTCTGCTGATTGCGGCATTACTGTTCCTGCCTAAGGTCTGGGGATCTGATAGAAGCTTTACAATATAGATTGCGTCACCAGGCCCATGACAAATAGCCTGCCCCTGCGAATGGTTTCAAAACCTAATTTCGCCGGGGCAGTTCCTTTTTTACTTACTTAAAATGATTTCTCTAATATACAGGCCATTTCCGAATAAAATGAAATATTTTGTCTACAACATTTTCCATTCTTATCCATTTCTTTGTCTTAGCGGAATCTTGCGTTTACAGTTCTCCTCCGCTTAGCCTATACTCGGAGTGTTCAGAGTTTTTCATACACAAATCACACTTTATGGAGGGAATTTTTATGGAATGGAATGCGGGTATATGGTCCATTATACCACCCATCATCGCCATTGTTCTGGCGCTGATCACCAAAGAGGTTGTTTTTTCCCTGATTTTGGGTATTTTTTCCGGAACGGTCATCTACTCGCTTTTAACCGGCATGGGCTTTATCAGCTTTTTTGACGTGCTGATGGAACTGATGATAGGAAAACTGGGAGAAAATTCCAGTATGATCATTTTTCTGTGCCTTCTGGGGATTTTAGTGGCTCTGGTCACCCGAGCAGGTGGCTCCAGGGCCTACGGGGAATGGGCTTCCGCAAAATTAAAAAGTAAACGTTCCGCCTCCCTGGCCACCTCGATTCTGGGCGTTATGATTTTCATTGACGACTATTTCAACTGCCTGACCGTAGGCACCGTCATGAAACCGGTCACCGACAAATTTAAAATGTCCCGGGAAAAGCTGGCCTACATCATCGATGCCACAGCGGCCCCGGTGTGTATCATCGCTCCCATTTCCTCCTGGGCGGCAGCCGTCATCTCCTACTATCCGGCGCACAGCGGAAGCGGCATGACCGCCTTCTTAAAATCCGTGCCCATGAATCTGTATGCCGTGCTGACCATCTTCATGGTTATCTGGGTGTCCGTCCGGAAAAATGCCGACTACGGTCCTATGTTAAAGGCAGAACGGCGGGCTATGACCACTGGGGAGCTTGGAGCCATTGACAACACCGAAGCGGAAGAGGAACTGAGCAAACACACCAAACGGGACGGCAAGGGCCGGGTTTCCGATTTGGTAGTTCCCATTCTGCTGCTGATTGTCCTGTCCATGCTCTCCATGGTGTATGTGGGCGGCTTTTGGAACGGGGAAGGTCTGTCCCTGTTTGAGGCCTTTGGAAATACAGAAGCCGGATATGCCCTGGCTCTGGGCGCCTTTGGGGCTTTGGCACTGACCTTTGTTTACTATCTTGCGCGAAAAACCCTGAGCTTCAAGGAATTTTTCAGCTGCATCAACAGCGGCGTGTCCTCCATGGTTCCTGCCTGCGTCATTCTGACCCTTGCCTGGTCCATCAGCGGAATCTGCCGAGACTACTTAAACACCGGGGGATTTGTGGCGGAATTTGTGCAGACCTCGGGCATTCCCGTGCAGCTTCTGGCACCCATTATCTTCCTGATCGCCTGCCTTCTGTCCTTCGCAACGGGTACCTCCTGGGGAACCTTTGGCATCCTCATTCCCATTGTGATTGCCATTACGGAGATTGCGGCCCCGGAGCTTACGATCACCTGTCTGT
Source organism: uncultured Lachnospiraceae bacterium (assembly GCA_944381535.1). Classification (GTDB taxonomy): domain Bacteria; phylum Bacillota; class Clostridia; order Lachnospirales; family Lachnospiraceae; genus 14-2. The sequence continues at coordinate 67,353 of CALWLN010000214.1, forward strand.
CCGCAACCCTGGCCGGCTCCGTATTCGGAGACCACTGTTCTCCCATCTCCGACACAACGATTCTGGCCTCCGCCGGGGCAAGCTGCAACCATCTGGCCCATGTGGGGACCCAGGCCCCCTACGCCGTAACGGTGGCAGTCTGCTGCTTTATCGGATACATAGTAGCCGGCTTCACTGCGGGACTGGGCTTGGCTCTCAGTACCATAATTACGCTTGGGACGGCTCTGTTATTGCTGATCGGCGCGCTTCTGGTGCTGCCGAAGGTGATAAGCGAGAAGGGCTTTACGCTTAAGAAAAAGATTCCACTGCTGAAATAGCCAATATGTACTGGTAAAAGACGCGCGCAAAGGCCGGCTTCTGAACACCCGCAGAAGCCGGTTTTTTGTATTATTGTTTGTCTGTATACGCAATGGCGTAGGTAGAAAATCTGTCCGTCTGGAACGTAAGTGTATTGTCCGCGTTCATGGTCGTATCAAGTCTTTCGGCAACGCCGTCATGTACCCGTACAATATAAAACTCTCTGTTTTCCCTTATCATATCGTCAGGAATTGCCACCGTAAACGTCATCATTTCTGATATACGGCGGATGTTGCCCAGCACCTTCTCGCTTCCGTCCCGGGAAACGCTCTTGATAACAATAGACAGGTCAAAATATTCAATCCCATCCGCAGTGGGCACGGAGTTTTCCACAAGCTCCCGCTCTGCGTCATCTATGCTGACATTGTTATCAAACACCACTTCCGTAGTAATATCCTCATTGTTCTCGACAGCCGTCACAATACTTTCCGCAACATCCTCGGACACAGATGATACCGCTTCGCCCTTCAGGGCACTGTCTATCAGACTGGTTACTTCACTGTTAATAACACTGTTGCTGCCGCTGTCTATGCCCACCTGAATCTCTTCCACGGGTTCCTCGGGATTAATGACCGGTACCTTCGTGATAATGGCACCGCGCATACCGCAGTTTTCGCATATGTAATAATCACCATTCCCCTCCGGCAGTACAAAATGATGTCCCGTCGCGCTACCCTCATCCGTCAACGTATGGGTCTGGTCGCAGTCATCGCACTTTGCCGTCTTTGTTCCGTCCCCGGTACATGTGGCATTGTGATCGGACACATAGTTTGTAAAGCTGTGATCTTCCCGGGTAGTTGTGGCTGTACAGCTCTCGTTAGCGCATGCGTACCAGTGTCCATCTGCGTTGTACTGGCGGACCGTAAAGGCATGCTCCGGTTTTTCAACGAAAACTTTCGTAGAATCGTTGCTATACGAAACGTCCGTCGAGTAACAAAATTCATACCCTTCATAGACCGCCGCGCCACCGAGAACAGGCGCACTTTCCGTGCCGATGGTCTGTCCCCATGCACCGGAACTGCTTTCCCCGTTTAACAGCCATGCCACTTCGCCGGAGGCGAACTGCTCTGCTGTCCTGCCGCCATCGTTATTTTCGCTGTCGTTAACGTAATATGTGTTTTCAACTGTGTAAGAATTAATACGGTTACCTACTATGGGATGGGCGGTGGATGTGTATGGAGGCTGTGCCTCAACACTGCCCGTGCTGTAGCAGTTTTTCACAGTTCCCCCATCTAACTGCCCACAGATTCCACCGATATACCAGTATCCGCTTATGTCGCCCGTATTATAGCAGTCGGATATCATACTTCCCGTTGTTGCATATCCGGCAATACCGCCTATAGCATAGCCATATACAGACGAAACAGTGCCTGTGTTGTAACACCGTTCAATCGTCCCATTGTTCTGCCCGGCAATGCCGCCTGCATACATAGATACAGCGCTGATTTCACCGCCGATGTTATAACAGTCTTTTATTCTGCCGTAATTCGTTCCGCAGATAGCACCCGCATATCCCGAGTCCGGTTTCACGCTTGCATTTATCATGCCCAGATCTTTCACAACACCGTCATTCCCGATGGTTTTAAATAAGCCCTCATTATTAAACACGCCTGCCATACTATCGCTTTTTGCGCTTAAATTTGAAATCGTATAGTCTTGCCCGTCAAACGTTCCCTGATAGGGGCTGCCGTATGTGCCAACGCCCATGGCCTTCCAGTTCATCCCTTCCGGCATGGTAATATTGCTGACCAGTCGCGCGTTTAAAGCGGTGTTATCCTCACTCTCCGCCAGCTTCTGCGCAAACCAGTACAGATTACCGGCGTTTGCTATCTCATAATACCCGTCAACCAATTGTGCCGGCTGATAATGCTCCTTATCTTCCGAAATACCGTTATCGTCATAAACAAGGGGTTGGACCTTGATATATCTGTAATAATCCCAGGAGCTTTCCTCATACGCCCGAATTTCTTCCCAGCTATTTAAGATTGCCGTAGCGGAATATCCCTCATAACCGCTGAAATCCGGCTTACTATTGGTTGCCCAACGATAGTAGTCGCCATTTGATGCTGATGTTGCGTTGAGCTCTACCATACCGCCGTTGATTTTAAAGTAACGTTCAGGGAGCGTGCTGCCATAAGAGCCATCCACATAGACAGCGTAACTGGAGCTGCCGCCTGTGGCGGTGACTGTAATGGTGCCGCTATTAATTACCACACCAGCCTCATTTGCCGTATACCCTGTCGCAATCGCCCATGTTTCCCCACCGGAAGAACTTGCAGAGACATTGAGCAATCCGCTGCCACTGATGGTAATAATGCCGTTTGCGTAAATTCCGGCGGTAATACCTGTGTTCTCCACGTTTATGCTATTGTCCCCATTTAATACTATATTAAGGTTTCCCTCAGCGGAGATACCGGCGGAAACAGCCAGTCTTTCATAGCTCTTTGTAATACTTGCGCCGGAAAGCGTAAGCGTCTGTGTCTCCGCGTTATAGCTTGCCGTATCGTTTCCAAGTATATTCCCGGCGTTACCCGCCGTGACTTCAATTCCGTCAACCCATAAGCCATAGGAATCGTCCGCAAAAACAGTAACAGAGAACGATATAATCATAAGTACACAGGACAATATAACTGCCAATGCATTACGAAGTACTCTTTCTTTCATTGCCATTTTATCCTCCTCTTAAGATTTTATTTTCTATGATAACATTACACTGTTCGTGATATGATTTCTTATCGACCTCCTTCTGATATTATTATTGTTTTATGGAACTACAAAAAAGCCCCATGCGGCAAAACCGCGGACAGAACACGTCTGTCAACTTTGGGGTACCCGGCTGCGCCCGCTGCGGAAAACGCGTCAAACCGGTACATAATTTGTCTACCACGAAAGCAACGGGCGGGCAGTGTTTTTGCGTGAATGGTTATTTTTTCTGCGTGAAATGCAGATTTCATGATTTTTTATTTCATAGAGATAAATCGAGAAACTGATTTAGAAAATATAATTCATATATGCTTCCTTCAGCCTGGAATATACCTTCCGTGAAACCGGTATCCTCCTGCCATCTGTCATGATAAGGTCTGTGGCGGTCAGACCGTTGACATATTTCAGGTTCACAATATACGCTCTGTGCGGCGCAAAGAAGCAGGAAAATTCTCCCAGCTGTTCGTAGATCGAAGCCAGGGTAGCAGAGGTTTCCAGCGTACGGCCGTCGGCAATGGTGAAGACCCGTCTGTGGTTGAAGCTCTCCACCGCTACAATATCCCTTATATGCACTCTGTAAATGCCGACCTTGGTCTTGACATGGACGGCAGGATTTTCCTCCGGCGCGCGATTGCGAACGCAGAACATCAATTCCTTTTCAAAGTCATTTTTCTCCACCGGTTTAACCAGGTAGCCCGTTGCCTTTACACTGAAGGCCTCCACCGCATATTCCTTCGAGACGGTCAGAAACAGAATCTGGGCTTTTTCTTCCCGCCGGCGTATCCTTCGTGCCGTCTCTATGCCGTTTAAACGCGGCATTACCATATCTAACAAATAAATATCGTATCCGCCCCTCTCTTCTACCGCCTCAAGGAGATCGTAGGAAGAAGAAAAGGCTTCTACCTCCATAGGAATATCCGGATGTCTTTCCGAAAACCATGCCGCGTATTCCTGAATCTTCTGCAAATCCTCCTGCCTGTCATCACAGACGCCAATGCGTATCAACAGCCTCACCTCCTTCTGTGCCGGAGCTTTTCAAATTCATCGTTTCTTTTAGCCCAATATGGAAGGCCGGATCAGGATCTCCTCCAGCACGCCTGTCTCAATGACAAATTCCGGCATTCCCATGCTGCCCGGCGCCACTTCATATTCATCAAATACGATTACCAGCATGTCGCTGTCATTGATATAAAAATTCTGATCACTCTCGATTTCCGTAAAGCACTCGTCATCAGACCATATGCCGCCGGGTATGAAATAATCGGCTTCACCGGCCTGCGCCTGCTCAGTCATCTGCCTTAGGATATCGCCGCTTATGACGCCGATATAATCGCTGTCCCCCAGAAACAGGTCCTTAAGCTCCAACACCTGTCCAGTCTCCTTGTCCAGAGTAAAGCTGCGGCTGTACTGCGCCGACCCGCCCACATTGAGGGTGGTATAAAAACGGACGGACAGCAGCCTGTCATCGTTGCGCAGAATGTCATAGGCGGTATCCATTCCCACATACCCTTCATACTTGCGGGCCACATACCAGTCGAACTTGTCCCGCATCTGCTCTATATATTCTTCCATTTCACGATTCATATCATTCACACCGTCAGAGAGTTCCTCCTCCGGGTCCGTAGAAGTCTCCGAGCCGGATTCCTCGGTCTCAGACGTCCCCGTACCCTCTTCTCCCGACATCCCGGCGGTGTCAGGCTGGCTGACAACGTCTGATTCCGAAATGACCGGTATGGACGGCTCGGTAATCGAAATCTGCGGGGCCTGTTGCGGAACAGAAACCTGCGGGTCTTGCTCTGTCAACTCCTGGTTCTCCGCAATATTCCCGGCAGACTCCTCCGCCGGTTCCTCAACAACTTCGCCGACAGGCTTCTCAACAGGCTTTTCCACAGGCTCCTCTTCTGCCTGATTCTGTCTGTGGATTTCATCGGCCACAGACCCTCCCACCGCAGCAAAAACAGGGAGAACCGCTTGAAAGGACGTATCTCCCCATTGGGTGTTGTAAGAGCGAAGCTCAACAAGGCGAATCAGCGCGCCAACCCCCGGGACATTTGCCAATACGGAAGCCGCCGGCATACAGTTGACGGCAGTGAAAAACACCAGAACCAAAAGCACACCAGAAAAAAGGCCTTTCTTTGAGGCTTTTCCCATCTTCGTATCTCTTACATCCCCCAGGGCATTTTTTACAGGGATTCCTGCAGATTTGAAGGTGGCCGAAGCGCCTCCTTTGACAGATGCCCCGGTTTTCACCCGCGCTCCTGATTTTGCCGGCGCTTCCGAATGAAACATCACGGCTTTCAAGCTGAAGATCCCGTCTTTGTACTCGCAGCGGAGCATACCGTTATATTTCCTGATTATATTATCAACGCTCCTCAGCCCTATGCCATGCCCCTCTCTTGGGGCAACTACCGGCATCCCTTCCGCATCAAAAGCTACCGGCTCAGCGCATGGATTTTCCACCGATATGACGATTTTCTGTTCGTCTGTCAACTCAGCCGCCAGATGGATCTTCCGTTTTTCTGTGTCGTCAAACTTGAGGCAGGCGTTTACCGCATTTTCCAGCGCATTAGCCAGCACCGCGCAAATATCCAGTTCATCGAAAGGCACCTCCTGAGGCAGATATATCTTCGCCGCAACATCACATCCTGATTTTTCAGCCTGATCGATATAGGCGTTCAGCACGGCGTTCACCGTAAGGTTGGCGCAATAAAATTTCTTTTCCGTATCGTTAAGCTGTCCATTGAGTTTTTCAATATAGCGGACCATGTCTTTGGTGTCACCCTGCCTGGCCAGATTCTCCAGCACCTGAAGGTGATGCCGCATATCATGCCGGTAGGTCCTGCCCAGCTCCATCTTTTTGCGGACATCCTCGTATTCCTGCCGCTGTGTCTCCATCTGAGCAGAAAACACCTGTTCCGACTCTTCCAGTCTGGCAATGGCCCAGGCAGATGTCAGGACTCTGATCGTCACCAGAAATACGGCACATGCCGTCAAAAGCAGCAACAGGATCAAAGTTTCGTCCGTGGTGCTGTCACTGATATAGGAAAACAGAAGAAATACCATAAGCACCGGAAAGCTGATCAAAAGCCAGTTCGTATGGTTCTGCAATACATACGTTTGAAACGGCCCGCAAAGGAAGCGGAACGTCATATATAAGATGATTCCCGCCGAGACAAGCAGGCATCCGGTTACCGCCCCATCCAGAGCCAAAGCCGTCATGCCGGAAAGAGCTCCCAGCCTCTGCACAAGTATTTTCCATATCATTTTGAGAACAAAATGTACGACCATACCTACCGTCCAGACAGCTACCGTGCGGAAAAACCCCGAATCTGACAGTATATGCAGGCAGATTATAGCCGGCACATACGCTGTCAGCGGCATCAAGGTCAGCACAAGCGTAGCGTCCTGCCCTGAAAGGAGCAGAACCGCCTGAAGCAGCAGGACTGCCGCCACCGTACCTCCTGCCGCCAGCAGGCTGACAGCTCTGGAAAATCTCAATCTGACCAGCCCGCCGCATACTATTATAAATGTGATAAAAATAATTCCTTCCCAGAGAAATTTATCCCATTCAGCGCCAAAAAACATGTCGGTTCCCTCTTACTCGTTACGATAATAACTGCTATAGGTATTCTACCATGTCTATGTCCTCGTTTCAACTGTGGACTACGCCTCCGCCTCCATCAATCGCAGCAGCTCCGGCTCCAGTCCCAGAAGCCCGCAGATACGAATGGCGTCCCGGGGGCACTCCTCCCGCTCCCGGACTTGATAAATGCCGTAGTTCATATAATTTGAAATAATATCAATCCTTTTCCGGGAATCCGCAGACTTGATCTCCGCGGACAGCCTCTCCATATCCGCATCCGCAAGACCGGCTGCCTGGTAGTGATAATCGGCGTCCTGGGCCACATGGTCGTAGTGGGTGGCCAGAACAGCCATGACAGGTCTCTCCTTTAAATATCTCACCACCGCCTTTACGATGGCGGCGCCCTCATCTGGGTTGGTTCCCCGGGCAAGCTCATCAAAAATAAGGAGCGCATAGCCCTCCCTCTGACACGCAAGGGCCTTCTTAAGCTGCACCATCTCCCCACCGAAGCTGGACAACCCGTCCCGGGGGGACTGATATTCCTCCGTGATAAGGCAGATATCATCGAAAACGGGAATCCGTGCTTCCCCGGCGCAGACGAAAAAGCCGCTCAGCGCCAGCACCACATTGAGGGCGATGGTCTTAAGGGCCACGCTCTTTCCGCCCATGTTTGCACCGGTGATGACGGCGGTTCCGTTGTCCATGGCGAAGGATATAGGGGTAAAGGTCTTTCCCCGCTCCCGGAGTCCTTCCGCCAGCTCCGGATTTGTCATGTCCCGAAGACTTAACGTGTGATCAGTCAGTTCCGGGCAGACTCCATGGCAGCCCAACGCCAGCTTGGTTTTCTGCAGAAGGAAATCCAGACGGCCCATGGCCCTTACATTTTCCCACAGGAAAGGAAACCATGGACGGAGCTTCTCAGTAAGCTCTGCTCGAATCCGCATCTGGATACGTTCCTCCTCCGCCACCGCCTCGCTGCGCTCTGCCAGGAGCCTCCGGCGTCTTTCCTGAGAATACGCAGGGTACTCTCCCTGGACGTCTTCCTGGCGAAGAGTCGCGTCCGGCGCCTTCTCTTCCTCCAGGATGTCTTCCCAGCGAAGGACCGCCTCAAGCCTCTTTTTTTCTTCCCGCACCGCTTTCAGCTCCGGCGCGTAAGCGTCAGAAATATAAAAACCCGGCAGGCGGCGTCCTTCCGGGTCTAATAGGTCCAGGGCGGGAGCGGTGTCCGCAAAGACGATTTCCGAAAGCCGCAGCCCAGGATTGTCCTCATAGAGCCGGCGCAGCTTTTCGCTCTGGAGCAGGAACTGCTTTAATTCGAAGAGTTCCAGGTCCGTGAGCACGCTTTCAGCCCCCTTTTTCAAGGTGCCCCGGATTTCCTTGACATTCATAAGAATCAATTCCAGACTGTCCCAGCGGTTTTTGTTTGCCTCATAGCTGTCCACAAGGCAGCTAAGGCGGCAAAGCTCCTCTTTTAAGGCCTCCCGCTCCTCTCCCGGATAGGGAGCAGCCTGTTTCACCAGCTCCTGCCCATAAACGCAGTTGGGTCTTAGGGAGTCCAGCAAATATTGAAACCCCAGGGATTTTTTTTGCTCAAAGGTCAATGTAATCATCACAGTCCTCCAGAACGTCTATCACCGGCAGGGATACGGCATTTTCCATGCGCTCCCGAAATTCCGCTTTGTCAAAATGGTCCCCATAGGCGGAAAAAGGATTGATACAGACCGCCAGGAGCGCGATTTCCTCAAGCACCGCCAGCCTGGCGCCTTTCTGATACAGCTTTTCACAAACCTCACGGCTCAGCAGAATTTTACTGCTGTCCTCAGCCAGAAAAAGGTGTCCCCTCAGAGGGATGTTAGACAGTAAAAGGGGCCTTACCACTGCGTCTGTCACAGCTCCCTCCAGCCATACCATGGGGTAATCGGCATTTTCCCTCTCCCTCAGAGCATCCACCAGGTTCTTCCCAGGCCCAGCGGCACGGCAGTTTCCTTCCGGGTCCAGAAACAACAGCTTTTCGAAAGGAGCTTTTTTCCCCTGCCACTGCCGGATGGCAAAGGCCGCCGCTTTCCCTGCCTCTGCCGTAATCTGAAGCAAACTACAGATATAGGCGGTATCCGCAATCACCCTCGTTATATCTCTATGGTAGGAGGCACCAGCGCAGAGGATGACAGCCTGGGCCACCTGTCTGCTGCACAGGGATCTGCGGCTGACGGCTCCGTCGATCAAGATTTTATCCGGGCCGTATGCCCGGAACATGGCGGACAGTTCTATGAGCTGTCGGTTGGTGGAAGGCCCCGCCAAATCGATAAAGCCGTCGCTTCTGGTCCTAACCAGCACCACCTCCCCCAGAGGGGTGTGGATTCCGGTGGTTTTCAGAATCTCCCCGGTGGTGTCACAGTTCCGCAAAAGCCCTGCTGCCGTGGCAAAAAGAGTTCCCTCCCTGACGTAAATCCGCGGCTTTCCGGTACCGGTCACCACATCCACAGTCTCTCCGTCCCGGCCGATGGAGGTCAGTGCCACCCTGGTATCCTTCTGCCCCAATTCCCGGAGCAGATAGTTCAGCACGGTGGTTTTCCCAGCGTTTTTGCACATGCCCGCCAGGGACAGAGAGGTATAATTTTCTAATAAACTGCTCAACCCTTCCGGCCTCATAATCAATCCTTTTTTATCTTCCGAAACTCATTAAAATCATGAACCAGCTCCTTGAGACACCAGATCTGATTGTCAAACACCCCGGCCCTGTAAAGATTGATTAGGATCATTCCGATGGGGACCGCCACAATCATTCCGATCACACCGCTCAATCGAAATCCGATAAACATAAAAATCAGAGTTGCCAGGGGATTCATCCCGATGGAATCTCCCACAAGCTTCGGCTGAATCACCTGCCGCACCACCTGGGTGATGACGTACAGAATGATCAGCGCAATGGCCATCCGGTAATCTCCGGACAGAATCTTGATGATGGCCCAGGGTCCCAGCACCGTACCCGTTCCAAAGAAGGGCAACATATCCAGAAAGGCGATGATAAAGCCCACCAGCAGGAAATAGTCCACCTTCAGAATCATAAGGCCGATGATCACGATAACGTACACCACTGCCATGATTTTCAACTGCGCCTTAAAGTAACCGCCCACCACATGCTTTAAATCCTTCAGAACCGTAATGACATTTTTCTGAATGGATTCCGGCATATGGGCATTGATCAGAGCATGAATTTTATCCCGGTCCGCCGTAAAAAAGTAGGCCGACAGGATACTCATAATAATGCCGATCAAGGTACCCGGCACATTTTTGGCGAAATTGCCTGCCGCCTCAAAGGTCGGCTCTCCAATGGCCTGTACGAGACTGCTGATATAGGTGGACAGATTGGCAGTCACATCAAAAAGCGTGTTCTCCACATCCCCCGGAAGCTTCTCCAGAAACACCTTCAGATTATCCCCGATAGTCTTAAATTCCTCCGACAGATTCTGGTAAAATTCCGGAAAGCTGTTGATGAAATTTACGACTTCTTCCGTAAGCTTCAGCCCCGCGAAATAGAAAAGCAAGATCACCAGGGCCAGCACTCCGATAATGATGATCATGGAGCCGTGCTTGCGGACGATCTTCAGCCGTTTTTCAAAAAAGCGCACCAGAGGATTGGCAATCCAGGAAATGATATAGCCCACCACGAAGGGCATGAAAAATACCAGCAGCCTGGGCGCAAAGTAAACAAACACAACAATGGTGAACACTCCCACCAACAGATTTGCCAGTATTTTTAAATATTTAACGGACTTTTTCATACCATCGCCCCCTTATCTGCCAACTGCTCTATCGCTTCTCTACCCCGTATTTTCTGGTCAGTTCCGCCACCTTTTTGTCGTAGGCCGCCCGCTGCTTCTGCTGCAGCAGCTCCTGGTGTATCTGGCTCTGCGCCTTTTCAAAAGGCGTGTCGCTGCCCTCTTTCTTGTCATCCACCCAGATCAAATGGTATCCAAACTGGGTCCGTACCGGTCCGATGAGGGTGCGAAGTTCCCCGTCAAAGGCCGCCTTTTCAAATTCCGGCACCATCTGTCCCCTGGAGAAGAAGCCCAGATCGCCCCCCTGTTCCTTGGAAGGACAGGTGGAATATTCTCTCGCCGCGTCCTCGAAGCTCTTGCCGTCCCTGATCTCGGCCGCCACCTTTCCCGCCAATTCCTCGCTGTCCACCAGAATGTGCCTGGCGGATACCTGGGGACCTTTCACAAACTGGACTTTATGGGCTTCATAGAAGGCTTTTTCTTCCTCCGGGGTAACGGATACCCCCTCCACAGTCCGGGTGGCCGCCATATGGCTGGCCAGCTCCACCCGCATATTCTCAAGAGTGGTCAGATACTCCTCACTCTCCATGATTTTTTCCTCCTCGGCCATTCTGGCAAAGAGGTGAAAGGCGATAAGCTGCTCCAAAACCTGCTCTTTGGCCCTGGGGTCCGACAGATACACCTGCTGCTCCGGCGGATAATTGTGAATCAGCCGCATGAGCTCTCCCTCCGTAATCTCATGTCCTGCGGCTACCGCCAAAATCTTGTCACTCATAGAAGTCTCCTTTCATTTTCTGCCGTATAAATTACTTTTCGGTGTTTTGCGGGTCCCAAAGTCATGCTTTTTCATGCAAGCATGAAACGCATGACCTTTTGACCCTGGTATCATGATAATTTTCTGCCGTAAAAATAAGTGGCAAAATATAAAACCGACGCGATAATGACAATGGTGGGCCCGGTGGCCACATTGGTATAATAGGAGATGATCAGCCCCAGCACTCCGGAAAACATGGAGAACAGCACCGCAAAAAAGTGATACTCCCGCAGGTTGCCGGACAGATTCCTGGCGGCGGCTGCCGGCAGAATCAACAGGGCGTTTATGATAAGAATCCCCACCCACTTGATGGACAGCATGACGATCAGCGCCACCAACACCGCGAAAAGGTACTCCAACAGGGTTACCGGAATTCCCTTGCTCTTGGCCAGCGTCCGGTGCATGCTTAAGGCGAAAAGCCCGTTGCCGCACAGGCACCAGAACACCAGCGTCACAAGGAAGATCACCAGCAAATACAGAATTTCCTTCCTGGTAATGCTTAAAACATCTCCCACCAGCAGGCTGGAATACTGGCTGAAATTGCCGCCTCTGGAGAGAATGGCCAGACCCACGGCAATGCTGAAAGAGGAAAATACGGAAATGACCGTGTCGGTATTTGCCGTATTCCTGCTGCTGATTTTGTTGAGCAGCACCGCAAACACAATGGCAAATACGATCATGGACAGGTTGGTGTCCGTCACCCCCAGCACCACGCCCACGGCTATGCCCGTCAGGGCGCTGTGCCCCAGAGCGTCAGAGAAAAAGGCCATTTTCCGGCTGACGATCATGGTTCCCAGAAGTCCGAACAGGGGCGTGATGATCAGGATAGCCACAAAGGCCAGCTTCATAAAATCAAACTGAAGCCAGGAAAAGATACCGCTCATTGTGAACCGCCTCCCTTCTCACGGAGGCTTCCGGTTCCAAACACCCGCTGGAATTCCTCGCTTGCGTATACCTCACGCGCCGCCCCCTGCTTTAACACTTCCCGGTCCAACAAAATCACCCAATCCGCATATTTGGCCACGTAGTCCAGATCATGGGAGATTAAAATGATCGCCAGATCAAACTCCTCCTTCAAACGGTGGATGGTCCTGTAAAAAAGCTCCATGCCGTTCTGGTCAATGCCTGACACGGGCTCATCCAGCAAAAGCAGATTTGGCTCGTCCATGACGGCCATGGACAGAAGCACCCGCTGAAGCTCTCCTCCGGACAGGTTGCAGACCTGCTTGTCCAGCAGCTCCTCCGCCTGAAAAATCTCCAGATATTCTTTAATCCTGGCGGCCAACTTTCCGCTCTTTTTCAAAAATACCGGAATCCTGCTCTGACAGCAAGCGATCATATCGTACACGCTCACCGGCGTATCCTTGTCAACATTCAGAGACTGGGGTACATAGCCCACCTTCAGCCGCTGCATGCGTCCGTCCTCGGTGTTCTTAAATTCAATCTGGCCGCTGTGGGGAATATCCCCCAGGATTGCCCGTATCAAGGTGGATTTTCCGGCGCCGTTCTTGCCGATCAGAGCATTCAGGGAGCCGCAGTGGATATGGAGATTTACATCCTTCAAAATTTCCTGCTCCCCGATAGTCACCGACAGATGGTGTACCTTGATACAGTGGAGGCCGCAGGGTTTTCTTATCCTGCCGGACAGTTCTCCGAACTTCTTCATGTCATGCTTCCTCCTTTGCGGCGAAGGCTTCCTTTAAAATCTCAAGATTTTCTTCCATGCCCCGAAGCCAGCGGTCCGCTGTGGCGCTGTCTTTGGTCAAAAAGCCGTCTGTTCCCGTCCCTCGGGTTGCGGTATCGCCGGCGCTGTCCGCCCGGGTCAAGGTATCGAGATAGTAGACCCTGCAGTCTGTCTCTGCCTCTATGGTATCACCCATATCCCTTCCATACAAGTCCTCCGCCAAAATAATTTGTATATTTTCGCGTTCAATCAGCGCGATCAGATCCGCCACCTCTCCGGCGCTGACCTGACGCTCCTCATCCAGGTTTAAAAGGCCCTCCACGGAAAGGGCGTAATCCTCCGCCAGATAAACAAAGGCCTCATGAAACAGTATCACCGGCTGCCCCGCTGTCACTGCCTTTAAGTCCGACACTTCCGCCTCAAAGGCTCTGATCTTTACAAGATACGCCTCTGCCTGCTCCTCATAGTAGGACCCATGGGCGGAGTCTGTTTCCATCAGGCCATCCCGTATCGCCTCAATCTGCTCCATATAGTAGCCAACGCTCATCAAGGCATGGGCGTTTTCAGAATGGGTATGACCGGAATGAGCATTTTCGGAAGTCTCCTCCCCAAAAATCGCCGCTCCGGCATTGATGACTACAAGATCCGGGTACTCCGAGGCCACCTCCGTGAGGAAGCTCTCCATGCCGCCCCCGTTGACGACGAACACATCCGCCTCCGATAAGAGCTGCATGTCCTGGGGTGTCAGTTGAAAGTCATGGAGACACCCCGTCTGGGGTTCGCTTAAATTCTCCACCTCCACCCCCTCGCAGCCGCCGGCCACGTTGAGCGTCGCCACATACATAGGGTAAAAGGAGGTCACTATCAACAGCTCCTCCTCATCCCTTTGTGTCGTGAGGCGCCCATAGCCCCAGGTAAAGCCGAAGCCCAGAAGGGCGACAGCCAGAAGCAGCACGGTCACAAACACATATTTATTCTTCATCTTCACGCCCCTCCTCCGGTATCCGGAATTTTATGCTTCCTCCTCACCCAGCACAAGGGAATCCATCACCTGCCAGATCTCCTCCCGCCCCTGCTTGGTCTGGGCGGAAAAGGGCAGGATCTTCGTTCCCGGTTTCACCAAAAGCCCGTCCCGGATCAGCTTTATCTGCTTTTGTACCTGGCTTCGGTTGATCTTATCCAGCTTGGTGGCGATGATGATGGGGGCGTATCCCTGGTAGGAAATCCACTCATACATCTGCCTGTCGTTGGCCGAGGGCTCATGACGGATATCAATGAGAAGAAATACCGTTTTCAGCTGTTTCGAGCCATGGAGGTAGCGCTCGATCATCTGTCCCCACTGCTCCCGTTGGGTCTGAGACGCTTTGGCATAGCCGTATCCCGGCAGATCCACCAGATACATGGCGTCATTGATATTATAAAAATTGATAGTCTGGGTCTTTCCCGGCTGGGCCGAGGTCCGGGCCAGGGATTTGCGGTTCAAAAGTCCGTTGATCAGAGAGGATTTCCCCACGTTGGACTTCCCCGCAAACGCAATCTCCGGCCGGTTATTTTGGGGCAGTGTGCTGGTAATGCCACACACCGTCTCCAGATTCACTGATTTTATTACCATGTTAGTTCTCCTGCTTTGGCACCAATGCCGTCCTTAACACATCCTCCATGGTCTCCACGTAAACGATCTCAATGCCTTTTTTGATCTCCGGGGAAATCTCGGCCACATCGGCCTCATTTTTCCGGGGCACACAGACGGTGCGTATGTTGGCGTTCTTGGCCGCCAGTATTTTTTCCTTGAGACCGCCGATGGGAAGCACCCGCCCCCGGAGGGTGATCTCGCCGGTCATGGCCACATCCGCCCGTACCTTGCGGCCGGTGATGGCCGACAGCATGGCCGTTGCCATGGTGATACCGGCGGAAGGCCCGTCCTTGGGCACGGCTCCCTCGGGAATGTGAATGTGCAGATCGCGCTCCTGGAAAAAGTCCTTCGGAATCCCGTAGCTCTCACTGACGGAACGGATGTAGCTGATTCCCGCCTGGGCGGACTCCTTCATCACATCCCCCAGCTGGCCGGTGAGCCGAAACTCCCCCTTGCCCGGCATAATGTTTACCTCAATCTGCAGGGTGTCGCCGCCCACGCTGGTCCAGGCCAGACCGCGGACAATGCCCACCTCATCGCTCTCGTTTGCCAGATTAAAATGATACCGCTCCTTGCCCAGATATTTTTCCAGGTTGCTCTCGGTGATCTTCACCTTCTTGTGGTCGCCGGAATAGATTTCCCGGGCGGCTTTCCGGCAGATTTCGCCGATTTTCCGCTCCAGGGAGCGGACGCCCGCCTCCCTGGTATAACCCCGGATGATTTTTTCTAAAGCCCTGCCGCTGATGGACAGCTGATCCGGCTTTAAGCCGTTCTTCTTAAGCTGCTTGTCAAACAGGTGCTCCCTGGCAATGTGGACTTTCTCGTTCTCCGTATAGCTGCTGACCTCAATCAGTTCCATCCTGTCCAAAAGGGGCCGTGGAATGGTCTGGGTGGAATTTGCCGTGGCAATGAACAACACCTCCGACAAATCGATGGGAAGTTCCACGTAATGGTCCCGGAATTTGTGATTCTGCTCCGCGTCCAGCACCTCCAGGAGGGCAGAGGCCGTATCCCCCTTGTAATCGCTGCTGAGCTTGTCAATCTCGTCCAGCAAGATCAGAGGATTCTTCACCCCGGCGGTTCTTAAGGCGTTGACGATCCGGCCCGGCATAGCTCCCACGTAGGTTTTCCGGTGGCCTCGGATCTCCGCCTCATCCCGGACGCCTCCGAGACTGATGCGCACGTATTTTTTCTCAAGAGCCCGGGCCACGGACCTGGCAATGCTGGTCTTACCGGTTCCCGGCGGCCCCACCAGACAGATGATGGGGCTCTCCCCCTTATTCGTTAAGTTGCGCACCGCCAGAAATTCCAACATCCGCTCCTTCACTTTTTCCAGACCATAGTGGTCCTCATTCAGAATCTCCTCCGCATGGCGGATATCCTTGTTGTCCCTGGAGGTCTTATTCCAGGGAAGCTCCAGAAGGGTCTCCATGTAACCCCGGATGACGGCGCTCTCCGAGGAGCTTGCCGCCACGTTCTTATATCGCTCAATCTCTTTCCTGATCTTGTCCTTCACAGCCTTGTCGGCCTTTAATTTCCCTGTCTCTTCCAGAAAATGATCCGCGTCCGACTGAGTATTGTCCTCCCCCAACTCCTCCCGGATCAGCTTCATCTGCTCCCGGAGAAGGTATTCCTTCTGATTCTTATCCACCTTCTCCTTGACCTTAGCCTGAAATTCGTTCTTAATGCGAATCACGTTGATTTCATTTAATAAGATGGTCATCACGGCTTCGTACCGCTCTTCCAGACTGACAGCCTCCAGAATCCGCTGTTTCTTCTCATAGCCTGTGGGGAGGTTGTTTCCCACATAATCGATCAGTCTGGACAAGTCGCCCATCTCCATGGACTGTCTGGCCAGTTCCTTTCCCGCTTTGGGATTGACTGTGGCATAGGTCGCCAGGGTCTCCTGGATACTCCGCGCCATGGCTTCCGCTATCTGGGGCTCATAGGCTTCCGACTCCGCCTCCTCAAAGACGATGACCTCGGTCACCAGATATTCCTCCTGCTCTAAAAAGCCCAGAAGCTCCGCTCGCTTTTGGCCCTCCACCAGTACCCGTACGATCTCATGCTGCATCTTGATGACCTGCTTGACCTTGGCGATGGTTCCGATTCTGTAAAGCCCACTGATGTCCGGCTCTTCTTCCTCCACATCCCGCTGGGTCACCAGAAAAATGTCCTGATCCTTCAGCATGGCCTGCTCCAAGGCACGCACGGATTTCTGCCGACTCACATCAAAATGAGCCACCATTCCCGGCAGGATAACCATTCCTCTTAAGGCTACTGCCGGGAGTTCTCTTGTCAATTCACTCATAATTCTCTCCTGGGCGCTCCTGTCCATTCCACACATCAGTAAGGCGCGCCTGTCTCTTCCTGTGGCGCTTATGCGCTCTTATGCTCCAGGACAGCGGCCTCCCGCTGCTCCAGGCGCCTGTGCTCCGTCAAATTGGTCGTCACCTCCGCGGTTCCCTCCACCGCTTCTCTGGTGATGATACATCTCGTAATCCGTTCATCGGAGGGCACCCGGTACATCACATCCAGCATCACCTGCTCCATGATGGCCCGAAGGCCTCTGGCTCCGGTCTTGCGCTTTAAGGATTTTTCCGCGATGGCGTCAAGGGCCTCCGGCTCAAAGGAAAGCTCCACGCCGTCCAACTCCATCAGCTTCTTATACTGGCGCGCCAGAGAATTCTTGGGCTCCGTAAGAATCCGAAGAAGGGCCTCCTTATCCAGCGCGTCCAGGGACACGTTGATGGGCACACGGCCGATGAATTCCGGAATCAGTCCAAATTTTACAAAATCCTGGGGCAATACTTTTTTCAGGATTTCGCCCACATTCCGATTCTTTTTGTCCAAAATCTCATTGTTGAAGCCGATGATCTTCTCGTCCAGCCTGGACTCGATGATTTTATCCAGACCCTCGAAGGCTCCACCGCAGATAAACAGGATATTGGTGGTGTCAATCTGCAAAAGCTCCTGCTGGGGATGTTTTCTGCCTCCCTGGGGAGGCACACTGGCCACGGTTCCCTCCAGAATCTTCAGAAGGGCCTGCTGCACGCCCTCGCCGGACACGTCCCGGGTGATGGAGGGGTTCTCGGATTTTCTGGTAATCTTGTCAATCTCATCAATGTAAATAATGCCGTACTGGGCACGCTCAATATCGTAATCGGCCGCCTGGATGATTTTCAGCAGAATGTTCTCCACGTCCTCACCCACATAGCCCGCTTCCGTCAGAGCCGTGGCGTCCGCAATGGCGAAGGGCACGTTCAGCACCCGGGCCAGAGTCTGGGCCAGCAGGGTTTTCCCGCAGCCGGTGGGCCCAAGCATCAAAATATTGCTCTTTTGCAGCTCCACGTCCAGGTCCCGTCCCGCCAAAATCCGCTTGTAGTGGTTGTATACCGCCACGGAAAGAACCTTTTTCGCCTCATCCTGGCCGATGACATAGTCGTCCAGAAAGGCCTTCATCTCTTCCGGCTTAATCAGATTGATTTCCTCAACATCCTCCTCGGCGGCGGCCTCCTTCTCTAATTCTTCCTCAATAATTTCTGCGCAGATATCCACGCAGGCGTCACAGATGTATGCTCCGCCCGGTCCCGCGATCATTTTGTGGACCTGGTTCTCCGTCTTGCCGCAGAAGGAGCAGCGGATTCTGTCGTCTATATATTTTCCTGCCATACTTTCACCTCACTGATTCATTTAGTCCTCAACGAACATCAGGGACAGTGGCCTTGCGCTCGCTGTCCCGGTTTTATTCTTACTTTTTCTCCTTGTATGCGATGACTTCATCGATAATGCCATATTCCCTGGCTTCCTCCGCAGACATGTAATTGTCGCGTTCCGTGTCCGCCGCTATCACATCATAGGGCTTCCCGGTATTGGCCGCCAGGATCTCGTTCAGACGCTTCTTTATCTTTAAGATATTCTCCGCCACGATCTGGATGTCCGTGGCCTGGCCTTTCGCGCCGCCGGAGGGCTGATGAATCATGATCTCCGCATTGGGCAGGGCAAAGCGTTTCCCCTTTGCGCCGCCAGCCAGCAGAAACGCGCCCATGCTGGCCGCCATTCCGATACAGATGGTGGACACGTCGCATTTGATATAATTCATGGTGTCGTAAATACCCATGCCGGCGGTCACCGAACCGCCCGGGGAATTAATGTACAGCTGGATATCCTTACCAGGATCCTCCGCCTCAAGAAACAGAAGCTGGGCCACCACCAGGCTGGCGGTGGTATCATTGACCTCTTCTCCCAGAAAAATAATCCTGTCCTTCAGCAAACGGGAATAAATGTCATAGGAACGCTCTCCCCGGCTGGTTTGTTCTATCACGTAGGGTACTAAACTCATCTTTGTCACTCCTTCATTCTCAATAAGCTATAAGTTCCATGATTCGACACCGTCTTACCATGGAACTTTATCAGATCACTGTTATTCTGCTTCCGCTTCCTCAGCCGCTTCATCCTTTTCCTTCTTGGACTTGGGTTTTGCTCTCTCTTTGACGTTCTCCACCACAAGGGAGGCGGCTTTCTGCACAGCCAGATCCTTCTTCATGGATTCCTTCTCCGCGTCGCCCATGTACTCTTTCAGCTTATCTGCCTCCATGCCGTACATCTCAGCCATCTTGGTGATCTCCGCCTCAAGTTCTTCGTCGGTCACCTCAATGTTCTCTTCCTTGGCAATCTGCTCCAGAACCAGGCTGTTCTGAATGCGCTTTAACGCGTCCGGTCTCATCTGTTCCCGCATTTTCTCCACATTCATGCCGGTAAACTGCATATACTGCTCCATAGTCAGTCCCTGCTGGGCCATGCGGCTTGCAAAATTGTCAACCATATTGTCTATCTGTGTCTCGATCATGGCCTCGGGGATCTCCATCTTGGATTTGTCGACGATCTTCGCGATGGCCTCCTCCTCCTTGTCGCGCCTGGCCGCGTTCTCCTTGCGCTCCGCAAGCTTGGCCTTTACGCTCTCCCGGTACTCCGCCAGGGTATCGAATTCGGACACGTCCTGGGCGAACTCATCATCCAGCTCAGGAAGCTCCTTGGCCTTGATCTCGTTGATCTTTACCTTAAATTCCGCAGGCTTTCCTGCAAGCTCTTTTGCGTGGTACTCCTCGGGGAAGGTCACGTTCACCGTGAGCTCATCGCCGGTATTCTTACCGATTAACTGCTCCTCAAAGGTATCAATGAAGGAATGGGAGCCGATCACCAGAGAGTGGTTCTCTCCCTTGCCGCCCTCAAAGGACTCGCCGTCCACAAAGCCCTCGTAATCGATCACCGCAGTATCGCCCTCCTGAACGGGACGGTCCTCCACGGTGACGGTCCTGGCGTTGTTCTCGCGCTCTTTGTTGATCTCTGCCTCCACCTCTTCGTCGGTTACGGTGGTATCAATTCTGGTTACCTGCACTCCCATGTACTTGCCCAGGGTCACTTCCGGCTTCACTGCCACCTCGGCTGTAAAAATAAAGGGCTTGCCTTTCTCAATCTGTTCCACGTCAATGGTGGGACGGGATACGATATCCAGACCGCTCTCATCCACTGCCTTGGGGTATTCCTGATTGATCAACTGGTTGGCCGCGTCCTCAAAGAAAATCTCCACGCCGTACATCTTCTCAATCATGTGGCGGGGGACCTTACCCTTGCGGAACCCGGGCAGGCTGATTTTTCCTTTCTGCTTCATATATGCAGACTGAATGGCTTTTTCCAATTCCTCCGCAGGCACTTCGATGGTCAGTTTTGCCATGTTTTTTTCCAGATTTTCTACCTGTACGCTCATTATAACAATTTTCCTCCTTCAGATATATAAAAATGGGGTAGACGTACTTTCCCATTCTTAATACTTACAATCGCTTTGCCATTATAGCACACCTTTTTGGAAAAATCCAGTGTTTTTTCAAGATATGCCGCCCAGTCTCATTTTGAAATCCTCATAACCAAAACCGATGACCCTTTTCATCTGTCCGTCTGCGCTTCTTTTCCATATATCCGGCAGCGGCATACCGTTGAAGGTGTTGTTTTTACAGGTGGAATAGATTGCCATATCACCAAAAAGGAGCATATCGCCAATTTGCAGTTCCTCCCCAAAGCTGTAATCGCCGATCACATCCCCCGCAAGGCAGGTGGGTCCTGCCAGGCGGTAGGAATACTTATTTCTATCATCCGCGCCATACAGAGGGGGCGTGTAGGGCATTTCGATGACGTCCGGCATGTGGCAGGCGGCGCTGACATCCAGGATGGCGATACGGGTGTCACCGTTCTGAACAATATCCAGCACCCGGCTTGCAAGATACCCAGCGTTTAAGGCTACCGCCTCCCCCGGCTCAAGATATACCTGCAGCTTCCACTTATTTTTCGCATACAAAACAAGCTTTTTAAGACGCAGGGCGTCATAATCCTCCCGTGTGATATGATGACCGCCGCCCATATTCAGCCATTTCATCCGAGGCAGGATATCGCCGAACTTCTCTTCCACCGCCCGCAATGTTATCTCAAGGGCGTCTGCATTCTGCTCGCAGAGCGTATGAAAATGCAGGCCGTCCAACAGCGCAACAAGCTCATCGGTCATTTGGCGGTCCCACATCTGCCTTGTGGTACCAAGACGGCTGCCGGCAGCACAGGGATCGTAGATTTCGTGGCCCTCCTGGGTGGAGCATTCGGGATTGACGCGAAGTCCGACGCTTTTACCCTGCTCTTTTGCCCTGGCGCCGAATTTTTGAAGCTGCCCCGGCGAATTGAACACAATATGGCCGGCATACTTTAACAGCTCGTCAAATTCTTCCTCACGATAGGCCCCGCAGAACACGTGAACCTCGCCCCCGGGCATTTCTTCGGCGCCGAGCCTTGCCTCATACAATCCGCTGGCCTCCGTCCCCGAAAGATACCGGGACAGAAGGGGATAAAAATTATAATTTGAAAAGGCCTTCTGTGCCAGCAGGATCTTACAGCCGGTATCCTTTATGACCGACGCAAGAATCCGGCCGTTTCTGTGAAGTCCCGCCTCGTCTATGATATAGCAGGGGGTCGGCAGATCCGCAAACAGTTCTTCCGGGTGTTTTTCCCCGAGAGCGCAAAAAGCCGGACGGGCATCTATCCTCCTCATCAGTCCACCAGCACCGGGTTACGGTTTTCACGGCGGGGCAGACCGTATTTGTCAAGAGCGTCAAGGAACGGGTCGGGATCGAATTCCTCAACGGTATAGACGCCTGCCTTGTTCCATTTTCCGGTCAGAAGCATCAGGGCGCCGCACATGGCAGGAACGCCGGTGGTGTAGCTGATCGCCTGACTTTCCACCTCACGGTAGCATTCCTGGTGGTCGCATACATTATAAATATAATAGGTCTTATCCCTGCCGTCCTTTTTTCTTGTGAAAATACAGCCGATATTGGTCTTGCCGTGGGTGCGAGGGCCGAGGCTTGCGGGGTCGGGAAGCAGCGCCTTTAAGAACTTGATCGGCACGATTTCATGCCCCTCAAGTAGAACCGGCGTTGTGGAAAGCATGCCTACATTTTCCAGACACTTCATATGTGTAAGGTAGCTTTGACCGAAGGTCATAAAGAAACGGATTCTTTTCACTTCGGGAATGTTCTGTGCCAAGGACTCGATTTCTTCGTGGTGGAGCAGGTACATATCCTTCTGTCCGACACAGTCAAAATCGTATTCCCGCTTGATGCTCATCGGTGGAATTTCTACCCAATGACCTTCCTCCCAGTAGCTACCGGGCGCGGAAACCTCCCGCAGATTGACTTCGGGATTGAAGTTTGTGGCGAAAGGATATCCATGGTCGCCGCCGTTGCAGTCCAGGATATCAATGGTGTCGATGGTATCAAATTCGTGCTTTTTCGCGTAGGCGCAGTAAGCCTGCGTCACACCGGGGTCAAAGCCGCAGCCGAGAAGGGCGGTAAGACCCGCTCTTTCAAATTTCTCACGGTATGCCCACTGCCAGCTGTAATCGAAGTACGCAGAAAATCCTGCTTCCTCACAGCGTTTTTCGTAAATAGCCCGCCACTTCGGATCATCGGTATCCTCCGGCTCGTAGTTTGCGGTATCCATATAATTCACGCCGCAGGCAAGGCAAGCGTCCATAATGGTAAGGTCCTGATACGGAAGGGCAATGTTCATCACAAGGTCGGGCTTGTAGGCGTTTATAAGGTCGGTGAGCTGTTTCACATCATCCGCGTCCACCTGGGCAGTGGTAATCTTGGTGGCCGTTTTTCCTTCCAGACTGGCGGCCAGCTCGTCACATTTTAATTTTGTTCTGCTCGCAACGCAAAGCTCAGTGAAAACCTCGCTTACCTGGCAGCATTTCCGGATAGCTACGTTTGCGACTCCGCCGCAGCCTATTACTAAAACTCTACTCATTTCTGATTTCTCCTTCTACAACTGTTTTACTTATTAAGAGCTAATATCCGCTCACGAAGTATCTTTCTTATTTGTTGAGCCTAAAATCTGTTCACGAAGGCACCCTTCTTATTTGTTGAGCGCCAAGATCAGCTCGCGAAGTACCTTACAGGCGGTTGCGGTGGAAACACCGCTGTGATCAAGCCCCGGCGCCAGCTCGTTGATATCCGCGCCCACCACATTTGTTTTGCATACCTGGAGTATCCCGTTAAGTAGCTCCACAAAAGTAACTCCACCCGCTTCGGGAGTACCTGTCCCCGGGAAGGCGGAAGGGTCAAGACAGTCAAGGTCTATGGTGAGATACACAGGTACACGTAAGCCTTTCAGTTCCTCCACCAGCTCCAAAAGGCCGTCAAAGCAGAAGGGGCGCATATCCGTATGCTCCTTTGCAAACTGAAATTCTTCCCTTTCGCCGCTTCGGATGCAAAACTGATGAATCCGCCCGTCCCCCAGCAGATCATGGCATCTTCGCATGACGCAGGCGTGGCTGAGGGTCGCGCCCAGATAATCGTCACGCAAATCGGCATGGGCGTCAAAATGGATGATATGCAGATCAGGAAAGCATTTCTCCACCGCCCTTACGGCCCCCAGTGTCACAAGATGCTCTCCGCCCATAAGCAGCGGAAGTTTTCCGTCCTCCAGTATCTCAGCAGCCCGGGTTTCAATGTCCAGAAGCGCCGTCTCGGCACTGCCAAAGCAAAGCTCCAGGTCGCCGCTGTCGAAAACGGCATAGTCAGTCAAATCCTTGTCCTGATATGGACTGTAGGTTTCCAGCCCGAAACTCTCATGCCGGATTGCGGAAGAACCAAACCTCGCCCCCGGCCGAAAGCTGGTGGTGGAATCAAAGGGCGCGCCGAACAGGACGATCTTCGCGTCCTTGTACTCCGCGTCGCACCCGATGAAGGTTTCAATATTTTTCTTCATATCACTCCACCTCCTCCAACATCTTTTCCAGATACGCAGGCAGGTAAAATGCCCCGATGTGTAATTTGGTCGTGTAATATTTCGTACCCAGATTCAACGACTTCCATTTTTCAGCGTTAAAATCGTCCACCGGGTGATATTTCTTGCTGGCAAATCCAAAGAGCCAGTAGCCCGCGGCGTAAGTGGGAATATGTGCCTGGTAGACACGGCTGATCGGAAACGTATTGACGATCCGTTTGTGGCTGCGCTGCATGGCCTCGGCATCGTGCTTATAGAACGGACTTCCCTGCTGGTTCACCATAATACCGTCCTCATGAAGCGCATTATAACAGATCCCGTAAAATTCACGGGTAAAATATCCCTCGGAGGGCCCGAAGGGGTCGTTGGAATCCACAATGATCAGATCATACGCATCCGTACATCTTCTAATAAAGCGAAGGGCGTTATCGTAAAAAATATGTACCCGGCTGTCATCCAGGCGGCAGGCATTTTCGGGAAGATACATACGGCAGGCCTCAATCACCTGCGGGTCCATTTCCACAAGGTCAATACGACTGATCGTCTCATATCTCGCCAGTTCTTTTACGACCCCGCCGTCCCCTGCGCCGATGACCAAAACCTCCTTGATATCCGGGTGCACCGACATGGGAACATGGGTTATCATTTCATCATATATAAATTCATCCCGCTCCGTCAGCATGACATTCCCGTCAAGGGCAAGCACTCGGCCGAATTCGGGCGTATCGAAAATATCAATCTGCTGATAGTCGCTCATTTTAGAATACAAATGCCTGTTTACCCGAATGCTGTGCTTTACATCCGGGGCGTGAAATTCGCTGAACCATAATTCCAATGCTGTAAAACCTCCTCACTGCAAAACGTTGATATTCCGTATTTCCGAATCTTCGGGACCAGTCATGGAGCATCCTTTGATTTTTGCGTATTCGATATAATCAAGGATTTCCGCCGTAATACGCTCCCCCGGCGCCAGGATGGGAATCCCAGGCGGATAGCACATCACAAACTCACTGCAGACACAGCCCACGCTCTCTCTCAGCGGAACGCTCTTTTTTGGAGCATAAAAGGCCTCCTGGGGGCTGGTTACCACCTCAGGGTCGATATATTCCTGGCTTAGCAGGCCGCTGCCGTCGGCGCGATATCTGCGCCGTATTTCCGCAAGGGCGCTCACCAGCCGCTCCAGCTCTTGTGGGCGGTCGCCTATGGACAGATACGCAAGAATATTTCCGATATCGCCAAATTCGATCTGAATATCGTATTCGTCCCGTAGAATATCGTAAACCTCAATTCCGGCAAGACCGATATCCCTGGTATGTACGCTGAGCTTGGTCGGATCAAAATCAAAAATGGAATTTCCGTTTATCAGCTCACGACCAAAAGCATAATAGCCGCCCACCGCATTGATCTCCTCACGGGCATAATCCGCCATCTCTATCACCTTGGCAAACACTGCTTTTCCCCGCAGGGCCAGATTGCGGCGGCTGATATCCAGACTTGACATCAAAAGATAGCTGCCGGAGGTGGTCTGTGTCAGATTTATGATCTGCCTCACATGTCCTTCGCTGACATTGGGTCCTATGAGCAGAAGGCTGGACTGGGTCAGACTACCGCCGCTTTTATGCATGGATACCGCAGCCATATCGGCGCCTGCCGCCATTGCGGAAACGGGCATATGATCCCCGAAATAAAAATGTGTGCCATGAGCCTCGTCCGCAAGGCAGACCATTCCTGCCTCGTGGGCCATTTTTACAATGGCTCTTATATCACTGCAGATACCGTAATAAGTCGGATTGTTGACAAGCACCGCCACTGCGTCGGGATTCTCCTTTATGGCCTTTGCCACCTGTTCCCGCCGCATCCCCAGAGAAATCCCAAGCCTTTGGTCCACCTCAGGATTGACATAGACAGGCACCGCGCCGCAGAGCACCAACGCATTGATCACACTCCGGTGTACATTGCGGGGCAGGATGATCTTATCTCCCCGTTTACAGGTAGATAACACCATGCTTTGCACGGAGCTTGTGGTCCCGCCCACCATCAGAAAGGCGTGGGCCGCTCCGAAAGCGTCGGCCGCAAGCTCCTCCGCCTCGTGTATGACGGATATCGGATGGCAGAGATTGTCCAGGGGTTTCATACTGTTGACATCAATGCCCACACACTTTTCCCCCAGAAAAGCGGTAAGCTCGGGATTGCCCCGGCCATGCTTGTGCCCCGGTACATCAAAGGGCACCACCCGCATCTGGCGAAAGGTTTGAAGCGCCTCATAGATGGGGGCGCGGTTTTGATCAAGTATTCTTTTTTCTTCCATTTCATTCACACCTCGTAAAAAGAATCCTGCCGGTCGGACTTCCCTATAGAAAAAACGCAAGCTGTGATTACACAACCTGCGTTTCTATCCTCATCAAAGCAGAAGCTTCAAAAGCTATAAGCGGCTGCCGCAGAACAAACAATCGGTTTGCCTGTCATGCCGAAGCGGATAAAGGGCATTTAGAGTCTCTAGCAATAATACTTTTCTACTCTTTATTGACCATTTCACAAGTCTGCGTAATCTACGCATTTCGGTTATAAAGTAACCAACTTATAAAACTGAGCTTTTAACTCAATCAATAAGGCGGTAAACCGCCAATCGGCAGTGGACCCGGCTGTCCGTATGGCCTTAACTCCCAGGGGAGTGGTCCGAAGTAATCGCTTGGAAGACTCTGTTGCCAAATTCATTCCATGTCGAGATACATTATAAGAGTAAGTATCCTTTCCGTCAAGGAGTTTTCGAAAATTTTACAAGTTTGTCAAAATGAAAAATCTATCCCCTCCATCGTTTTCAACACAGCCTTTTTCACTCTCTCATGCAGGTATGCTTCATTCAGCTTACTCTTATTATACTTTAAATAGGAATCTTTCGTATAATTCACAAGTAGCGCCGTAAAAAATCTTTCCCAACTAAAATATTCCTGACTTTCAATATATTCTTCCGGATGACTTAAAATATCGCGAACCTCTTTGCCGTCAATTATCCCTGATTCCAATATCAGCCATTCAAAAGATTCCGGCAAATAAATTTTCACAGAAGGTTTATGCAGCATAATCTGATATAATTCGTTCATCTCAGAGCCTATCGCCGCACTCGGTATTCAGTATCACAGCGTCAAAAGTTCCCACAGAGCTGAAATCCATCACATGATGGAGATTGATAGTCAAATCCTTCCTTTTCCCCAGCTCTACAATCCATTTCGCACAGTTATCTCCACAAGCGGAGGCATTAAAAATCTTACCGCTGGTATCAAACGCCATCAGAATCAGCGTCTTTACTCCACCGGAAATTTCCTTCGTTGAAATAGGGCCAAGCACCGGACTTTCAATCAAATGAACACCAACTACGTCCGACTTATCAATATCCTTTATCATTTTTACGGCCAGAGGGTCCGTAATCCATTCATCCTCATACCGGTTGTCGAAGTAGGTAGGCGGATGATAGATGGAATTCGGAACATCCCCAAATACAATCTTTAACATAATGTTCTCCTCTTTTCTGATCAGCTCTTTGATACACAGAATAATATGCTGCCACCTCACGAAGCAAGCACACCCCGCTACAAGTATTCCGGCATTTCTCCATGCTCCTTGATGTACCGGTAGGCCTTCTTAAGACTTTCCCTTGGCTCTATTTTTCTTTTCACAGCGATCTCATACTCCCGTATCCAGCAATCCGTCAAATCCCAGCAGTATAAATACCATAAAAGCACATATAAAGCCACTTCCTTGTTTTTCTCCCGGTAATTCTTCTTGAAATACGAAATCCCCTGGTCATAATCGCACTGAGCCACATGAAGCATCAACACCAGCTTCACCAAATGATTTATGTTTTCATCGCGCCGGTATTCCTCACGGCTGTAATTGTAAGACCGTTTCTTCGCCGCAGCGGCGGCCTTCCCAACCTCCTCCATCTGCTGCTTCAGCCGGTCGGCTTCCTCAATGGCGATCTCCTTGGAATCCGGTGTTTTCAGAGCCCTTACCAGAACCCCCAGCAATTCGTCGGCCCCGGTTTCCCGATCAACCCCCTCTGTCATGGACAGCTTGATCCCCTCTCTGATGGCCTCACGGCTTAATTCATGTTCAAAGCTTTTTTTAAGAGCGATTTCCAGCAGTTCCGTCTGTTCCATTCCTATGGAACGAAAAGGCGAGTCCGTATTAAAAATATAATAGTAGCAGGCGTAGGATACTGTGGCATACAGCTTGCCCAGCAATTCCGCCGCAATTTTCCCGTCCGCCCCCTGGGCTGGTACCTCCTGGAGGCTTTTTATATAGGATTTTACCTTGAAGCGCCATTTGGGACGCTCCTTCTTGGGAACCACCTGGTTCGGGGCAAAATAATAGCCTTTTTTCACATGAACCAGAAATTCTTCAATTTCTGCCCGCAAACTGCCAACATCCACCTGCTTTTTGGGAGACTTACCCGTTTTTTTCTCATGCAGAAGCTCCTTTCCGTCTTTGATCAGCGTATCAATTTCCTTATCCTCCTTCAGCCGCTTGGGTATGACCTTATACATCTCCACCACCAACAGCCGCAGGTCTTCCTCTTTATAATTTTTCAATATCTCTCTTAATTCTGAAACAAGCATTATGACTCCTCCCTGTTATCGCTTCGCAATTCACACGCTGTCAGCACCGCATGTACGGCCCGCCTGGCGATTTCCGCTTCTTCCTCGGAAACAGGCTCATCAAAATCCCGGAAGGAATTCTTCCGCACGCTATTTCCCGTAAGCGCCCGATACCACAGCAGTCCCAGAGTATAGCGGCCCAGTCCCAGGGAGGCGTGAAAGGTATCCCGGTGCACGGTTTTTATCCCGTTTGCCAAAAGCTCCTGGAACACGGTTCCGGAGGGAATGATCCCCTTTGCCTCGACAGCTGCGGCCGCCTGCTCATAGGCCCCTTTCAGGTCCCGGTACATATCCTTCTGGTCCTTATATCCCAATTCTTCCGTCAGACGCTGGCTGCCCTGTTCATAAGCCCAGGTCTGGTGAATGAGCAGCTCCGCCCCAGGGCAGAGGCTTCTCACATATGCGGCAAGCTCATTTAAGTAGGGCTGGTAGCTGTCATACTGATGGCTCAGATGGCTCACCTGCTGTAGGGTCACATAATCCCATTCATTGGCAAGAAGGGCTTCCCGAATAGACACATAAAAGCCGGTGGTATATCCGTTGACCTCTAAGGAGTAGGCCTTTGCGTCTTTTTTCATATTCTCATAATGGAGGCTCAGAGGACAGCCTCCGATATAGAGGTTGACCGTCAAAAGATCACAGCCGTCCGCTCTGGCAATTTGATGAAGATAATGTGTTGCGTCCTGTGAAAAACTGTTTCCGATGGATAATACTTTCATGAATGCGATTCCTCCCTTCACATCATACAACTGCTTCCACAATTTTTTTTCCCTGAACCGTAATGGATTTTATACCGACTTGTTTCTTTTTATTAAAATTAAAGCTTAACAAATATCCTGTATCCTTCTTATAATAATCCAAATATTCCAGTAGTTGCTTCTCTCCCCGCTTATTATACTCATCCCCATGCCATATTTTCAATTCTATGACCTGCTGTTCTCCACGATAATCCACAATAATATCCGTCCGTTTTTTATCGCGTGTTCTGGCTTCTACATAATAATTACCCACACCATTGATAATCGGCTTTAAATACAGCAAGAATATTTTTCGTCCGTTTTCTTCAATAAATTTAGTATCATTTTCACCATATATTTCCGAAAAATGCTTTACAAATTTCTCTAAAACAGCCAGCATATTCAGACGGTCATCTTTGATAAACATATTTTTATCCTGCAATCCAACTTGATATACCGCATTGCCGACCATCTCATCCGAAAGGAACAAGTTGTACATCCAGGTCTCAAAAATACGATTGGCCACCATGAGCGTTCCATTACTGTCTTTAAAAAATCCGAACATGGTTCCCATATCTATCAATACACTATAACGATTGTAGGGAAATGTGCTCCCCTGAAAAAGCATTTCCGATAATAATTTTCTTAAATCCGGATAGTCCTCCATTTTTTTTCGCAGATCATCAAATAACGTGTTGCTTTCATTAAGTAATACTTTTACCGCCTGCGCAATTCCTTCCTCAGTCCAAAGCTTTGAAGGTTCCTCAAATCCCTTCATATTACATATCTTTGTATCCAAAAGCTGGCAGATCCGCGATACCAGATACGGATATCCACCGGTATAATCATACATCTCACGGCTGACAGCTTCCATATCCATTCCCGTATGGTGATCCGCCTCATACTCTTTCAACATACTAGAAATATCCCTCGCAGAAAAACTCATATCCACATCAAAATCCGCCGCAATATTCCACGGACTATTATATTTATGTTCCTCTTCTGACCGTAACTTTCTTTTTAAATTTCTTATGTCATATATCCCTGCCAGAATAACCGACTGAAAAGCAGGCATTCGATTCCGCTTTAGATATTGACTTCTTAAAATCGCCAAAAAATCCAGGAATACCTGATTGTTACTGGCACTGTCCACCTCGTCAATCATCAGCACGATTGGTTTCGGAGATATGCTGCACATATCGGTAAGCTGTCTTGACAATTCCACCAGATGACACTCTTCTTCTGGCCCATTCATAATATTTTTCATTGCCTGAATACTTTGCCTGAAATCAACATTCTGTGTTTCAAGTTCTGGAATCACAAGATATTTTAAAAATACTTTCACAAAAACTGCTTCCTCACAAAACGAGGCCGTCCCCAATCCTTCAAAGCTGACAAACAGGACCACATACTTATCCCTTAGAGACATTCTTAACGCTTCCAGGGTCGTCGTTTTTCCATACTGTCTGCTCCGATTTATGGTAAAATAGTATCCCGCTTCAATCATTTTTTCAATAGCTTTTAGCTTTTCTGAAATATCCACCATGTAATGATATTGTGGAATACATAACCCTGTCGTATTAAATTTTTTTTCCATTTCCTTTTCTCCCATTTCCTTACGCACTGCCGAAGCTTACGCTTCGTTACATTCTCCTGTGAATGTCAACATTTTCTCATATTTTCAAGCAGAAATCAACACTAACCTGCCGGATCAGTGCGCACTGAAAAGAGCCCCAACAGGCTAAAGCCCATAAGTAAAAAAGCCAGAACCCTTGCTTTCACAAGAATTCTGGCATTTGTTTTATCCTTCGATGGAGATGTAAGACTTCTTATCCTCCACCGCTTTCTTATCCTCTTTCGGAACGGTGAATTTCAGGATACCGTCCTCATACTTGGCGTGAATATCCTGCTCCGTCACATGTTCGCCCACATAGAAGCTGCGGCTCATGCCGCCGGCATAACGTTCACGCCTTACATATTTGCCCTTCTTATCCTCCTCATCCTTATCGAGGCCCTTGGCTGCGCTGATGGTCAGATATCCGTTTTCCAGGCTCATCTTTATCTCATCCTTCTTAAAGCCCGGCAGATCAATGTCTACCTCGTAGGTTCCGTCATGGTCTCTTACATCCGTCTTCATCATATTCTTTGCGTGCTTTCCGTACAATTCCTTCTCAATATCCGGGAATGCCGGGAACGCAAATCCATCCATAAAGTCATCAAACAAACTTTCTCCAAAAATACTAGGTCTTAACATAAGTCATATCTCCTTTCCTATTATCGTCCATCTTTCTGGACATCCAGGTACACCCTTGTGGTGTTTCCTCATTCGCGCCCTGCCATTTGAGCATTTAAGGTGTTTCATGAGATAAAAATTATTGTTTAGCACCATCGGAGAAATCCGAAGTGTCGTGTTACAAACTTCGGGATTCGGATTTCCTTTTCCTCTTCCTTTGTTCTATATGTACTATAGCACGTATTGTTAGCACTGTCAATAGGCGAGTGCTAATTTTTTTGTGAAAAATCTGTGAATTTCGATTTTCTATAAGCCCATTGCCGTCAAGAGCGCAGCAGCAAGTTCTATCCTCCGAAACTGCCGCCTACGCATGGGACAGCATCGGAAACATCTTCCGTTCCCAGGAAAATCCTTCCAGTTCCGCCCCCTTTACAAATACGGTGGTATCCTCCTCCCTGTACTCCCGGCATTCATAGCCCTTCGTGTCTCTGGGCGTAAAGCCCAGTGCCAGTTCCCGGAACCCTCCATTTCCGCCAAAGCAGGCCGCCACTTTCTCCGGGGTTATCTCCGCCTTTGCGTAAATTTCATAAAGCACCAGAACCTCCGATTCCAGCTCTGCAATGGCATAGACATCCAGTTTTTCTATATAATAAACGCTATCCTTGAAAAACCCGGAGGCATAGAACATTAAGAGGCCCAGATTATTGTTGGTGAAGCTTCCCTGGGTATGATAATTCTTTATCTTTTCCGCAAAGGCTATCCATTCCTCCGGCATTTCAAGAGGAACCTTCCTGACCTTCCCCTGTAAGTCTGCTTTCCATGAATTTTCGTTGCCTGCCAGGCTCTCCTCCCCTGCGCCGGTCAGATGAAACTTCTTATAATACTGATATTCCTTCACCTGCCGAAATCCAAACCGGGGATAGAAATCAAGCACCGAATCATTGGCAAAGAGATATATCCCGTCCACCTTCCCCTCATACTCCTCAAAAATCCACTCCATCAGCCGGCGGCTCAGCCCCCGATTCCGGTATTCCTTATCTGTCATCACCGTACCAAGCTGCAGATAAAACCGCTCCTTCCCGTCCTTACAAAACCGCATATGATTTACCGCCACATTGGCAACCACCCGGCCGTTTTCCACCGCGGAATAGGGGATATAGTCCTCTCCCCAGAATCCTGCCCGGTACCAGGCCTCAAAGTCCAGGCCAAAGGTTTTCCCGGCCAGTTCATTGAAGGAGGCCCGCAGGATCGGATTCTCCTTATAGTCTTTTACAAATTCAAATTTCCCAACTATAGATTCAAAACTCATCGTTTTCCTCCTATTGTTCATCTGTATAGAATGCCGGCTGAATTTTCAAATACTGATTTCTACCGCAGCCAGTAAACGCGATTCTCACACTCCACTTGAAACCCGAAATCAAGATACAGCCTCAATGCCTTCTCGTTGCCGCTGTCCACGATCAGATCCAGCGCCTCCATCCCCATAAGGCCAAAGCACCGGAATGCCAGATAGGAAAGTACCGCTCTTCCATACCCCCGACCCCGTTTATCCTCTTTTACCGCAATCAGCTCCGCCGTAGCACGGCGGTTTCCGTGGGCGCAAAGCACGCTGAAGGCCGCGATCCGCTCTTCCTCAAGAAGCACAAAAACATGGTGATTCTTTCCCACATCCGCAATCACATCCTGGCCGGAAATATAAATATCCGGAAAAATGCTGTCATGCAGGGCAATGTACTCTTCATACCGCTCCCCTGCCAGTACGCGGATTTCCACAGCCGACGGCTTCTTCTCTGAAACGGAAGTGCCGGAGTCCTCTTTTTTTCGGGTACCGGATACATCCCCCAGATCTTTCTTCGGCGCATCATCCACTTTGCCAGGTTCCTTCCCGCCGCAATTTGGGCATCCTCTATTCTCCCAGGCTTCTCTCCGTAACAGCAGAAGATACTCGTTCTCCTCCCGTTGGGCCCGTAAGCCCTCCAGAAATCTCCCGCACCTCTCATTTTCCCTGGGAAAATAAAAGTAATACCGCATCCCTTCCCGCTGCCCTCTCCGCGCTTCCCGTACCAGGGCTTTTGCCGCTTCCTCATAGTTCTCACACCGGGAATCCATCAAAAGAGCGCAGTCCGTCCGCATTTTCCCCTCATCCACATGCCAGCAGAGAACGCCCGCCAGGCGTTTCGGCTCAGCCTCATCATGGGCAGCGCTCCAGTAAGCCGCCAGGCGCCCCTTCGCCATCGCCTCCCGGAATTCTTCCAGTATGGCTTCCCTGCTTCCGGGACAGAACATGGAGGCCTCCTCTCTCCTTTGCTGTCTCTCATATGCAAACTCCACTACTACCGGAAGTTCCCGGTCCTCCACTAATTTTACCATTTCCAATCTCCCTTCTTTCATCATTCCCGGACGAAGGGTACGCTTGATTCCGCTTCCTCTCACTTCAGCCAGCCTGCACAATCTGCCTGGAAATAAGTTCCCCTTCTAAACAGGTATCGCAACATTTTTAAACTGCGCCATATAAAGCTCATAGTAATGGCCTTTCTTCGCCATCAATTCCGCCGGGCTTCCCTGCTCTAAGATTCCGCCCTTATCAATGACAAAAATCCGGTCCGCCTTCTGAATGGTGGACAGCCGGTGGGCAATCACAAAGCTGGTCCTGCCCTTAAGAAGCGCCTCAATTCCCTGCTGCACCAGAAGTTCCGTGTGGGTATCAATGCTGGAGGTGGCCTCATCCAGAATCAGGATCCTTGGCATGCTCACCATGGTTCTGGCAAAGGCTATGAGCTGCCTCTGCCCGATGGACAGACCGGCCCCCCGCTCCTTCAAAGGTGTGTCGTAGCCTTTCTCCATTTTCATGATGAACTCATGGGCGTTCACCGCCCTGGCCGCCTGCTCAATCTCCTCATCGGTGGCGTCAAGCTTCCCGTAGGCAATATTTTCCCGTACGGTTCCCTGGAAAATGAAATTATCCTGGGTCATAACCCCCATCTGCCGCCGCAGGCTGTCCATGGACACCTTCTGAATATCATACCCGTCAATGAGAATCTGACCCTTCTGAATATCGTAAAACCGGCTGATCAGATTTACAATGGTGGTCTTTCCCGCCCCAGTGGGACCAACCAGCGCAATGGTCTCCCCCGGCGCAATGGTAAAGCTCACATCTTCAAGGACCTTTGTCTCCGCAGGCGTCCCCTGGTCATAAGTAAAGGACACATGAGAAAATTCCACTTTTCCCTGAATATCGGGAAGTTCCTCCACACCGTCGTCATCCACAATGTCCGGCCTGGTATCCAGAATGTCAAAAATCCGCTCCGCAGCCGTTAAATTGGTGACCACCTGATTATAAAAATTGCTTAAGTTCATCACCGGCGTCCAGAACATGCTGATATAGGTGCCAAATACCACCAGGGTTCCCACCGACACATACTCCGCGCCGATGAGCTGAATCCCGGCCCAATAGAGAATCATAGCCCCAAGCCCCCAACAGAGATCCACCGCCGGGCCGAACATATCCGACAGGCGCACCGCGTTTCCAAAGGCCTTCCGGTGCTCCTCCACCAGCCCGTCATAGATTTCCTGGGTCTCCTCCTCAGCCCGGAAGCTCTGGACCACGTTCATGCCCGCAATATCCTCATGGACATAGGCGTTTAAGTTGGAGGCTTTTTTCCGGAAAATCTGCCACCGCTTATGGGAGCTTTTCTGGATGAACCAGATGGCGGCAATCATCAGCGGAAGACTGCTTAAGGAGGCCAGCGCCAGCTTCCAGTC
Source organism: uncultured Lachnospiraceae bacterium (assembly GCA_944381535.1). GTDB lineage: Bacteria > Bacillota > Clostridia > Lachnospirales > Lachnospiraceae > 14-2. Next base: position 102,623 of record CALWLN010000214.1, read on the forward strand.
CTTTATCAGCATGATGACCACCACCCCGCAGATGGTGATAAAATCCGGTATCAGAGTGGTCACCGAGTTGCTCAGTACATTTTTCAAAGCATTCACATCCCCGATGATCCGGGCCAGGATTTTCCCGGTGGGCCGACTGTCAAAAAAGGAAAAAGACAGGGTCTGAATGTGTACATACAGCTCCTGGCGGATGTCCAGAAGAATCTGGTTGGACACCTTGGCCATCACATACATCCGCGCCTTCACCATCACGATAAAAATAAGATTCAACACCAGCGCCAGCACCGCCAACCGGTACAGACCGGGGAAATCCCGGTTGGCAATATTTACGTCGATGGCCCGCTCGATCAGCAGCGGATTTATCAGAGAAACCGCCACGGTAATGGCCATGCAGAACAGCACGCCCACCACCTGGGGCTTAAATTTGAAAAGATAGGAAAACAGCCGTTTCAGCGTCTGGGCCTTTCCCATGCTGCCAACGTGTTCGTCCTCCCGGTAGGAATCTACTGCCATGCTCTCACGCTCCTTCCCTTTGCGCTTCCCCGTACTGGGCCTGGTAGGTCTGATAATAGAGGCCCCGTTTCTCCATCAGCTGCTGATGGTTCCCCCGCTCCCGGATGGTTCCATTTTCCAGGAACAAAATCTCGTCGGCCATCCGGACCGCGGAAATACGATGCGCAATGATAATTTTCGTAGTACCTCTCAATTCCTCTAAGGATTTCTGTATCTTATATTCTGTCTCCATGTCCAGGGCAGACGTGGAATCGTCCAAAATCAAGATCGGGTTCTCCTTGGCAATCGCCCTGGCAATGCTGATACGCTGCTTTTGGCCGCCGGAGAGCCCCACGCCCCGCTCGCCCACAACAGTGTCGTAACGCTCATTCATCTCCTCGATAAAGCCCTGGGCCTGGGCCAGAGCAGCCGCCTGCTCCATGGTTTCCCGGTCCAGGGTTTTCCGCTTGCCCATCCTGATATTTTCCTCAATGGTATCGGAGAAGAGAAACACATCCTGCATGACCGTGGAGATGCTGCCCCGCAGCTGCTTTAAGGTGAGCTTACGGACATCTGTGCCGTCCAGCTTCACAACGCCCTGATCGGCGTCAAAAAAACGGAGCAGCAGATTTACAATGGAGGTCTTGCCGGAGCCGGTGGCTCCCATAATGCCCAGGGTCTGCCCCGGCTTCATAGAGAAAGAGATATCCTTCAGAATCTCCTGCTCCCCTCTGGAAAAATACACATGCTCAAAGGCAACGGCCCCCTCCACTCTGGGCAGCGCCACCGGGTGCACTATTTCCGTGATGGAAGCCGACTCCCGGTAAATTTTCTTAATTTTTTTATAGGAAGCAAAGGCCGTGGAGACGTCGTTGGTAAGCCAGCCCAGCATTTCCATGGGCCAGACAATGTTCCGGCAGTATTCCGCGAAAGCCACCAGGGCTCCCAGGGTCATTTCTCCCTTGAGCACCAGGCCGCCCCCAAGGATCACCATAGCTACCGGAAGCAGCTTCCCCACAAACTGAAAAATGGGATAATAGCGCACCAGCACCTTGGACTGGCGCATGTTCAAATCGTAATACCGCTTGTTGTGGGAGAGAAATTTCTGAATCTCAAATTTCTCCCGGGCGAAGGCCTTCACCGTCCGCACACCCGCCAGATTTTCCTCCGCAATGGTGGTAAGCCGCGCGTTCTCCTCGCTGATCTCCTCGTAAATTTTATCCAGCTTTTTCTCCATGAAGATGGCTACGCTGCCCAGGATCACCATGATGATCAGCGGAATGACCGACAACTTCCAGCTTAGCCGGAACATGCAGTAAATCACGATGGATACATGGATCACCACCTCGATCACCAGCATGCCCACGTACCCCAACGCGTTCCATATGTAGTCCACGTCATCCTTCAGCCGGGCCATCAGTTCCCCCGTGTTGGTATCGTCAAAATAATCCATGGACAGCCCCTGGACATGGGAAAACAGATCCCTGCGAAGATTTGCCCCGATTTTGGAACTCACCACGTCGAAGGTATATTCCTTAAAGTATCCGCCCAGGCAGCGGCCCAGGCCAATCACAAAGATTCCTGCCAACAAGCCACCCAGAAGCCGCATGTTTCCATCCACGATCACGTCATCCACAATGCTCTTTGTGATGACCGGGTACAGCATATCCAGCACAATGGCCGTCACCATGCAGACAATGGCAAAGAGATACGCGTACCAGTATTTTAATATATATTTGCTGATCTTCAATTTTCTTCCTCCCCTTGTACATAAAAAGCACCGTGGTTATTACCACGGTGCGCAGTGTCAACGTTTTGATCTCATGCAGCTGCATAGAAAGCCGTATGCTTCCCGCCGGACATCCTCCGGCTCTTTGCAGGGCAAGGCCTTTTGCCTCTCCTGCCTCTATGCCCGCTCCATCAGATATTCGCTCCATACATCGAGGTAATAAGAATCATATTCGCATGTAATGTTCTGTCAGTCGTCAAATTCATCATCTTTTTTACCTCGCTTTCTTTGTTATTTTGATTTCGGACTATTGCTATTTAATCATAGCTGGAAGTATTTGTCAAGGTATATTCGGTATTTTACTACGTTTCCTCTCGATAAAGCCTCCTGACATACACCCCAATCGCCGCCACCATGGCAATCAATACAACCATCACCACATAGATGGGCAGCACCTGGGCCAGCAGCACTGTAACCGCATTCACAACCGCGTGAAGCAGAATTGCCAGCACATAGTTCTGATTCTTCCCATACCGTACCGCAAGGTACACCAGATAAGACAGCGCAATCTGAAGCGCAAAGGCACAGATACGCTCGATTCCTGCCATATAGAACTGTCCGCTGCCAAGCTCCCAGAGGGGCGATAAGCCCTCTATGATCGCATCCGTATCCACAGCTTCACCCGTGGTTTCCATTGATGACAACAGTTCTGACAGACCTCCTCCATTGATGGTCATGGCAATCATCAGGTTGGAAACATAACTCATCCCCACCAGCATAATTGATTCCGCGCCGCCGTGGCCGATTCCGTACATAAGAGAATTTTCTTTTGTAAGGTTCCGTTTCATCAGAAATTTCATGCCCACATACCGGCCGGTTTCCTCAAATAATCCGGCTGCCAGGCCGCCGTAAATGGCATACAGCCACACATTATTCTGCAGCGCCTCTCCGGCCGCGTTTAATACCACACTGTGCAGAAGCTGCTCTAAAGTCATTGCGAAAAACATAAAAATCGTTACGCCCACAAGCGCACTGATCAGGCTGACCTCCGTCTTAAACCGCCGCTTCAGCAAAAAGCAGGCAATCAGCGGCATTCCTATGGAAACCACCATAGTGAACACGATTGCTATTATGTTTGTCATTGGCACTTGATAATCCATCTTAAATCCTCCGGTTCCATTTTATAATGTATAGCATTTTCTTCTATTTTATTCGTACATGCCTTTTATGTCAATACAGGGTTTCATGCGGCAAGCAAAAAAAGCCGGAACTAAAGCATTAAAAAGTTATTTTTCCAAAATCAATGGATAGATCGTCAAAGATACCGACTTTGACAGAATCAGCAAAGGTATAGTCTCCGGTATCTTCTGATTCAAAATTATATACGGTGATACGGTTCTTTTCCGGGTCAACAATCCAGTATTCACGCACTCCGGCGGTACGGTACTTGAAAAGCTTTATAAAATAGTCCATTCGCCTGCTGCCCGGTGAAACAATTTCGATGATCCAATCGGGCGCGCCGGAACATCCCTTATCCGTAAGCTTGCTTTTATCGCAAACAACGCTTATATCGGGTTCCACATAATTCTTATCATCCTCATTCAAAAATACGGCAAATGGGGCAAAATACGACTTGCAAGAACCACCCTTTGATTTAATATAGGAACTTATTCCCGTGAAGAGTTCGCTTGCTATTTCCTGATGTTTTCGACTGGGCGGGGCCATCATATACATCTGTCCGTCGATTAATTCGGCTCGCTCGCCCTCCGGCAAAGCATAAATATCATCAATGGTATAAGGGGTTGTTGCTGGTAATGCCATAATAACACATCCTTTCCATAGGAGGGGCCTAAAATACAGGAACCCCTTTTCCAGTGTAGTTAGATAATATCACATTTATAAACCGTACGCAAGATTTTGGCAAAACAGCAAGCCCGCCATTTTACGCAATTCCCGCGCCCCCCTTTCCCTCTCCCCTTACATTTTTGTAACTCAAATCTTAAAAAATCTTAAGAAACCCTTGCGGAAAAACTTTAGATTCTGCTAGTATAATAGAAAAAGAATTTTTCACAGAACAGATTTCTTTTCCGTTCAAATTTTGAAGTACTTTTTCTCCGCATATCGTTTTATTAGAATATAGCAAGACAGATTTCAGAAAGGAGGAGCATTTTATGAAATACATAACCTTCACAGTTCCCTGCTACAATTCGGAGAGCTATATGGAGCGCTGCATTGACACACTGCTCGCGGGGGACGAATTGGTGGAGATCATCATCGTGGACGACGGCTCCACGGACCGCACCGGTGAAATTGCGGACAATTATGCCAGAAACTATCCGGAGATTGTAAAGGTCATCCATCAGGAAAACGGCGGTCACGGCGCCGGCGTCAACGCTGGGCTTAAAGTCGCCACCGGGCGCTACTTCAAGGTGGTGGATTCCGATGACTGGCTGGACACAGATGCCTTGGACAAGCTCCTTGCGCAGCTGATTCGATGGGAGAAATCCAACCGCCACCCGGATCTTGTGATTGCCAACTACCTTTATGACCATTTATACGAGCATACCGTAAAGCCCATGGCCTACCGGAATGTATTCCCTGCCGATAAGATCTGTACCTGGAAGGACATCCGCGCCTTCCGGCCTTCCCAGTATCTGGTCATGCATGCCCTCTGGTACCGCACCGAGGTACTTCGGGCCTCCGGCGTGAAATTGCCAAGACATACCTTTTATGTGGACAACATTTTTGCCAATCAGCCCCTGCCCTATGTAAAGACGCTCTGCTATCTGGACCTTGATCTGTACCATTACTTCCTGGGGCGGGAGGACCAGTCGGTAAACGAGCAGGTGCTGATGAAACGTATTGACCAGCAGATTCGCGTCACCAAGCTGGTGGCCATGGGGACGGATTTAGAGAAGCTGAAACGGACCCAGCCCAAGTTGGCCCGGTATCTCACTCGGAACATCTCTATTATGATGTCCATCTCTTGTATCCATCTTCTACTGATCGGAACGGAGGAGGCCAGGCAGAAGCGAGAAAGCCTATGGCAGTACATACGGAGCCACAATGAAAAATTATATCACGATTTGAAATACAAAACCCTAAGCGGCATGACCAACCTGCCCGGAAAGGTGGGCGACGCCTTGACCCTCTTAGGCTACCGCGCCGCTAGGAAAATTTATCAATTTAACTAAAGAATATAGCTTATTCTGATTACAGGGTTCGCGCAGCGGTTCCTGTAATATGATTTGAGGAGTATACGTTATGGAAAATATATACTTAGTTTTAGTAGACACTCCGGGATTCTTTGCGTCCCTGATTCGCAGAACCATCAAAATTCCTTATATTCATGTGGCAATCGCGTTGGACGCCAACCTCACGGAAGGCTACAGCATCGGCCGCCGGCACCCATCCATACCCTTGTTTGCCGGCTTTGAGCAGGAAAACCTGGCGCTGATTCACCGGGCCTTCCCCACCGCCCGCTACAAGGTCATGAGTTTAAGCTGCACAGCTGAGCAGAAGGCGGCCATAACACATCGGCTGGCCTGCTACTATGACCGGCGGTTCCACTATCACTACTGCATCATCGGACTTCCCTTTTTACTGCTGAACATTCCTTTTTATCAGAAGCGGCATTATACCTGCTCTTCCTTTACGGCACGATTGCTTTCGGATTGTGGTATCGACCTGTTCGACAAGCACTTTTCTCTGGTGACGCCCAAAGACTTCTATGAATTGCCCCAGACTCAGGTGATTTACGAAGGGCCTCTCGCAAAATTTAAAGGGCTGCGCTATCACAGCCCCTACAAAACATCGCAAAGGAATACTGCATATGAATCGTAAGAAAATTTTGAGCGGCTGTCTTTTCGTGGCCTTAATGCTGCTCACTTTTTACACTATTTTCCACGAAAATGACATGAACTATGTATGGGAGACCATAAAGAAATTAAATCCCCTGTATTTTATCGCAGCCATCCTCACCGGATTGTTCTTTGTGTCTGCGGAAGGGCTGATGATCTGGTATCTCCTTCGGGCCCTTAAGGCCAAAACCAACCCGCTGACCTGTATCTGGTTTTCCTTTATCGGATTTTTTTATTCCGGCATAACCCCCTCCGCCTCCGGCGGACAGCCCCTGCAGCTGTATTATATGAAAAAATCCGGTCTGAAAATCTCCGACAGCACGGTAGTGCTGATGGTGGTAGCTCTGATTTACAAGCTGGTCCTGGTTTTGCTTGGCGTTGGGATTTTGATTTTCTGGTATCCGAACCTTAAAACGCATTTGAAGGGATACCTTTATCTTTACTACCTTGGCCTTTTTCTGAACACGGCGCTGGTAGGGATTTTGCTATTTGTCATGATCAGTCCCAGATGTTTTCGAAACATTGTGGTGGGCGGGGAAAAGCTCCTGTTGAAGCTTCACATTTTAAAACATTCCACCACCCGCACCCAGAAGCTTTTCGATATGGCGGACGCCTATCATGAGGCGGTGATATTCTTTTTGCAGCACAAGCACCACATCGCCGCAGTGACGGTTTTCACCCTCCTGCAGCGGTTCAGCGTGTTCTTTCTCACCTGGCTGATCTACAAAGGCATAGGCTTAAGCGGGCACTCCCCCCTCACCGTCATGATGGTACAGGCTACAGTATATATCGCTGTGGATATGCTGCCCCTGCCCGGGGCCCAGGGAATCACAGAGCTGATGTACCAAAACGTGTTCTCCGCGATTTTCCCCGGGGCATACCTGACCGCCTCCATGTGTATCACCCGGTTTATCAACTTTTATTTTCTGTTGATTATCAGCGGTGTGATTGCCGCTACCGCTTCCTTTGTCAGATTCAAAAATAAAACAACTCCGGCAGAGCAGTCTTAGCGCGCTTGCCGGAGTTTTACTGTTCGCTCCGTTCCCATAAATAGGCTTGAAACCTTTTTTATTTCTTCGAATCTTCCGGCTGCATGCCGCAGCGGTCAAAGGCCACATACGGCGATTCTGTCAAGGACGCCCTGCCGTCCTTCCGCTCCGCCGAGGCTGCCTTGATATTCTTCCGCTCTCCGGTCGCCGTTCCGCTGTTCCCGGGCAGCTCTCCCTCGCCGGTATAGACAAATTCCTCCTGCTGGCCGCCATGTCCGCACCGGCTCTGGTAATGCTGAGACTTGTAGAAGGTAATGCCTCCCTCCATCACACTCACCCGGCTAAAGCCGCGCTCTTCCAGAATTCTGGCGGCATTGTAAGCCCGCACGCCCACGGCGCAGTAAATGACGATCCGCTTGCCCGGGTCAAGCTCCCCGGCCCGCTCTCTCAACTGCCCCAGAGGAATATGTACCGAGCCGGGAACCGCGTAAGCCTTTCGCTCCGCCTGCTCCGTCACGTCCAAAACCGTCACATCCTGACGCCCCTCCCTTAACATCTCATCCACCTCTTTGCAGGTGGTGAAGGACACCAGACCGTCCAGCACATTCTCCGCCACGAATCCCAGCATATTTACCGGGTCCTTGGCTGAGGAGTATGGCGGCGCATAGGCCAGTTCCAGCCGGGCCAGATCATGAACGGTACCGCCCAGCCGCATAGTCACCGCAATGGTATCAATACGCTTATCCACACCGTCCCGGCCCACGATCTGGGCGCCCAGGATCTTTCCCCTGGGGTCAAAAATCAGCTTCAGAGTCAATACCGTTGCCTTTGGATAATATCCGGCATGGGATTTCTGATTAATCACCATCGCGTGATAATCCATGTCCTTCACCTTGCCCTGGGCAATGAGGGTTTTCTCATTGATGCCCACCGAGGCCGCCGTCAAATCAAAGACCTGGGCCACAGCCGTTCCCAAACTGCCGTCGTAGGTTTTCTTATCCCCGGCAATGTTGTCGGCCACAATCCGGCCCTGCTTGTTGGCGGGCCCGGCCAGGGGAATCATGGTCTTATCCCCGGTCACAAAATTGTCCACTTCAATGGCGTCCCCAGCCGCGTAAATGTCCGGGTCCGAGGTCTGCAGATACGAATTCACCACAATGCCGCCCCGCCGGTTTATGGCAAGACCTGCTTCCCCGGCCAGCTGGCTGTTGGGCCTTACGCCGATGGAGAGAATTACCATATCCGTGGTGAGAACTCTCCCGCCGGACAGCTCCACCCTGGTCTTTGCCCCTTCCTCATAGAAGCGTTTCACGCCGTCGCCCAAGAGCAGCTCCACACCGTTTAAATCCATATTTTGATGTAAAAGCTGGGCCATCTCATAATCCAGAGGCGCCATCACCTGCTTCTGCATTTCCACCAGAGTTACTGAAACACCGGCGCGGTGCAGATTTTCCGCCATCTCAAGTCCGATAAAACCGCCGCCGATCACCACTGCGGACCGGGGTTTTTCCCGTTCCAGAAACCCTTTGATCTCTTCGGTGTCGGGCACGGTCCACAGGGTAAAAATATTCTTCCCGTCAATGCCCTCCAAGGGCGGCTTGATAGGGGAGGACCCGGTGGCAATCAACAGCTTGTCATAAGCCTCCTCAAATGTCTCCCCGCTTTCTAAATTCTTCACCACAACCTTTTTTTCACCGGGCTTTATCCCGGTTACCTCGTGAAGCACCCGCACATCAATATCAAAGCGCTTCTTCATCACCCCCGGCGTCTGCAGCAACAGATCCGACCGGTCCTGAATCACATCCCCCACATAGTAGGGCAGTCCACAGTTGGCATAGGAAATGTAGGGTCCCCGCTCAAAAATCACAATCTCCATCTGCTGGTCCCTTCTCCTTAAGCGCGCCGCCGCTGAAGCTCCCGCCGCTACGCCGCCGATAATCACTGTCTTTTTCTTCATAGTACTTTCTCCTTTCATGATAGAGACCGCTCCTTTATATGTAACCGCAATCCCTCAACTTTTTTATTCTATAGAGAAGTTCGGAGAGCTTTTATAGAATAAAAAATCTTCCCCGATCCTTACAAGCGTTCATCTGCCTATACTATACCGGAGAAGATTTTATTTTTCCGTGATAAAGTTACATTACGAAATATACGCCCTAATAATTTTCGGCCTTAATCTGGAAATAAGCCTGGGGATGCGCACAAACAGGACATACCTCAGGGGCTTCCTTCCCAATCTGGATGTGTCCGCAGTTAGAGCACTGCCAGATCACGTCTCCGTCCTTGGAAAATACAGCCTTCTTGGTCACATTGTCAAGAAGCTTGCGGTATCTCTCCTCATGCTCCTTCTCCACCTTGGCCACACCGGCAAACAAATTAGCAATCTCCTCAAAGCCTTCTTCTCTGGCCTCTTTCTCAAAGGTTGCGTACATATCGGTCCACTCATAGTTTTCGCCCTCCGCAGCGTCTAAGAGGTTGGCCTCCGTGGTTCCGATACCACCATGGAGCAATTTAAACCAGAGCTTTGCATGCTCCTTCTCATTTGCGGCAGTCTCCTCAAAAATTGCGGCAATCTGCACATAACCGTCCTTTTTTGCCTTGCTTGCATAATAAGTGTACTTATTGCGGGCCATGGATTCGCCCGCAAACGCAGTCTGTAAATTTGCCTCTGTCTTGGTTCCTTTTAAATTCGCCATATTCGTACATCTCCTTTTCTCGAAAAGTTGTTACTGTCTTAAAGATATCCTCTTTTCGAAAAAAAGTCAATAAAAACTTCTTATTTAACCGAATCTTTATACTTTTTGGGAATTTTTTTGCGCTGCTGTCTTTCCATATTCCTGTCAACTTTAATACAATTCCGCAATTCTTGTAACCGCCACATAAAGCTCCGATATTTTATACCAGGTGGTAAAATCAATGATTCCTGTCACCGGCAGCCCGAAGGTCTCCTGAAAAGCCGCCACGGCCTCCCGGGTGGCCGGCCCGTAGATTCCATCCGGGGTGATAACGGGAATGGCGGAATACACCCTGGCAATCCGCGCAAGCTGCTCCTGAATCTGTCTCACTTTATCGCCGCTGCTGCCCTCCATGAGATTCTCACCGGGCCAGGACGCCGGAATTCCGGAGATTTCCTCAGCCTCATTGATGTACATGCTCTCTCCGTAATAGTAACGGAGAATCTCAATGGCGGAGTAGTTCTGGTCTCCTAAGGCTTTTGATCCCCATTGACTCATCCAGTTGGGACAGGTCACCCGTTCTCCGTCACAGTACTGGGTCAGAATGGGCTGCTTCACGTCCGGCCTTGATAAGTAGTTGGTAAACATCTCATCCACCACCAGCGAAATATTATCAAAAATATTCCTTCCATAAATCCATTTATGGTCATAAGCCGTGGAGGAGGTGATGGTAAAATCATATCCCTGGTTGCGGTACCACTCGGTGTAAACCCGATTCATTGTAAAGGACATGATGGCCAGAATATTCGCCCGGATGGTACTGTCCGGCCAGGTAGCGTATATTTCGCTGGAGGCCACATTTTTGATATAGTCCTTATAGCGTACATAATAATCCTGGGCCGTGCTATCCCTGGGGGAACCGTCGTGAACCACCACGTATTCCGGCACCACCACCCGGCTTAAAACAATCTCCCCCGTCTCACTCACCGGCTTAATCTCCGCCTCCGCAATCTTGGGCGGATAATCCCCGTAAAGGGTGTTGGCAGGAATTACGATGTTGAGAAGCTCATCCTCTGCCACCACCAATGGCCGCATACGGATATTCTGAATGGCCAATGTACCGGAAAAAATCTCCACCCCCGACACATCCACCGACTGAAAGCCGGGAGATTCCACCCGTACGGTATACTCCGAATAGGGCTGAGGCTGATCCGGTATCATGCTGTACTCTAAGGGCGGCGTGGCCAGGCTCACCACCTGTGACTGTCCCACATTATCGGTGGAAAGTTCCTCGATGATACTGACCGGATCCCCGCTGTAGGCAATGCTGATCCTGGCATTTTCAATGGGAGCCGCGCCCACTGCGGATTCCACCCGTACCTGCAGTTCTCCACGTTCCCCATTCTCGTTCTGCATATAATGTATGTTCTGCCTTTGCATAAACACCTCTGTTTTTATCGCTTATTTCATCATATGCAAAGACAGGCAAAATGCTTCCTTTTATCCGTTATTTCCATAACATTTTGAAAGACAGGCATAAAAGCCTGTCTTTCGCTTTTGTAAGGGTGTCTTTAAAGCCCTTCTTATACTTCCACCGTCCAGCCGTACTTATCCTCCAGCTTGCCCCACTGAATACCGGTGAGGGTATCGTACAGCTTTTGGCTCAGTTCGCCGATTTTAAAATCATTGATGGTTACCGTGTCATCCTTGTAAGCCAACTCGCCTACGGGGGAGATGACAGCCGCGGTTCCGGTGCCGAAGGCCTCCTCCAGAGTTCCGTCGTGCCCGGCCTTCATCAGATCGTCAATGGATAGCTTGGTCTCATTTACCTTGTAGCCCCAGTCCTTTAAAATATGAATGATAGAGTCTCTGGTAACGCCGGGAAGTACCGTTCCCTCAATAGGCGCAGTGTAGATTTCTCCGGCGATCTTGAACATGATGTTCATGGTCCCCACTTCCTCCACATATTTCCGTTCAGCGCCGTCCAGCCAAAGTACCTGGGTATACCCCTTCGCCTCGGCTTTCACCTGGCCTAAAATGGAGGAGGCATAGTTACCGCCGCATTTTGCGAATCCGGTGCCGCCCTTGACGGCCCGCACCAGCTCGTCCTCCACCAGAATCTTCACCGGATCGATTCCGCCTGCGTAGTAAGCGCCAACGGGAGTACAGATGAT
>CALWLN010000215.1 GCA_944381535.1 uncultured Lachnospiraceae bacterium
CTCATACAGCGGGGTGATTTTCTCGTTTCTCATGGCTGTACCTCCTGAAATGAAAATGCTCTAAGTGACTGCTTCACTAACCATGACAAAAACCATGATTAAGAAGTCACTTAGAGCATACATCTCCACCCCGTGAGCAGTAACTTTAATACACACTCCAGATCACAGATCCAGCTTCAGATCATTCTCCTTGATCCACCCGATCTTCCGGAAAAACAATCCGAAGGCCCAGGTCAGCACGCCGGGAAGGATAAAGCAGATCAGAATCAGTCCCAGCCAGTCAAAAGCCGTAATTGCGGCTTTGGTCCCGGCTGCAACATCGTTGACCCATCCGGTGTACACGCCGATCTGTCCTACCAGACCGCAGGTGCCCATGCCCGAGGCCACGGCCTCCCCGTTCATCTCAAGATGGAACACACAGGTGGCGATAGGTCCGGTGACGGCCGAGGCCAATGTGGCCGGGATCCAGATCCTGGGATTTTTTACGATATTGCCCATCTGCAGCATGCTGGTGCCCAGCCCCTGGGCCACCAGGCCGCCCCAGCGGTTCTCCCGGAAGCTTAACACCGCGAATCCCACCATCTGGGCGCAGCAGCCCGCCACGGCAGCCCCGCCAGCCAGTCCGGTAAGACCCAGAACGGAGCAGACGGCTGCGCTGGAAATGGGCAGGGTCAGAACAATGCCCACGATCACGGACACCAGGATCCCCATGAAGAAGGGCTGTAGCTCCGTGGCCCACATAATGGCGCTTCCCGCGACAGTCCCCACCTTCCCGATGGCGGGGGCCAGCCACATGGACAACAGCACACCCACCAGAATCGTCACAAAGGGCGTCACCAGAATATCAATCTTCGTCTCCTTGGATACGGCTTTGCCGCACTCCGCCGCCACAATGGCAATGACCAGCACGGCCAAAGGGCCTCCGGCGCCGCCCAGGTCATTGGCGGCTCCGCCCACGGCGGCCAGGGAAAACAGCACCAGCGGCGGGCATTTTAAGGCATGTCCGATGGCGATGGCCATGGCATACCCCGTGGCCCCCTTGGCAAAATCGCCCACCTTAACCAACGCCTCCACCCCGATCTGTTCCCCCAGGGTGCTGATGATGGTACCGATCAGCAGGGAGGCAAAAAGCCCCTGGGCCATGGCGCTCATGGCGTCAATGCCGTATCTCTTTGCGGAAAATTCAATATCCTTCCTTTTTAAAAACGCTTTTATCTTACTCATGTCCTGCTCCCCACCCGGCATTATTCCTTTGTTTCCAGAATCTTATCGATACTTACCAGCTTCACGCACACTACGAAAATGTCCGTGGCCAGCCGCAGATCCTCCAGAGTGGGATAGGTGGGCGCGATGCGGATGACGGAATCCTTGGGGTCCTTTCCGTAGGGGAAGGGCGCTCCCGCCGGGGTCATCACCATACCGGCCTTCTTTGCCTTGGACACAATGGCCTTGGCGCAGCCCTCCATCGCTTCAAAGCAGATGAAATATCCGCCCTTGGGACGGATCCAGCTGCCGATTCCCCGGCCGGCCAGTTCCTTGTCAAAGGTATCCAGGATCATTTCAAATTTGGGTCTTAAAATGTTGGCGTGCTTTTTCATGTGCTCCATGACGCCGTGAATATCCCCGAAAAACCGCACATGCCGCAGCTGATTTACCTTGTCGTGTCCAATGGTGGCGATACAGAGCTGCTTCTTGATATCCTCCAGATTGTTCAGAGAGGCAGCCAGCGCCGCGATACCGGAGCCGGAAAAGGTAATCTTGGAGGTGGAGCAGAATTTATACACCATATCCGGGTTGCCTGCCCGCTTACACTCCGCCATGATCTCAATCAGATTATCCTGGTCCATATCGTACAGATGGTGTACGCCGTAGGCGTTATCCCAGTAAATGCGGAAGTCCTTGGCCGCAGGTTTCAGTCTCGCGAACCGGCGCACGGTCTCATCAGAGTAGGTGATTCCCTGGGGATTGGAATATTTTGGTACGCACCAGATTCCCTTGATGGCCTCGTCCTCGCTGACTAATTTTTCCACCATATCCATATCCGGGCCCGTGGGCAGCATAGGCACGTTGATCATCTCAATGCCGAAATATTCCGTAATTGCAAAATGCCTGTCATATCCGGGAACGGGGCAGAGGAATTTTACTTTATCCAGCTTACACCAGGGAGTGCTCCCCATCACACCATGGGTCATGGACCGGGAGATACAGTCGTACATCACATTCAGACTGGAATTGCCATAGATGATAATGTTGTCGGGATGGCACTCGATCATGTCCCCCAGAAGCACCTTGGCCTCATGGATACCGTCCACCACACCGTAGTTGCGGCAGTCGGTTCCGTCCTCGCACTTTAAGTCGCTCTCGCTGTTTAACACATCCATCATTCCCATGGATAGATCCAGCTGCTCCGCCGAGGGCTTTCCTCTGGACATGTCAAGCTTTAAACCGCTCTGCTGATACTTCTTATAGACAGCGTTCAGCTTCGCTTTTTCCTGTAATAATTCTTCCTTTGTCATTTCCTGATAGGACTGCATTCGTTTCTCCTCCATTTACTCTTTTTTTATAAAATCTAACCATTCCTTGATCTGCTTCTCATATCCCTGCTCTGTGGGCTCATAGAATTTCGCTTCCGTAAGACCGTCGGGCAGATACTGCTGCTTCACATAATGGTTGGGATATACATGGGCATATTTATAACCGTCCCCGTGGCCCAGCTTCTGGGCTCCCTTGTAATGGGCGTCCATTAAGTGTACGGGAATAGGCGCCGTGCTGGTATTTTTCACCGCCTCCATGGCCTTGAAAATGGCCTCGCTGGCGGCGTTGCTCTTGGGCGCCCCCGCCACGTAGGTCACCGCTTGTGACAGAATGATCTGGGCCTCCGGCATGCCCACCCGTTCCACGGCCTGGGCCGCGCTCACCGCCACCACCAGGGCATTGGGGTCCGCGTTTCCCACATCCTCCGAGGCGCATATCATAATCCGGCGGGCGATAAATTTGATGTCCTCCCCGGCGTATAACATCCGGGCCAGGTAATACACCGCCGCGTCCGGATCCGAGCCCCGCATGCTCTTGATAAAGGCGGAAATGGTATCGTAATGGTTATCCCCGGTCTTGTCGTAGCGCACCACCCGCTTCTGAATGCATTCGGAGGCCACCTCCAGGGTGATATGTATCTTCCCGTCCTCGCTCCGGGGGGTGGTGAGAATCCCAAGCTCAATGGCCGTCAGTGCCGCCCTTGCGTCCCCGTTTGCCACATCCGCCAGAAATTCCAGGGCGTCCTCGTCGATGACGCTGTTGTAGGCCCCCATGCCCTTTTCCCTGTCACTCGCCGCCCGCAGAAGCAGGACCTTGATGTCCTCCTTTGTCAGCGCCTTCAATTCAAAAATCACAGACCTTGACAGGAGCGCCCCGTTCACCTCAAAATAGGGATTTTCCGTGGTGGCTCCGATCAAAATGATGGTGCCGTCTTCCACGAAGGGCAGAAGGTAATCCTGCTGGCCTTTGTTGAACCGGTGAATCTCATCGATGAACAGGATGGTTTTCTTCCCGTACATCCCGTTTAATTCCCTGGCCCTGGCCACCACCTCCTCCATATCCTTCTTCCCGGCGGAGGTGGCGTTAATCTGGGTAAACTCCGCGCTGGTGGTGTTGGCAATGACTCTGGCCAGCGTGGTTTTCCCGGTCCCCGGAGGGCCGTAAAAAATAATGGAGCTCAGTTTATCCGCCTGGATAGCCCGGTACAGAAGCTTATCCTTTCCGATAATATGCTGCTGCCCCACCACCTCGTCAAGGGTCGTGGGCCGGAGCCTGCTGGCCAGGGGGGATTCCTTTTTACTGTTCTGCTCTCTCATATAATCAAATAAATCCATGTGCTTCTCCTCTTTTTGCATGATTCATATTCGAAACTTGCAAAATCTTGTTGACTATCCCGGCAAATCCCCTTTGTTTCGAACGAATATGACAGGCAGAAGTGTGATTCCTTCAATTACCTATTACAATAAGATACACGAAAAGAAATCTCTTTACAAGAGTAAAGTGGTTTTTTTGTAAAGTTTTTACAAATAGGATGTTTTTTCGGGAAAATTCCGGTGTTTGCTGTGGGATATTCCCAATATCCGCCGCCGGCGCCTCCTGTCATCCTCCGGCAAAATCCCATCACTCCAGCAAGATCTCCTCCACCGTCACAAACTCGTACCCCTGCTTCGTCAATTCATCTATGATCATAAGAGCCGCCTCCACGCTGGATGAAAACTGGTCGTGGAGAAGAATGATGTCCCCTGCCTTCACCTTGTCAAGCACCGCCCGGGCAATCCCGGAGGCGTCGCTCTTACTCCAGTCTTTGGGGTCCACATTCCAGAGCACCTGAAACATGTTCAGCTCCTTTTCCAGATCCGAATCCCATTTTCCGAAGGGCGGACGCACAAACAATACTTCCTCCCCCGTAACGGAACTGATAAGCTCCCCGGCCTTTTTCAAATCCTCCTTGAACTCTGTCCGGTTGTCCTTGCCAAGCTGTATATGACTGTAGGTATGATTTCCGATCAGATGGCCCTCCCGGCTCATCCGCTCCAAAATTTCCGGGTACTTCTCCGCCTGAATGCCCAGCACGAAAAAAGTCGCCTTCACCTTCCGTTCCTTCAGCCCATCCAGCAGCCGCTCCGTATTGGGCGGGTAAGGGCCATCGTCAAAGGTAAGGGCAACTTTCTTTGGCAGCTCCCCATAGGGGTCTGATGATGAATTGTCATCACTGTCCCGAAAGGTCAAAGCGGCTATCAGACAATCCGGATGTCCCGCCACATGTTCCTTCATTCCCAAAAGAAACACAAAGCACAAAAGGGCTAAATCCAGAAACAGTATTTTTTTATAAAAGGACTTCAAGGCATATCCTCCCCGTGGTCATCCTTATATTATATGAACGTGGGGATGTGTATAGTATTTACTCTTCCAAAATCTCCTCATACACCCGCTCTGTCACCTCCGGTTCCTCGTCATTGAGGTAATACACCATTCCATCCTCTGCGGTAAGCTCCAAAAAGGGCGGCTCTTTTACGCGAACGCATACTTTGCAGGACACGTAGCCCTCCGCCAGAAAGGAGCCCTTCCGGATGGTATCCATGGCGGTGCCCACCCGCTTGCTCATGGAAGGAAGTTCCGTTACCAGCTCCACCGTCTCTATCTCCTCAAGGGGGATTCTATACTCCTCCCTATACTGGCTGGAAATCACCGCATTGTCCGCTATCTTCAGGGAAACGGGGACAAAATCCTCCAAAAGGACCAATCCTATGGCCCAGATAAGCACTGCCGCGGTGAACACGGAAATTCCCACGGTGAATACCTTTCCCGAGGTCTTAGCCATATTTACGGTGGTTCCGATTCCCACCCGCTTATTTACCATAAAGCGCTTATCGTTTTTATTGTAGTAAAAAATACCGTATATCCAGTGATCATCCTCCTCCACCGAAAGGCCCGTTTCCCTTTGATACTCCCCATACACCTTTCTCACATTGCGCTCCGCCACAAGCATGCCCGCCATAGCCAGAATCATATAAAGGAGCGTCCCGCCCAGAATCAGATAAATGCTTCCTTCCGCCCAATGCATGCTAATCCACAAAATGACATTAAACACCGTATTTCCCCAGAGAAACATACACCAGAACCGACTCCACTGATACTGGCGCGCCCTGGCCAGCTGAATGTTCACCTGGCTGCGGCAGCTGATGACATCCGTCCGCATATGCCAGAAATAACGCTGAAACCACAGGCAGAGAAGTCCGACAAGGAACATGGTGATTAACAGAACCTCTGTCCACCATCCATAAAAGGAATCCGGCGCGAAAAACAATTCCCCAATCACCGGAATAAGGCCGCACAGAGCTCCTGCCAGGGACAGTCTGAAAAAAGGCTTTTCCTTTGGGACAGCGGCAGCTTTCCTGTCTGCATAACCTTTCTCGCCGAAATTCCCTTCCGATTCCGCCTCTTGCCCTGCTCCTGCTTCTTCCGCCCGGGTACCTTCCGGCTCCGGTTTTTTTTCCTGCCCCCTTCCCAATATCTCTATCCTTCGTTCCCGCTTCAGGGCTTTCATGCTCTGATTTCCTCTTGCCAGCGGTACGAAGAAGGCTGCCAACATCACCATGAGCCAAAGTATTTGAGTACTGAGGACAATGGACTCTCTCTTCGGTATGCAAGTGCATAAAAACGTCAGAACAGAAATCAGCAATACCAGGCACATCTCCTTTTTAAAACGCTTCTGAATCTCTTTTACCCTTTCTTCGGTATCCGCCCCCGGCCACAAGGTAACCCCCAGAAGAATGTTGCCCTTCTGCCTGCCCTCCATGTACAGCATGCCGAATAATATCAATACGCAGGGAAGAAAGCAAACCGCCATAATAAGTTTCATTCCCATATTCTACCTCCTATGTTTTACCGAACAGTTTAAAAATAATCAATAAAGATGATTAAATTTAATCATTCCATTTTTCCAAAATATCTGCTACTATATTATTACACAAACAGCGATGAAAAGGAATAGTAGCTGCCGACATTTTTTCAGAAAGCCATCGGTTGATGCGAGATGGTAAAATAAACGCAGTGAACTGGCCTTGGAGCTTCTGGCTGAATAGAGGTAAACAAAGACTTTCCGTTTATCCCTGGTAGGTCATGACGGCGGCCCTCCGTTATCAGGGACAGGCATGATAGTGCCAAGAGCGCGCGCAGCTGCGCGAAATAGAGTGGTACCGCGGAGGATATTATCTTTCGTCTCTATGATCCGTTCCGGATGATAGGGGCGGAAGATTTTTTATGTTCCGGGCTGATCCAAAGGATTCTCCCGTGAAACAAAAGAACTACAAGGAGGAAAGCAACATGAACGGATTTCAAAAGTATGAGCGGGCATATTTCATGCCTCCGGTCTGCACCTATGACTGGGTGAAAAAGGATTATATTAAGAAAGCACCCATTTGGTGTTCCAGCGATTTGCGGGACGGCAATCAGGCTTTGATCGAGCCCATGAGCATGGAAGAAAAACTCGAATTCTTTCAATTACTGCTGAAAATCGGATTTAAGGAGATTGAAGTGGGATTTCCGGCCGCCTCGGAAACGGAGTATAACTTCATCCGCGCTTTGATCGAGCGCAATATGATTCCCGAGGATGTGACGATCCAGGTTCTCACACAGGCAAGAGAGCATATCATCAAAAAAACCTTTGAGGCCATTCAGGGAGCGCCCCGGGCGGTGGTGCATTTATACAACTCCACATCCGTTGCCCAGCGCCAACAGGTATTTAAAAAGAGCAAAGAGGAGATCAAACAGCTTGCCGTGGACGGCGCCATTTTATTAAAGGAGCTTGCCAAAGAGACCGAGGGAAATATCTTTTTCCAGTACAGTCCGGAAAGCTTTCCGGGGACAGAGGTGGACTATGCCGTGGAGGTCTGCAATGCGGTTCTGGACGTCTGGCAGCCCACAGAAGAAAAGAAGGTCATTATCAATATTCCCACCACCGTGGAGTGCGCCATGCCCCATGTATTCGCCACTCAGGTGGAATATATCCACAAACATCTGAAGTACCGGCCCGCCGTCATTTTAAGCCTGCACCCCCACAACGACAGGGGAAGCGGCGTCAGCGACGCGGAATTGGGCATTCTGGCCGGGGCGGACCGTGTGGAGGGCACCTTATTTGGAAACGGAGAGCGGACGGGGAATGTGGATATTGTGACCCTCGCCATGAATATGTATTCCCAGGGGGTAGACCCGGAGCTGGATTTCTCAGATATGCCGGCCATCCGCAGCGCTTATGAGAAATTTACGAAAATGCGCGTCCCGCCAAGACAGCCCTATGCGGGAGATCTGGTATTTTCCGCTTTTTCGGGTTCCCATCAGGACGCCATCGCAAAAGGGATGGCCTGCCGGGAGGAAACAAGATCGGACAAATGGACCGTACCGTACCTGCCCATCGACCCCAAAGACGTGGGCCGCGCCTACGAGAAGGACGTCATCCGTATCAACAGTCAGTCCGGAAAGGGCGGCGTTTCCTATATATTGAAGCAGAATTTTGGTATTACCCTGCCGGATAAAATGCGGGAGGAATTTGGCTATCTTGTGAAACAAGTTTCCGACGAGGAGCACAAGGAATTGTCTCCCCAGTGGGTACGTCAGATTTTTGAGGAAAATTATGTGAACTGGCACCCGTATTTTCAGATTACGGAATGCCATTTCAAGCAGATCGACGGTATTTTCGCGGAGGCCTCCATTATCCAGGAGGACCAGGCGCGCAAGGTAAATGCCAACGGAAACGGGCGCCTAGACGCGGTCTCCAATATCATTAAGCAGTATTTTGACGTCAGCTTTGAGCTTAGCCAGTATGAAGAGCACGCCCTTTCCCGGGGGTCCTCCTCCAAGGCCATGGCATATGTGGGCGTCACCTATGAAAATAAAATTTACTGGGGTGCGGGAACGGACGAGGATATTATTAAGGCTTCTATCAGCGCGCTAGTAAGCGCCGTAAACCACATGCTGGAAAACCGGAAAGCAAAAAGCATACAGGATGAGCGTTACATCGCCATGACGAATTATATTCAGGCAAATTATCAGACGGTCACGCTTACGGATATGGCTCGGGAATTCCATTTGTCAGAACCGTATATTTCCAAATATATCAAGGAAAAATCGGGAAAAACATTCGGAGATATCGTGACGAACATCAAGATGAAAAAGGCGCGCACCCTTCTTCGAAACAGCAATCAGACCGTTGAGGCTGTTTCACAGGCGGCAGGGTATCAAAATGTGGAGCATTTTTCAAGACAGTTTAAAAAAATATATGGTATCACGCCGTTGGAATACCGGACGTCACAGGGACTCACATAAGAGTTCCGCAAGCGGAACTCTCTTTCAATCCCTTTTATCCGCCATTAATAAGAAATGACGACCATCTGATGTCCCGTCACCTCCGGAACCGTAATACTACAGTCTTCCCCCGCCTCCTCAAAAGGAAGCTCCCGGTTCTGGGGAATCAAAAGAACCTTTTCCACTGCTTCCGGCACATTCAGTTTCACCCTGACGTTGCGCAGAGTCGGAAAATCTTCCAGCACGGACACCCCGCCCCGCTGCACCGGTGAAGCATACAGAAGGTGCAGCACATACTGCCGCTGCTCCTCCCGTTTCACAAAATGGATTCTTCCCTGGGAGGGCATGTCCACTTCCACCGGGTCCCCGTGATAGAGCTTTTGCAGCAGCCATTTGAAATACCTTCTATGATAGGTCACGCCGTAACCCGCATACATGCCGGCCAGCTCGTGGGCTACGTACAACACATTTCCGCACTGAATGGCTCCCGGATACGCTGCCCGCTCCTCCCGGTAGGGCGTGTTGCAGTGAGAACAATATTTTTCATAGGTCCGGCTAAAATAAGGCTCTCTCACATAGGAATGAACCGTCCCTTCGCCCTCCACCCTGTGGGCGGAGGTATAGCAAAGGATGGGAGAAGACACAATATCCTCCGGGATTTCTGTTCCAAATGGAAAATGCTCCCCAGTTTCCTGTACATGTTCCAAATCTTCCGCGGTCTTTCGGGCCAGTTCAAAATAGTCCTTGTCATAAGGCGATTTTCCCTTGTAGGTAAAGGGCGCGGAAAACGCAAATTCATCTGCCCCCTCCTTCAGACCGCTTCCACCCAGCAGCAACAGCTTCCCGCCCTGCTTCACAAAGGCGTCAAAGGCCTTTCCCATACTTTCACTCAGGCGATAATTATCCGGCAGGATCACCGTATCAAAGCGCAGCAGATCTTCTTCGCTGTGCACAACGTCAAAATCAATCTGGCAGTCCAAAAGCAGCTTTGCCATGGCGTCGTTTCGCTCCGCCTCACGGCTTACCATGACGCCAAGCCTCGCTGTCTCCTTCGTATCAAAGCAGTAGTCCTCAATCTGCTCCACATAAGAATAGGCCTGTCCGATATTGCGGTAGGTTTCCATATCCATTTTCCCCAGGGGATGAAGCTGGTCGCCCACGCTGACCCGAGCGCCGTTTGCCAGCATGGCCGCACATTCATAGGTCAGAGCCTCCGGCGTCTTATATCCGCCAAATTCCCCCCAGCTTCTGTGGAATTTGCCGGTCATGCCAAGATAATCCTTTCCCTTGCCCGCAAAATATCTGGCACGCATGGGCATTTTATCGTATCCGCCCCAAGTGGTGGGAAGGTCCTCCATCTCAAAATGCGTGCTGGCGTAGTGCCACTGGGGCAGGTGTATCTCCGCGCCGCCGGAATTAAAAAATATGGTCGCTTCGGGGTGCTTTTCCTGTATGATCGCCCGCAGACCGTCCAGGGTCGCTTTTTTCTGAATCTGATAGTACCGCTTCGCGTCCGCCTCCAGAGCCGGATTCAACCCCATTTTCCGCATGCCGCTGACGCAGCTGTCGCAATAGCAGGCGTCATACACGAATACGATATCATAGAACAAGCCGTCCAGCCGCTCATACCGGTCGCAAACCTCCCTGGTCAGTTCGTAGAGATATTCACGGTATCCTCCGGCGGAGCAGAGATGTACCCAGGACCCTTCCGGTCTTGGCGCGTCCCCCGGAGCTTCAAAATCGTAATTCACGGCAGCATAGGAACCGTCCTTATTTCTGGCAATCCATTCCGGGTGCTCTATCGTATCCAGAACCGACCAGCCCAGGGTCAGATACAGAGGCGCGTATACGCCGATTTCATGGCATGTTTCCATCATCTCCCCTGCAAAATCTCTCTCCGGTTCCAGACCCGGATGCATGGTCCCCACCTTTGTTGGGAAATAACAGTACCCGTGATGACATTTTCCGAATACGGTAATGCTGTTTACGTGTCCCTCCTTCAGAGCTTTCTGGAACTGCTCTTTGTCAAATTGGCTTCCCACATGCTCCATATATTCGGAAGTGTGAAAATCCAGATGAACCTGTCTTGCCGGCAATCGTCTCATAGTATATCCTCCTTACCTTCTTCTACTTATACTTAATCTTCAAATACTTCTGTTTCTCCAATTACTGCAGCTCCCTGTCCATGCTTCCGGAGCGAAAGCCCTCCAGGTCCAGCGTCACGTAGCCATATCCCAGCTTTTTCAGGCAGGACACCACGTCCTCCCTCTGCCTGAGCAGGGCAGCAAAGTCTGTCTTATCCAGCTCAAGGCGGGCGATATCCCCATGCACCCGCACCCGCACATTCCCATAGCCCTGGGTTCTCAGCCATTCCTCCGCCTGCTCCACCTTCTTCATGCTTTCCATGGTGAGATCGGTTCCATAAGGAAAACGGGTGGCCAGGCAGGGCGTGGCCGGGCGGGCTGCCACAGACAGGGAGAGTTCCTTCGCCAGACGGCGCACCTGCTCCTTGGTCATGCCTGCCTCCGCCAGAGGACTTTTTAATCCCAATTCCCGGACGGCACGGATTCCGGGTCGGTACACATGCAGATCATCCTCGTTAGTGCCCTCCAGAATAACCTCCACGCCCAATCCGCCAGCCAGTTCCCGCACCTGGCCAAAAAGATATTTTTTACAGAGATAACAACGGTCCACCGGGTTCTTCTCAATCCCGGCTTCTTTCAGTTCCCGAATCTCTATAACATGGTGCTCTGCGCCGATTTCCGCCGCCACACGCCGGGAAATCGCAAGGTCCCCCACCGGATGAAGCTCCGACTGAACGGTGACCGCATGAACCTTTGTTTCCTTTTTCCCCGCCATATCACAGGCCAGCTTCAGGAGCACGCTGCTGTCCACCCCGCCGGAGAAGGCCACCATACAGTCCCGGTTGGTATAGCTATCCATTTTCTCCAGCAGGCGCTTGTATGCGTCTGCATCATTTTTATTTTGCGTTTCCATCTAGTTTCCGCCTCCTGCCGGTTCGGACTGCTGATACCCCATGCGGTTAATCTGGGTGGCGATGTATCCCGCCCCATAACCGTTGTCAATGTTCACCACCGCAATCCCGTTGGCGCAGGAATTGATCATGGTAAGCAACGCAGACAGCCCATGCATACTGGCCCCGTAGCCCACGGAGGTAGGAACCGCAATAACCGGTTTATCCACCAGGCCGCCCACCACGCTGGCCAGGGCCCCTTCCATGCCTGCCACCGCCACCACACAGTTGGCGCTCTGAAGCGTCTCCACATTGGCCAGAAGCCGGTGGATTCCGGCTACGCCCACATCATAGACACGCTCCACATAGCTTTCGAAATACTCCGCAGTCTGGGCTGCCTCCTCAGCCACCGAAATATCGGCGGTTCCTGCCGTACACACCACGATCTTGCCCCGGCGAAGCTTATCCGGCTTCTCCACCTTGACAATGCGGGAAACCGGGTCATAGACGGTCTGGGGATACTGGGCCTTGATAAGGGCGTACTGCTCCTTCGAGGCCCTCGTCCCCAGAACCTCCCCCTCTTCCTTCAGCAGCCTTCCGAAAATGCTCAGCAAATGCTCATCCGCCTTGCCGCTACAGAAAATCACCTCCGGGAAACCGGACCGGATTTTCCGGTGGGTATCCAGCTTGGCGTAGCCCAAATCCTCAAAGGGCTGACGGCGGAGAAGCTGCTCTGCCTCCCCTATCGTCATCGTTCCCTGCTTTACCTGTTCTAAAATCGTCTGAATTTCCATCTTTGTTCTCCTTCCCTCTGTTTCCCGGACGTCGCCCGGGCGCTGCCGTTTTGCTGTGGCAATCAAATATCTGCGCAAGCGCGGCTACTTGGCTCGTCGCTCGCGGAAATCAATCCCAGCGCTCTATTCTGTCACAGATCCGCTCCAGCAAATCCGTGTTATGGCTCACCACCAGGATTCCCAAATCGCGCTCCCTGGTCTCCCGGATGAGGAAACTCCATATCTGGCACTGGGAGATGAGATCCAGCATAGCCGTCATCTCATCCGCCAGCAAAAACCGGGTCCCGGGCCCCAGGGCCCGGGCAATGCAGAATCTCTGTAATTCTCCTCCGGACAGTTCGGAGGGGAAGCGGTTCATCCATCCTTCCTGGATTCCCAGGCCATCAAGAATTCTTTCCTGCACTTCTCCACCTTCCTGCAGGATTTCCTTCATACGCATTCTGGGGTCCACCGCCAGTATGCCCTGCTGCCAGATCATTTGCACCGGATGGCTGCCTTTCTGTGGCTTTAAGGGCTTTTCATCCAGTAAAATTTGTCCCTCCCGAGGCTTCTCATATCCGGCCAGCAGTTTACATAATGTTGTTTTTCCATGTCCGCTGGGCGCCGTCAATCCCACAATCTCACCGCTTTTTACCTTTAAACAGACGTCCTTCAATATGTCTCTTTGGCGGTTTTGGTACCGGAAGGTAAGATTCCTGGCCTCCAACTCCGAGACCGGCTCTGTTTTTCGCATATGTTCCGCTTCAGATAGACTGCCGCTGTTTTGGGGCATATATCCATATCCGGACGCTTCGCTGCCTTCGTTCTCTCCCGGGCACACAAACCCATGCCGGGGCATGGCCCTCCACAGCGCCCTGGTATAAGGCTGCTTTAAGGTTTCTGCCCTTGCAAAATCCTCCACTCGGCCCTCCTCAATGGTCCTTCCCTCATAGAATACCACAACCCTGTCCGCCACCACAAGAGCCTGTTCCAGATCATGGGTAATTAAAAGCACCCCAGCTCCCTGGTCAGCCAGCTCCCGCAGGTGTCCGAGAGCCATGGCCGCCAGTTCTTTATGAAGTCCCGGTGTGGGCTCGTCCGCGATCACCAGCCTGGGCTGCTCCATCTGAGCCATGGTCAGAAGCACTCTTCGTATCATACCGCCGGATAGTTCAAAGGGATACTTGTTTGCCACCTCCTCCGGCAGATGATACTGCTTGAATAGTTCCTCCATCCGCCTGCGGGCGTCGGGCTTTTTGCTGCCCTTTAAAATCTGTTTTCCCACCTTCATCAGCGGATTTAAAAAGGACGTACTCTGGGGAATGAGAACAATTTCATGGCCCCGCAGAGCCTCCACACGCTTCCCGGTCAACTCCGCTCCACGGTAGATCAATTTTCCCTCCATGGCGGCATTATAGGGTAAAATTCCGAGAATCCCATGGGCCAGCAGACTTTTCCCGGAGCCGCTGGCCCCCACCACCGCCACCACCTCGCCGGCAGACAGGACCAGGTTTAAATCCTTCACCGCCGTAAACTCCCGCCGGTTCCACCCATGGTCGTACTGCCAGAAGGTAATCGAATAATTCTCTATCTGCAACAAAGGTTCCATGTTCCACTCCTTATCTATGGGCCCCCGCCGGGTCCGCAAACCTTCTTAAGCTCTCGCCCAGGTACTGAAACAGCAACACTACACACACCAGCAATATTCCCGGAAATACCGCCAGCCACCAATTTCCCATGATCAGATACCGCATGCTCTCCGACAGGATATTCCCGATGGCCGGCTGCTCTGCCGACAACCCAAAGCCCAGGAAGGTAATACTGGACTCATGCAAAATGGCATGGGGGAAAGTCAGAATCATCCCTGTCAAGAACTGAGGCAGGACATTTGGCAGCATATGATGAAGGGCAATCCAGCACCTGCTTTTTCCAAGTTTTCCGGCTGTGAGAATATAGGGCCTCTCCTTCAGCTGCAAGATTTCTCCACGGATGACCCGGGCCAGGGAGGGCCAGTGGGTCAGAACAATGCCTGCGACAACGCCCCTTAACCCTCTCCCCACAGCCAGGGAAATCAACACCAGCAGCAGCAAATGGGGAATGCCCAGAATCAGATCAATGAGATAGCTGATAACAGCGTCAGCCTTTTTCCCCAGGGTGGCCGCCATGATCCCCAGTCCCAGAGAAAGCGCCCCGCTGGCAACGGAGGCGGCTCCCCCGATCAAAATGCTTAACGACAGCCCCTTTAAGGCACGGGCCAGCATGTCTCTCCCCATCCAGTCCGTGCCGAAGGGATGGGACAGCTCCGGCGGCTGGCTGGCCCGGGTCAGATCAGTCTCCAGCGCCTTATCAGCGCAGAGAAAGCCTGCCAAAATTATGAGCAGCAGCAATATCATGGTCAGGACCAGCACCACCAAAGTTCTCTTTTTCCGATTCCGGCATGGTTTTCTCCAGCCTTGTCCTGTTGTCTGGCATATACTCCGCAGCGTTATCTTCTTCCGGTTCATCACCCATTCCCTCCTTTCCCGATTCTTGGGTCTATGACGCCATAGAGCAGATTGGCGGCGAGATTTCCGGCAAAAATCAGCAATGCGCTGATAACGGTGATACCCATCAACAGTGGAATATCACTGCCAAGCCCGGCGCTCACCGCCGCCTGCCCCAGCCCCGGATAGGAAAATACCTGCTCAATCAGCACCGAGCCACCAAATATTTCTCCGATGGACGCAAACTGCAGCGTCACCGCCGGAAGCAGGATATTCCGAAGACCATGGCGGCCAAGCAGCCTTCCGCCCCTCTCCCCTCTGGCCCGGGCAAAGAGCATGAAATCGCTGTCCATCACCTCTGCCATTTTCTCCCGGGTATGGAGAATCACGGAAGGCGTTCCGGTAATGCTCAAAGCCAACGCCGGCAGCACGGCATGGCGCAGCCGGTCAAGAAGGGTGACATCCTCCGCCGTGACGCCGATTGGCACCCCCAAAGCCACGGGAAAAAGCCCCAGCCAGACACCAAACACCAGAAGCAGCAGCAGTCCCACCCAGTAAGCCGGGGTGCTGGCCATCACCACAGCATAGCCCCGAATCACCTTATCCGGCCATTTTCCTCTCTTCATCCCCGCCAGGGCTCCCAGGAAAAAGCCCATCATCCCGGAAATCACCCAGGCCGTCACCATCAGAAGCAGGGAATTTGCCAGCTTTTCTCCAATGATCTCGGACACCGGACGACGGTATAGGAGCGAGACGCCCATATCTCCCCGCACAAAATCCCCGGCCCAGTTTAAGAACCGCTCCGCCGGCGGCGTATTCACTCCCCAGTATTCCTGAAGCTTCTCAATCTGCGCTTCGCTCATGGCTCCCATGGCC
>CALWLN010000216.1 GCA_944381535.1 uncultured Lachnospiraceae bacterium
ACCTGTCCGGCGAACCGTTCCGATACAATGTCCCGTCCATGATCTGAACCGTATCCCCCGGAAGCGCAGCAATCCTCTTTATCAGAATGCCGTCCGGACTGTCACATTGAAACGCGATCACATCCCCAACCCGGAAATCCTTCCGGTGCTTATTAAGGAGCACCAGCTGTCCATTGTGATAGGCTGGCTTCATGGAATTCCCCTGGATCAGAGCAAGCTGATACCAGAAGGTGGAAATATACCATGCCAATGCTCCGATGAAAACCAGTGCCGCTATCTGCTTTTTATATATTTTCACTTTTTGAAAACCGCGTCTTATCCTGCGTCCCGGTTTTTTTGATACGCAGTCCTCAGTCTTTCCAGATGATATCATCGGACTCCACTTCTTTGTTCTTATTTTCATCGATTCCAAATCTCTTATGGAATTTCTTCCTGGCTCTTCTCCAGTAAATTCCCACCGCTGCGCCCACTGCTATGGCGATACCGGCCACAGCCTGGATCAGATAGGTGATGACGGAGGGGTCAATATAGGCCCGGGCATTTACCCCAAACAGCAGCATAAAGCAAAAGCCGAAATACAGAGCGCTCCCTAACCCAACGAACTTTTTTTTCAACGTTATCCTTCCTTTCGCTCCTTTATGATTCTCTTAAGCTCTGTGACAATATATTTTGCCCCTACCCGGGAGCTGTCTCCCAGATTATAAACGTATTCCCGGACAAAAGAATCTATCCTGTCGTGATAATTCTGTGCCTCGTTTAGCATTTCTGCCACCACCGCCGCAACAGTTCCCATGTCCTCCGGTTTTACGACCCGGCCAATCTCCTCCCGCATCCAGATATTGATGGGCTCTATACCAATCTTCTCATATTCCGGATTCATGACCTTCATGGGAGTATCGATGAAAAGCACCGGTTTACAGGTGGTATAGGCATATTCGTAGGCAATGCCGGACCAGTCCGTTATCATCATGTCCGCTTCAAACACCGTACGGTTGGAAGAAAAATCCGTCTGGATCTCTATATTCTCATTCTCCGCAAACCGCGCCTTTAACTGTTCCATTTTCTCCGGCTGATGGCGTACATGCTGGGGATGGGGCCTGACCGTGATTTTGAAGCCTTCGTTTTTCAGCCCCTCCAGCAGCTCCTCCAGGCAGCAGTCCACAATGTTGTCCTTCTGCCAGGAAGGCGCGATCAAAATGGATTTTACGGAAGATTCCTTTTTCTCTGTCCTGCCGTAATCCTCTCTCATCTTATCTAAAAGAGAATATCCCCACTCCACCAGATGTTTTTTCGGCAGGTTGTAAACAAGTTCTGTCTGCTCTATTTCCTCCTTCTGATTCTTACCGGTACAGAATATGGTATCAAAATGGTCCATGGAGCCGGTGCGCATGGTCAGATTCAGACTGTCCATGCCATGGGGAATATAGATATATTGGATGTCCTTGCGCAGGTAGCTTCTCTTAATATGATAATTGTCAAGATCCGGCATGGTCATCACCACAATATCTGCTTCCAGCTTCATCATAAGCGTGATCAGCTTCTTCTCCCCGATATAATAGGGCTTGATCTTCTCTTCCTTTTTGCTCAATTCAAAAATCCCGTCCTCGGGATCGCTTGTGATATAATGAATCACCACATTGCTATGACGAAGCAGGTACTCTATGATTCCCTGATAATATTTATAAAAGCCGCTTCCTTCGGAATAAAATACCAGATGCTTATTCACAATGGAGAAGAACCTTTTATAATCTGCTTTCTCCCGTTTACTGTATTCATCCCCAAACAGCTTCCGTTTCCGCTCCCCGATGTGCGCAAGCTCGTCCAGTTCTTTCTTGCTCTTCTCCAGCTGCTCGTAATCCACGTACTTCCGGGGATTGATCGCCCAGTTCAACAGATACAGCTGGGCGATAGCCATCACGTTGCTGGCAACCCAATAAAGAGCCACCCCGACAGACACAAACCAGCCCAGATACAGGGAAAGCCCCACCGACAGCAGCATGGTCCCATATTTGTTCCATTTCGACTGTTCGGACTGCAAAACATTGCTTGCATTCTGGGCCACGCACAGCAGCCATGCGGACAGGCCCGCGATTACCGGGGATAAGATCAGCCATTTTCCGTGTTCATTGGGCACAAGGCTTAAATCAATCCCGAAAAAGCCCATATCGATGTTGGGGTCCGTTATTCCGGCTTTAATGACTCCGATGACTCCCATCAACAGGATCAGCTGGATCGCCAATGGAAGTATGGAAGCCATGGGACTATACTTTTCCCGCTTAAATATCTTGGCCTGTTCCTCCGCAATGGTGTCTTTATCGCCAAAATACCTTGCCTTCATAAAATTAATTTCCGGCTGTATTTTTACCATCTTAATGGAATTCTTCTGTACCCAGACGGAAACCGGCAATAATACAATCTTGCTGATAAATGTAAAGAGTATGATCGCAAGGCCATAATTACGGCAGATTCCGTAACACCAATTCATGATGTATTCCAGCGGAAGAAAAATAACATTCAGTTTCTGTCCCGGCGCCTCCGCTTCCTTTTCTTCCTCCCCAGAAGGATTCCGGAGATATTCCTCACCGGTGGGAACCAGGGTGGTTACATCCCCTGCGTCGCCTGTCTGGACATATTCCTGGATCTTATCCTCTTTCAGATATTCATAATATAAAAATCTGCGCTCCCGCTGTTCCCCTTCTTTTGCATCGAAAATTTCATCTCCAGGGTTCCCTGCCAGCAATCTTGCATAAGCATCCTGTAAGTCCTCAAAAGAGATCGGCGCATGGTTTACCTGCATAGCCCCGTTCTTTTCATTGAGCCCCTTGACGAACAGGATCGGATTCTGCCGCTCAAGCGCCGCGTTCTCCACCGGCACCTCCGCATATCCGTGATCCGCCATAATGATAATGACCGAATTATCATAAACATTTTCATTTTTCAGCCTTTCCAGATATGTTCTGGTAATGGTCATACTGGCCTTCAGATTATCGGTATAAGTGGCATTTTCCACAAAATCCACATTTTCATCATACCGGAACGGCGTATGCCCGCCTTCCACATGGATGAATTTAAACTGCTTCTCATCCGTATGTGTCACCGGAGTATCCAGCATGGCATGATAAAAATAATTGTTTACAAAACTATATGCACTGTATCCTTCCGGTGCCTCCTGCATTGCCGAGAAAAAATTAGTATCAAAAATACAGAATCGTTTCAAGTCTAATGGCGCATACCTTACCCCCACCAGCTTCAGTTCCGCTTTCAGAAACTCCCAGTAGGAAGAAATTTTTCCTTTCTCCGATATAATATTTTCAAAGCGATAGATACTGTCATCCTTTGAGGGCAATTCCGGCTCATACATCCCCAGTTTATAGCCTTCCTGCTCCAGATTGTCAAAAAGCGCGGCAGTTTTGTAAACATTCGCGTCGTACGCTTCAAAGGGCTGTTCATTTTCAAAATACTGTCCGGAAAAAATATAGGGAATGGACATCATCGTAAAGGGATATGCCCCTACCGTATTGGGGTAATAGGTGAAATCTTCAAATATTTCCTCATACTCCGGATTTTCCCGCAGCAGCTTCGTCATGTTCCGGGCGTCTACCGCATCCAGCAGAAAGATGATAAAATTCTTATCGTCCGACATTTCGTACAGTTTATCATCTGTGATCTGCATCTGTACTTTCCGCTCCAGTCCATTGTTGCCGACACAAACCGTTACCAGCGAAACCGTCAGCATCAGAACTATACAGACCGGCACATACTTCACCACATAGTAAAACCGCTCCATGCGCAGGATTCGAAGCAGCAGAAGCACCACCGCAATCACTGCGATCCAGACAAGGGCGCTTTTGATTCGCTCCCCGGAATATAAACTCCAGTCAATGGCTGTCCCATCCAGGGGCGGCAGGTTTTTTACCAGAAAATTTCCCTGTATATAGGAAGCCAGAAAAGCAATAAAGCCGGCAACCAGCCCCACCTGATACAGTCGTTCGTGAATCCGGTACAATATACCAAAGGCAAGACACCCCAGCGCCGTTGTAACCAGAAATACCAACAGCATGACCGGCGCAATATGATAAAAGTCAAACCAGAATTCATTCTTATTGGTAAAATACAGCTCCAGCGGCGCGTACAGGAAAAACATAAAACAAACCGCGGCAGAAAGAAATATGGCCGGCAGAACCGGCCTGAGTCCTTTTTCTTTTCGCAATATTTTCATACTCAGAATCCCCTAACTTAATTTAATTTCCCTGAAAATTCTTAAAACTCAGTATAGCATACTAATTTTTCTTTTGCGCAAATTAAAGCTTTTTTATGCTATTCTTTACATATATTTTACATATTTATTCCGAACTCTGCTCTCGTTATACCTCATTCAGTTTTTCACTCTTCACATAGAATTTCATGATCAGCCTTGCCATCCATTTCGGCCAGAATCTGCAGAACATCTCATAGTCCTCTTTTGCCCTACCGTGATCCGCAATGAGCCCCGAGGTGGTTGATTCCGTATGGATTCTATGGCACATGCCCTGATAGTCGCTGTACAGAAATTCGCCTTTTAATTTTGAAAGCTTTTCCCAAGCCTCCCAGTCAACATTACTTAAAAATCCTGTCTGAAATACCGGATTTGGAAGATTCCCTTTTACATAGGTAACGGCAGGACAGCAAATGGCATTTCCCAGCGCCAGAATCCTCCTTCTGATAAATCTGCTTCGCCGGCCTGTTCTGCTTTTCATGGGAAGCAGCATAAGCCTCTTGATCCGAAGCATTTTATTATCTCTTTCCAGTTCCTTTTTATACTCGCAATAATGGGTAAAGCAGATTAGTGGATGGACTGCGCGCTTTAACATATCCAGCACCGTTTCCGTGTATTTTTCCATATAAAAATCATCCTGGTGGGCAATGGTCACTAACGGTGTCTCTGCTTTCCCATATGCAAAATTCCAATCGCCTGCGATTCCGCGCTCTCCATGATTGACGTATACCGGAAGGCTGTACTTCTCTCCCAACGCCGTGATCAGGTCATTGGGCGTTGACGTACACAGGATGATACGGCTTCTCTTTGTCTGCTTTAGCAAGGACTGTATGCATTCCTCCAGGTATGGGCTCTCCTTATAAGCGCATATGGCAAATGTATGGTCTTTTTCTGTATAGTCTGGCATCTCATATCCTCTTTTTTCTTTATGGATTCAGATAAAAATCCGCCCTCTCATAGGAAAGGTTGGGATTATAATAGTTGTCGCCCTCATGATATATTTCCGGCCACAGCTTTTCAAACAACTGAATTTCCCGCATAAACCGCTCCGCCTTCTCCGGCGTGGTATCCTCTCCTCGGGTCTTGGACTCGTAGTGGTAAAATTTGGCATAGGGCGTATACACCACAAGAAGCCCCTGCTTCCTCACCTTCATACAGAAATCGATATCGTTAAAGGCCACCTCAAATTCTTCCCGCAGTCCC
The DNA here is from genome assembly GCA_944381535.1 of uncultured Lachnospiraceae bacterium. Classification (GTDB taxonomy): domain Bacteria; phylum Bacillota; class Clostridia; order Lachnospirales; family Lachnospiraceae; genus 14-2. Next base: position 5,459 of record CALWLN010000216.1, read on the forward strand.
TGCACCTGTTCATACACAGACCTTTTTGTCATGAGGCAGGCCGCAGTCACCGCATTATAGTCCTGTATGCAGACCGCTCTTGCAAAATAACCGGCCTCATCTTCCCCCAGCCCCACAAAGCAGTGCCCGGCAACCCCGCCGGCTCCGACGATCACGCCGGCATGCTGCACCGTGTTATCAAAATACAGCAGCTTCGCCCCTACGATTCCTACCTCCTTACGCCTGCAAATGCTGAGCATTTCACGAATGGAATCCGGTTCCTTCAGCTCCGTATCATTATTTAGCAGCAGAAGATACTCCCCCTTTGCCTTCGATACGCCAAAATTATTGATTTTGGCATAGTTAAAGGAGCCCTCATAATGATAGACCCTGGCTCTTGGGTTCTCACGCTCCAAC
>CALWLN010000217.1 GCA_944381535.1 uncultured Lachnospiraceae bacterium
TTTTTCTCTTGAGCGACAACTTCTATATTTTAGCATGTCTGTCGCCGCTTGTCAACAACTTTTTCACTTTTGTTTTCAATTGTTTTTCTACAATAGAAAGTATGTTCCACAAACTTTCTATTATCACGAATAGAACTCCACCGCCTGTCTCAACGGTGGAGTTTCATAATACCATCTTTATTATGGGCTGTCAACACTTTTGGAAAAGAAAATTTACATTTTTTTTACTCATTTTTTTTACTCGTTCTACATCTTGTATTTTCCCAAAAAACAACCACAAAATATCATCCGAAAAAGTAACTGAACAAATACAAAATGGCATTGTGGTTATATAAGTACGACAGGAAGGCGCTCTCTTGAATTTCTCCAATCAACGTCTGTCCCAACTGACTGGTACAGGCAATGGCCACCAGGAGCAGAAGAAGCCACACCAGAAGCAATCCCTGCAAGAGTCCTGCCGCGCCTCCCAGCAGCCGGTTTACCCCTTTGATGACGGGAAGCTTTGCCAGAACGTCCAGAATCCCCATCACAAACCGCAGTAAAATTGTCACCAGCAAAAAGGCTACAAAAAAGGCTACCCCTCGAAGCACCAGGTCCGCAATATATTCTCCTGCCTGCCGGTATATTCCGCTGTCCTCCACGGCCTGGTCTATGGTCTGTCCTGTCTTTTCCAGCAATTGCTCCATCCAGAGCGTCGGCAGCCGCAAGCCCTCCAAAGCCTCTGTCCCCTGGTTCTCGCCGCCAGCCGTTTGACTTTCTTCGTTTGCCGCCGGATTTTCACCATTGTCGCCCTCCGTCACCTCTGCGGCTTCCCTGCCTCCTTCTATCGCGGCCTGTATTTTTGATGAACAATTTGCCGCCAAATCCTCATATATGGTTGTATTTTCCTTCAGGAAATCCGAAATATAGGGCGTTGCCCAGGAAACCAGCAGGATGGTCAAAAGCATCACCACCAGTGAAAAGGCAATGCGGATAAAGCCCCTCCAATACCCCCATATCATAAAACCAATTAAAATAAGCAGCACTACAATTGATAAAATGTTCATTGTATTCTCCGTTTCTAATGTAAGCTTTACTTTAATTTCACTTTTTCTGTGGTATCAGACATCAGGAAGAGATATTGGCGTCCGGTCGTGTGTATTACCTTGTAAAGGTCTCTGTCAAAATTATAGTGGAAACGCTGAATCCCTCGCAGCGTGTAGATACTACACTCCAAGTTGTTGCGTATGCATATTTCATCGTTATCCAAAAATTCTATCGACTCATATTCCGTAGAGAAATCAATGGCTGCCACCTGGCCGCCCTGTGTATCATAGACTTCCAGGCCATAGGTCTGCTCGCTGTTTTCGTTATCAAATACCAGCCCCAGATAACGCTCGTTGTAAAACAGACTGCGAATCTCCCGGTCCATCTCAATTTCCTCTTTCACAACAGGTTTCTGACTGCCCTCGTAGAAAATCACCCGGCTGTCACCCACGGCCACGGCCACATCATTGGCGAGAAATTCCACCTTAGGTATCACGACATCACTGTAGGGGTAGCTGCTTACGATATTATCAATCTCATTCTGGCCCACGGAGCCGAAGTTGTAAAAAGCTACCGTAGTCTTAACAGTGCCCTCGTTGACATCCAGCATGGCTACCGCCATCTTTTTCCCGTCATTGGAAATGGCGATATCCAAAGGATAGCCGCTGTTTTGGGTATGTAATTCTCCCTCGGCCAGAAAGGTGCCGGATTTGTCAAAAAGCTGAATGTAACCAATTCCGTTTTCCTCCATCAGCACTGCTACCGTACCCTGATTCGCCACATGCACCTGTTGAATGGGGCGGGTAGTTTCTATCTCGCCGCAGGGCCCCTGGGTATCCATAATATAAATTTTAGTGCCATCTTCATCCGCAATGGCGGCGTAGCTCTCGCAAATATCCAGCATGGGAGACTGCATTTCATAAGTCTGGTTCCAGAACAACTGATTTTGGGCATCTATGTAAAATGCGCCGTCGTTGCTGTATTTTAAAATATTGCCGTTAAACTCCGCATATCTGGTTCCGGCGGTGTCCTGCCGCTCCACCGTTTCCAGCACTTGAAAATCACTGTAGGTTTTGGTCTGGTAAAGATAGTATAAAATTCCTGCCACAATCAAGCCCAGGACCGCCAGTATCAGAATAGTCCTTACTATTTTCAGTCTGTGTTTTCGTATCTTTAATTCCAGCCGGTCCACTTCCTGCTCCACCAGCCGGTATGGTTTTTTCGACAATGTAGATTCCTCCGTGCGCGCGCCGCTCAAAGCACTATAACATCTGATTGTACCATTATTATAGGAACCGCTTCGCGAACCCTATAATCAAGTATTATACCTCATTCACCCCCGTTACGGAAGTACCAGTTTTTGTCCGGCGTAAATTTTGTCCACGTCCGTAATCTGATTGGCCTCGCAGAGCTTATCCAGCATAGCGGTGGTCTGGTAAATGTTTTTACAGATGAGTTCTAGCTTATCGCCGGACTGGACAATATAGTAACCCTGCTCCAAATAAGTCTGGGCGGAGGTCTCCGCGGCCTCCGTCTGGTCAGGAACGGTGGTGTTTTCCGGCGTCTGTGTCTGACTGCCCGCCTCTGGCTGGCCTCCTGCCCCCGGTTGATTTGGGTCAGTCTGACCGCTCCCTGCGGACGGGTCCGTGGCTGTCTGGCCATCAGCCCCCGACTGGCCGTCCGTTCCCGGCTGAACCGTAGTGGACGGACTATCCGTATTCTGCTGACCGGCGGCTCCGTTCTCCCCGTTTTGCGGTTCCGAACTTTCCGTATCGGCAGAATCCTCCTGCTGAGGCGTCACTTGCCCGGGAACGGACTCCACCGTCACGCCCTCCGAAGGTTCCTCACCGGTCTCATCCTCCGATTCAGAGGAGTGGGAAAGGGCGGCCAGGGCCTCCTGAACCTGTTTCATTTTCTCAAAATTGTTCATTGTGGTGATTCCAATGACGCAGAGTATCACCATGGCGACAGCTGCCGCTGTGTACAAAAGCCCGTTTACTTTTCGTTGGGAGCGGGTTCCCTTTCGTTCCAGAAGCATACTGCGGTAATTCTGAAGGGCCTGCTCCGCAGAGGTCATCGGCTCTGTTTTCTCCTCCGCCGCATCCGCGGTTTTTGTTCCATTCTCCGCTTTTTCGGAATAAATTTCTTTTTCAGACAGACCACTTTCAGAACTATTTTCTTTATCCATCTGCCCTTGCTTTTCTCTGAAAAATAATTTTTCGGCAGCCTCCAGCTCCGAAAGGCCTCCCCCATCCATTTCGCTTATGGGTGCTCTCTCCTCCATACTGTCGAAAAGCTCCCGGGAGCGCTCCCGGCTGGTGACCATATACTCCTGCATGGGGAGATTTTTTTCGTAATAGACGTAATAGCCTTCTTTTTTCTGCAAAATGCCCTGTTCGTAGGTAAAAAATACGTCCTCCCCCTCAGCGGGCTCCGACAGGAACAACACCTTGTCCCGTCCGGCAAAATACTTGCGGTGGGCGCTCTCCACCACTGGAGTCAGTTCCAGGGGAAAACCGGTGAGCCCCAGAAACCACCCCACAATCTCCTGGTTATCAAAATATTGCTTGATTTCCTTGTATATGTACTCCCAGCAGCTTTCATCAAAGAGAATCCCTTCCTCCTGAAAAATAAACTGGTCGCAGCTTACGGCCCCGCTGATAAAGGTATAACGGATGTCCTGGGACATCTCGCTCTTTCCAAGGAGGACGGCGCCCCGCTTCTGGTATGCTCCCTCAAAGGCGGCGGAGTGCAGGAAGGTATAGACGTAATCCTCCACATAAATTTTGTGCCGTCCCCTGGGGCTTCCGATCTGCCGTATGTTTTTGGGCGGCTTGACCACCACAGAGCTGCCGCATTTCCCGGATTCATTGTAAATGATTTCTATCATGGATTTCACCCTTTCCTATTTTGCTTTCATACTATCACAGCCTGTCCGCTGTTTTTGAAAATTCCTGTCAGGGCAATCCATTTGTTTCCGACGGCAGAAAACAAAAAAGCTGCCGCATTTTGGCGACAGCCTTTGTTTTCTTTGCTTTTATACAAAAGCCTTTACTTTTTTGTAAATGCTTTCCGCGTCTAAACCATATTTTTTGATAAGCTCCAGGGCGGGACCGGACTCTCCGAAGGTATCGTTGATCCCGATCTTCATCACCCGGGTGGGAGCCTTTGCGCTTAAGGTATCGCACACGGCGCTTCCCAGTCCGCCGATAACGGAGTGTTCCTCCACCGTCACAACCTTGCCGGTCTTTCCTGCGGAGGCTATAACCAGCTCTTCATCCAGGGGCTTGATGGTGTGAATGTTGATCACCTCGGCGTCAATACCGTCCGCCGCCAGCATTTTGGCCGCTTCCAGGACTTCGCTGACGCACAGTCCGGTGGCGATAACGGTCACATCCTTACCTTCCTTTAAGACAATCCCTTTGCCGATTTCAAATTTGTAGGTGGCCTCGTCGTTGATGACCGGAATGGCCAGACGGCCGAACCGCAGATATACCGGACCTTCGTGGGCATAGGCGGCCTTTACGGCGGCTCTCGCTTCCACATCATCGCAGGGATTGATGACCGTCATGCCGGGGATGGTCCGCATAAGGGCGATATCCTCGTTGCACTGGTGGGTGGCTCCGTCCTCTCCCACGGAAATTCCAGCGTGGGTAGCTCCAATTTTCACATTCAGATGAGGATAGCCAATGGAATTGCGCACCTGCTCAAAGGCACGTCCCGCCGCAAACATGGCAAAGGAGCTCATAAAGGGCACCTTGCCGCAGGTGGCAAGACCTGCCGCGATACCGGCCATATTGGCCTCGGCGATACCGCAGTCGATATGGCGCTCCGGGAATACTTTTTTGAATACGCCGGTCTTGGTGGCACCTGCCAGGTCCGCGTCCAGCACAATCAGCTCGTTATGCTCTTTTCCCAATTCTACCAGCGCATTACCGTAACTGTCTCTGGTTGCGATCTTCTTTACTTCTGACATAATGCTTCACCTGCCTTTCTCAAATCCTCCATTGCGATTTCGTACTGCTCGTCGTTAGGGGCGCTTCCGTGCCAGGAGGCTTCATTTTCCATAAAGGATACGCCCTTGCCCTTGACGGTATGGGCGATAATAGCCGTGGGCATCCCCTTGGTTTCCCGGGCCTCCTTGAAGGCGGCCCGAATCTCATCAAAGTTATGGCCGTCAATATTGATGACATGGAACCGGAAGGCCTCGAATTTCTTGTCAATGGGATAGGGGGAGCAGACATCCTCGATATTTCCGTCGATCTGCAATCCGTTATTGTCCACGATCAGCACCAGGTTGTCCAGCTTGCGGTGGCCTGCGAACATGGCGGCCTCCCAGATCTGTCCTTCCTGAATCTCGCCGTCCCCGGCCAGGGCGTACACCCGATAGGAAGCGTTATCCAGCTTGCCTGCCACTGCCATTCCCACGGCTGCGGAAAAGCCCTGTCCCAGGGAGCCGCTGGACATGTCAACGCCCGGAATATGTTTCATATCCGGGTGACCCTGCAGATAAGAGCCCACATGGCGCAGAGTCGTCAAATCCTCCACCGGGAAAAATCCACAGTGGGCCAGTGTGGAATAAAGCCCCGGAGCCACATGGCCCTTGGACAGCACGAAGCGGTCCCGGTCTGCCTTCTTCGGATTCTTCGGGTCCACATTCAGTTCTTCAAAATAGAGATACGTAAAAATATCCGCCGCCGACAGAGAGCCGCCGGGATGACCGGATTTGGCACTGTGCACAGCGGTGATGATCCCTTTGCGGATTTCATTTGCCGTTTTTTGCAGCTGTAAATTTTCCATGGTTCTCTCCTTCTTATTCCCCGAACACTGCCCTGTAGTCTGCCTGGAACTTCTCGATTCCCTGGTCGGTCAAGGGGTGCTTCGTCATCTGCTCGATAACGCTGTAAGGCACGGTGGCAATGTCCGCGCCGGCCGCCGCGCAGTCGATCACATGGATGGGATTGCGAATGCTGGCCGCGATAATCTCTGTCTCGATTCCGTGAATAGCGAAAATATCGGCGATGGTACGAATCAGATCAATGCCGGGCATATTGATATCGTCAAGACGTCCTACGAAGGGAGACACGTAAGTTGCCCCTGCCCGAGCTGCCAGAAGGGCCTGGTTGGCGTTAAACACCAGGGTCACATTGGTCTTGATCCCCTCGGCGGCGAGAACCTTCACAGCCTTTAAGCCTTCTACGGTCATGGGAATCTTCACAACCATGTTGGGATGGATTGCCGCAATCTCTCTTCCTTCTTTTATCATACCCTCCGCGTCAACGGTGGTGGCTTTTACCTCGCCGCTGATGGGGCCGTCCACGATGGACGCGATCTCAGAGATAACCTCTTTAAAATCTCTGCCTTCCTTGGCAATCAGAGAGGGGTTTGTGGTTACGCCGCAGATAACACCCATGTCATTGGCTTTCTTAATGTCCTCCACCTTGGCTGTGTCAATAAAAAACTTCATAATTGCTTCCTCCTTTAATGGTTGTTGATCACTGTTCACGACCTTCCCGGCAACACACTTCCCGCAGCCGGCCTGCGAACGGTAATATTATTTTCTCTTCCTCATTCTATACTTGTCCGTATTTTATTACAAGTTGTTTGCAGGGAAATTTTTCTTGGAAAAGTTTCGGATTTCCTGTACATTTTGTACAAATTACAATTCCACCCGGCCCTCCAGGGCACGCAGCAGCGTCATCTCGTCGATGTACTCCAGATCGCCGCCCACCGGCACGCCGCTGGCAATGCGGGTCACCTTGATTCCTGTGGGTTTGATGAGCTTGCTGATGTACATGGCGGTGGTCTCCCCCTCCAGGCTGGAGTTGGTGGCGATGATCACCTCGTCCACATCCCCCTGGAGCCGCTTCATCAATTCCTTGAGTTTGATATCGTTTGGGCCGATGCCCAGCATGGGGGAGATGGCTCCGTGGAGGACGTGATAGACGCCCTCGTATTTCTGAGTTTTCTCGTAGGCCGCCAAATCTCTGGTATCCTCCACCACCATGATAATTTTCTGGTTCCGACTGGGATTTTTGCAGATGGGGCACAGCTCATCGTCCGTTAAAGTAAAGCACTGCTTACAGTAACGGACATTTTTCCGGGCGTTTAAAATGGCCCCGGAGAGCTGCTCCACATGGTCCATGGGCATGTTTAAAATATGAAAAGCCAGTCGCTGAGCTGATTTGCTGCCGATTCCCGGCAGGGCGGAAAGTTCTTCAATCAGCTTGCTGATCTGCCTGCTGTAGTATTCCATGTTCTCGCTCCTAGAAGGGGAAGCCGCCGCCCAGGCCGCCTAATCCTCCCGTGATCTTGGACATGGACTGCTGGGAATATTCCTCCAGCTGGCGCAGAGCCTCGTTGGTGGCCGCCATGATCAGATCCTCCAGCATCTCAATGTCCTCCGGGTCCACTACCTCCGGAGCCAGCTTTACCTTTACGACCTCTTTCTTGCCGGACACGGTCACTTCCACGGCTCCGCCGCCTGCGGTGGCCGTGATCTCTTTCTCCTCCAGCTCTTTGGTGGCCTCCTCCATCTGTTTCTGCATTTTCTGGGCCTGTTTCATCAGGTTATTCATGTTTCCGGGCATTCCTCCCGGGAAGCCGCCTCTTTTTGCCATTGTTTCATCCTCCTAATCTTCTTCTATCTCAATCTCAATGTTGAGTTTTTCCAAATCCGGATATACTTCCCGCACCGGGCGTCCCGTTTCGTTTCGTTTTATCTGAATCTGAATTTCCTTTCCAATGCGGTTTGATACGGCCCGCGTAAGCTCTGCCACATGCTCCGGGGTGTTGAGATAGCTCTCCGCCATCTCATCCTCAAATACCAATAGCAGGCTGCCATCGCCGCCCAGACTGACACACACTTTATCCGGGCTTAGGTAGGCCCGCATAAGCCCCGACATGTTCTGGACGATTCCCCGCCAGTTCTGCACGGCCTGTTTTACATCCTCGGGGATGGCTTTGGGCAAAACCGGAGGGCCCGCGTTTTCCGGGACATTTCCCGGGCCGGTCCCCACCGTCGAAAACGACCCGTAAGCCTCTCCCGCCGCATTGGCCCCATAGCCTCCCGGGGACGTGACAGCTCCATTTGGCGCAGCCGCCACGGGAATCCCCTGCTCCATTTTTTTCTCCAGCTGGTCTACCCGGGCCAGAAGGGATTCCAGATTTTCCTCCATCTGGGGCCGGCACAGCTTGATCAATGCCATCTCGATCAAAATACGTTTCTGGGTGGCATAGCGTATCCGGTTATTTAATTCGGAAAATACCCGAATGTAGCGCATCAGCTCTTCCGCTTCTATCAGTTTTGCCTCTTCCTTTAACAATACCAGATTTTCACTGGAAATGTCCAGCACATCCTCCATGTCATCGGAACTTTTTAAGAGCAGCAGATTCCGGAGATACCAGGTAAAGTCCACCACAAACTGGCCCGGCTCCCGGCCCTGGGTGATAAGCTCCTCAAGGCCCGCTATCATTCCGGGAATATCCCTCTTTAAAATCCGCCGCAGCATTTGGCTGAACACCTCGGTGTCCACCGCGCCCAGCACCTTAAGCACATTGTCGTAGGTCAGCTTCTGTCCCAGGTAAAAGGCGATACAACGGTCCAACAGGCTGATGGCGTCCCTTAGGGAGCCGTCCCCGGCCCTGGCGATATAGCGGATGGCCTTTTCCTCGGCCTCCACCTGCTCGGCTTCCACCAGTTCCGTCAGCCGGTCCGCGATGGTGTCCAGGGTAATCCTGTGAAAATCGTATCTCTGGCACCGGGACAGAATGGTGATCGGTATCTTGTTGGCCTCCGTGGTGGCCAAAATAAAAATCACATAGGACGGCGGCTCCTCCAGTGTCTTAAGGAGCGCATTAAAGGCTCCTATGGATAGCATATGAACCTCGTCGATAATGTAGACTTTGTACTTTCCCTCCGTGGGGGAATACGCCACCTCTTCCCGGATCTCCCGGATATTATCCACGCCGTTGTTGGAGGCGGCGTCGATTTCAATCACATTCATGGATGTGCCCTCCTTGATGGCCTTGCAGGAGGGACACTCGCCGCAGGGGCTGCCATCTACGGGATGTTCGCAGTTGACGGCCCTGGCAAATATCTTGGCGACGGTAGTCTTGCCTGTTCCCCGGGTGCCGCAGAACAGGTAGGCGTGACCGATACGATCCGCTTTTATTTGATTTTTTAAGGTTGTAACGATATGTTCCTGGCCCTTGACGTCTTCAAACTCCTGGGGCCGGAACTTCCGGTATAAGGCTGTATAGGACATATCAATCTCCGAAGCTGATGCCCATGAGCTTGGCTTCCTGAATCATCTTGGAATCCGGCTCCACCATCTTAAGCTTGCCCGCCACGTCGCCCAGAGGCACCTTCTTTGTCTCGCCGTTGATCATGGCAACCATGTAGCCGTAATCCTCATCCAGGATCAACTGGCCGGCAGCCGCCCCCAGTCTGGTACACAGCACACGGTCATAGGGGCAGGGACTTCCGCCCCGCTGTGTATGTCCCGGCACGGTCACCCGCACCTCATTGCCGCTGATGGCCTCGATCTGGGCCGCCACCTCATAGGATACAGAGGGGTATTTTCTCTTCTTTAATTTTTCCTTGTAATCCTTCTTGGACAACTGGGCATCTTCCTTGGAAATGGCTCCCTCGGCCACCGCCAGAATGGTAAAATTCTTGCCGGCCTTACTTCTCCTGCCGATGGCCTCCACCACCTTATTGATGTCATAGGGGATTTCCGGGATCAGAATAATATCCGCGCCGCCGGCAATCCCCGCATACAGGGTCAGCCAGCCTACCTTATGTCCCATGACCTCCACGATGAACACCCGGTTATGGGAAGCCGCCGTAGTATGGATACAGTCGATGGCATCCGTTGCAATGTTGACAGCGCTGTAAAAACCGAACGTGATATCGGTGCCCCATATGTCATTGTCAATGGTCTTGGGCAGATGGATCACATTCAACCCTTCCTCCCGCAGCAGGTTGGCAGTCTTCTGGGTTCCGTTTCCGCCTAATATCACAAGACAGTTCAGGCGCAGCTTGTGATAAGTGCTCTTCATGGCCTCCACCTTGTCAAGGCCGTTGGCATCCGGCGTGCGCATCAGCTTAAAGGGTTGCCTGGAGGTCCCCAGGATGGTTCCTCCTACCGTGAGGATTCCTGAAAAATCCTTGGAAGTCAACAGCCGGTAGTTACCGTAAATAAGTCCCTTGTAGCCTTCATAAAATCCGTAGATTTCCAGTTCATCCACATTGTTGCTCAGGCTCTTTACCACGCCCCGCATGGCGGCGTTTAAAGCCTGGCAGTCTCCGCCGCTGGTCAAGATTCCGATTCTTTTCATCTGCTCACATCCTTTACTTTTTCTCCTATAGTTCCCAAAATTGAGGAACTTATAAAACTCTTTGTATATGGCCTGTTTTTATACAGTCTGCTATATACAACTCTTTTTATATCATATACCATTCTTTTGTTGTAAACAAGATTTTTCGTTGCTTTTTTTCAAGAACCGGAAACAATTCCTGCTTCTATGGGAAACGGGTTACTGCTCACGGGGTGGGGAAATATACAACGGGTAAGGCTGTTTTCACCGGAGATTTGAACTTTTTTAGCTTTTAACTGGAACGTAGCCCTGGATGGCATATTTGTTATAAGCAGACCATTGAAAGACGCCGGCACTTAGCGAACCGACCGTTTACGGGCAGTGAGCTTAGTACCGCTGCGTCTTTCGCTGAGCGAGAGCGC
>CALWLN010000218.1 GCA_944381535.1 uncultured Lachnospiraceae bacterium
ATAACTTCTGATGGAGGGGGAGTTCCTCCTTCCGTTATATCTATATAGATTTATTAGATTAGACTTTGTAACTATTAACCAGTAGTCATTCTTGACTACACCATTATTATACTAGGAGAGATACATCAGCATATATTTCCGACCAAAAAATTAATTGCGCTCCCTGTAAAACCGCATTATCTGGCGGCTTAAAAAACCTGTACGGAATCTCTGAGCCTATACAACTGAAAAAAGGGGTAACTATCATTAAATCGCAAAACGATTTCAGATATCTTCCCAGCGTGTTTGTGATGGGTGATTTTTCGGCGGAGGAAAATTGCAAAGAAATCTGCGGGATCAATCTCACAGAAAGGAAAAAGACATATACCTGCGGAGAATATTTCAGTGATTTCGGTAAAATAGAGCTTACCGTAAACGTAACGGTCCCGAAAGGCGCAAAGGCCATTGAAATCAAGGGCACCCGGCTTTATACCTGCCTGCTTAAAAAATTTTTTTACATTTTTCGTACAATCTGTAGTGTACTTTAAAACAATTTTCTGCTAAAATAGCAAATAGAGAATTTAGGAGGTGCCTTACAGTTGGATGACAGGATGAGAGAACGAAGGGCGTTGGAGCACAGAAGGGCTTTGCAGAGAAAACGGCGGCAGCAGCAGATTATCCGTAGAACCTGCCTGACCGTGATTGCGGCGGTGCTGGTTGTGACGGCAGTGGTGAGTCTGAGTAAAATGCGGAGATCTCAGGCCGGTGAGGCGGTGTCGCAGAATGTGAACCAGGGCAGTCCGCAGACCGTGGATACTACATACAAAAACGTTGACAATTTCAAAAACGACGAAGAAGCGGGAAAAGTGGGGGAAACGAGCGATGAGGAAGAACAGGAAGAAATCTGCGTCGTTGTAGACCCGGGCCACGGAGGCAAGGATCCGGGTACTTTGTGGAAGAACACTTATGAGAAGGATATTAATCTGGATATCGCTCTGAAGCTGGAGAAGCTGTTGAAGGAGGCCGGTTACAAAGTGGTCATGACCCGGGATGACGATACCTATCCTAATTTGAGTGACAGGGTACAGGTAGCGGAGAGAAATCAGGCGGACGCATTTGTGAGCATTCACCAGAACGCCGTGGAGAACAGTACCACCATCAGCGGGATGGAGATATACTGTAACGAAGATTCCGACAGCAAAAGCCCCGATCTGGCCAACGCTATTTTTGATTCCGTGCTTGAGAAAACCGGTGCCAAGAGTCTTGGAGTGGTGACGGACAGCGATTTTGTGGTGGTGGAAAATAATACCAGGCCCGCCTGCCTGATTGAGACGGGATTTCTCACCACTCCCAGCGAGAGAGAAAAGCTTTTGGATGACGACTACCAGGAAAAGATTGCGGAGGGAATCCTGGAAGGGCTTAACGTTTTCTTTGAAAAAAATCCGGTTTTCTGAACTGTTACAGATATGGTGAGACAACTCTCACGAAAAAGGAAAGAAGGCAGGGTTGTTTCATGAAAAATAATTCAAAATAGCAAATAAGCTGATTTTACAAGAGTTATGGAATGCTATACAAACGGCCCATAACTCTTGACTTTTTCTGTACGTAGAGGTATACTGTCTTTATAGTATAGGTATATTCCACCTATACGGAAAGGAGGATATCATGCCAGTTACAGAAAAAGTGTATCCGGAATGGGTGCAGGCACAGCGGAAACGGGGAACCACCGTCAAGAAAAAAGGAGATACTTACTACCTTTATAAGCGCACCTCCAGGCGGGTTCCCGGAAAGAAGTATCCACAGCCCGTAGATACTTATATCGGGATCATTACCCCGGATGGTGTGATCGAGAGCGGAAAGAGAAAAGTGTCGCTTGCTGAGATCGAGGTAAAAGAGTATGGGTTTTCCAAAACGGTATGGCAGCTCTGCCCTGAGGGCTGGAAGAAGCCCCTGGGGGATGACTGGGAGGAGGTGCTTTCAATCCTTATACGGAAATGGTCGCCGGAAACGTATCTGCTGAAAGAAAGAAGGATAAAGAAGGAGGAAGAGTTCCATTATCAGTTTGGGGCGCAGGCTGCTTCCTTGAGCAGGAGGATCTATAAAGAACACGGAGTGGATGTGTCGGAACTGCAGAAATTGAAAAGCATTTATCTTCTGTATCTTGAAAAGGAGACGGTGGTATCAAGGATCAGTCCGGAACAGAAACAGCTGCTGGAACGTATGGGGGTCGATCTGGAGATGTGCTGAGAAAGGATTCCTGACAAAGCCGCTGATCGCGTATATGAGGGCAGTACCGGACCCGAGGCGCGGCCGGGAAACCAGACATGACCATGCGGAAGTGCTGGTATGCCTGGTGATCGGGTTCCTTGCGGGGAAGACCACGATACGCAGGAGCCTGAAATGGTGTAAGAAGCATCTGGAGGAACTGAGGAACTATATCCCATTGAAAAACGGGATCGCGTCCCCGTCAACCGCGTGCAGGATCCTGTGGGGGACAGACGAGGAACTGTTCGCCATGGCATTCATGGAATGGATCGGGGAGATCGTTAGTACCAGGGGGATCCATCTTGCCATTGACGGGAAGGCGTTGAGGGCGGCAATGGAAAAAGTGAGGAATTTCAGGACGCCGATGATCCTGAACGCGATAGACGCGGCAACGGGGCTGGTGCTGGCACAGCTTCCGCTCCGGGATAAGGACAGTGAGATCAGAGCCATACCGGAACTGCTGAAACTCCTGGATATCCGCGGGAGCATAGTGACGACCGACGCGATAGGGACGCGGACGGAGATCATGGAGCGGATCATCAGCCAGGAGGGGCATTTTGTGCTGATGGTGAAAAAGAACCAGCCGCAGTCGTATGAGGAGATCATGAAATATCTGGGGGAGATGTCGGAAGATCATAAGGAAATGAAAAAGGATGTGAATTATAAACCGAGAAATCCCCAGATGCAGAAAAAATATGAGGAGGTGTATCACCAGGAGAGGAACCGGGACCGTCATGAACACCGGTGGTGCGGGGTGTGTACGGAAGGAGGGATCCTGACAAAAACACAGGAAGAATGGCCCTTCATAAAAACGGTGGGACGTGTCAGACAGATACGGATACCGGTGGAAAGAGACCAGGAAGGAAAGGATATAACGCCGGACGTAGAGACGTTTCTGGAAAAAGGGTCCCGTAGGAGCCCGAAGCCGGTCAGGGATGACACGATGGGAAAGGACATACAGGAGACAGGGCTGATCTCGGATATGGAGCTGACAGCGGAAGAAATGGCGCGGATAAAGCGGGAACACTGGGCGATCGAGAACCGCGCGCACCATGTGCTGGATGACACGTTCCGCGAAGACCGGTCGCCGGCGAAAAGATCAAAGAACAATCTGGCGCTGATCCGGAAATTCGCGTACAACATACTGCGGATAGCCATGCTGGCAGAAGCCTGTTCCGGGATCATGACGGAAGCGATGGATGAATTTAGTGAGGAACCGGGGCTGATAAAGAAATATGTCTTCGAGGGGATCAGCAGCTTCTATTAAAAGAATGCCGATATCAAAGATCTGAAAAAATGAAAAAAGAGAGAAAGGGGATATTTTGCGCGTTTTTACCGGAAAGAAGCGACAAAAATAATCTGTAAAGCATAAAGGAAGCCATCGGAACTGGTTCACGCTTGTTGATGGGGCAGTTACGAAGCGTTTTGCCATTCACGAAACAACCCTGGGAAAGAAGGAATTCCTTATTGAAAAATCTCGCAAAATGCGCTATACTGTAGAAGTGCATTTTGCGGGATTTACGATTCATGACGATAGAAAGTTTGCGAAGCGCTTTTTGTTGTCTACTAAATCCAAAGAAGGAATAAAGGATGGTAGAATAATGGCATTATTAGAACAATGGCAGAGTATTGCGTATAATCAGCAGACAGATAAAGGCGAACTGAAGAAATTCTGGGAGAGATATTTTCTGTTGGAGAAGAAGGTGTACGGGCAGCTTTTGGAGAACCCAGACGAGGTAGTGGAGGGGACGGTCAAGGAGCTGGCTGAGAAGTACGATTTGGATATCATGGCGATGACCGGATTTCTGGACGGCATCAACGACAGCTTGATTACGCCGAATCCCATCGAGGAGATGGAAGAGGATACCCATGTGAGTCTGGCTTTCGATAAGGAAAAATTGTACAAGAACATGGTGGACGCCAAGGCGGACTGGCTCTACGAGCTGCCCCAGTGGGAGGCGATTTTTGACGAGGAGACCAGAAAAGCTCTGTATATCGAGCAGAAGAAGTCCGGCACCATCGTCAAAGAGGCCAAAATTTACCCCAACGACCCCTGCCCCTGCGGCAGCGGCAAAAAATACAAAAAGTGCTGCGGCAGAAAATAAATGTTGTTACCGGTCAGGCCGTGAACAGTAATATGCTTTGCGGTACTGGCCTGCGAACAGCATCCAAATTTTTCCCTTTACATTTGACGGAAAAAGAGTTACAATTAGTACCGATAAAAGAAAAAATACGTTGACGAGAAGAGTAGAATGTGGAACAGAACAGAGAGAGCCGCCAAAGCGCTGGAAGCGGCTTACTGGAAAGCATTTGAAAACCAGCTCCGAGTGGCCCCAATACGGCCCGGTGATTCCGTTATCATCGAATGAGTGGCTTTGCGCGGTGTTGACCGGCAGAGCAAGCAGGGTGGAACCGCGAGTATATTCGTCCCATGCATTACAAAAAGTAGTGCATGGGATTTTTTATTTTATAGGAAGGTTTTCAGAAACTTCCTATAGAAATAGAATAAAAAGCCCCCCGGGATTCACAGACAGTAAAAATAAGCAAAGGAGAGAGAACATCATGAAAATCACATTAAAAGACGGTTCCGTGAAGGAATACGTAAACGCGAAATCTATTTACGACATTGCCCTTGACATCAGCGAGGGCCTGGCCCGCGCGGCCACAGCCGGAGAGGTGGACGGCAAGGTGGAGGATTTGCGCGCCATGATTGACAAAGATTGTGAATTGAACATTTTGACCGCCAACGACGAAAAAGGTCTTGCGGCCCTAAGACATACCACCTCCCATGTGCTGGCAGAGGCGGTAAAGCGGGTGCGTCCGGGCGCGAAACTGGCTATCGGCCCCTCGATCGATACCGGATTTTACTATGATTTTGATACGGAGCCATTTTCCAGAGAGGATTTGGATGAAATCGAAAAAGAGATGAAGAAGGTCATCAAGGAGGGTGCGAAGCTCACGCGGTTCACCCTGCCCCGGGAGGAGGCCATCGCTTTCATGAAGGAGAAGGAGGAGCCCTACAAGGTGGAGCTTATCGAGGATCTGCCCGCTGACGCGGAGATTTCCTTCTATCGCCAGGGTGAGTTTGTGGATTTGTGCGCCGGTCCGCACCTTATGAGTACGAAGAACATCAAGGCCTTTAAGCTGATCTCCTCCTCCATGGCCTACTGGCGGGGGGATTCTAACCGGGCGCAGCTGCAGCGGATTTACGGCACTGCCTTTGGCAAAAAGGAGGAGTTGAACCAGTATCTGGAGCACTTAGAGGATATCAAAAAGCGGGACCACAACAAGCTGGGCCGTGAGATGGAACTTTTTACCACCGTGGACGTCATCGGCCAGGGGCTGCCCCTCTTGATGCCCAAGGGAGCCAAGATGATTCAGACCATGCAGCGCTGGATCGAGGACGAGGAGGAGAAGTGGGGCTATGTGAGAACCAAGACACCCCTCATGGCAAAGAGCGACCTCTACAAGATTTCCGGTCACTGGGACCATTATAAGGAGGGCATGTTTGTGCTGGGAGACGAGGAGAAGGACAAGGAGGTATTTGCCCTGCGTCCCATGACCTGTCCTTTCCAGTATTATGTATACAAGGCCAGCCAGAAATCTTACCGGGATCTGCCCCTGCGCTATGGTGAGACATCTACCCTGTTCCGAAACGAGGATTCCGGCGAAATGCACGGCTTAACCCGTGTGCGCCAGTTCACCATCTCCGAGGGACATCTGATCGTGCGCCCGGACCAGATGGTGGAGGAGTTTAAGGGCTGTCTGGCTCTGGCAAGAAAATGCCTGCGGACCCTGGGCGTGGAGGAGGATGTAACCTACCGCCTGTCCAAGTGGGATCCAAACAATAAAGAAAAATATATCGGCGACGAGGCCGTGTGGGAGGAAACCCAGGGAAATATCCGCAAGGTTCTGACCGAACTGGAAATCCCCTTCTACGAGGCGGAGGGTGAGGCGGCCTTCTACGGTCCCAAGGTGGATATTCAGGCCAAGAACGTTTACGGCAAGGAAGATACCATGATCACCATTCAGTGGGACGCAGTGCTGGCGGAGCAGTTCGATATGTACTATATCGATCAGAACGGCGAAAAACAGAGGCCCTACATTATTCACAGGACCAGCATGGGCTGCTATGAGCGCACCCTGGCATGGCTCATCGAAAAATATGCCGGACAGTTCCCCACCTGGCTCTGCCCGGAGCAGGTACGCATTCTTCCCATTTCCGATAAATACAACGATTATGCCGAGAAGGTGCTGGAGGAATTAAAGGACAACGGAATTCTGGCTACGGTGGACCTGCGCTCCGAGAAGATCGGCTACAAGATTCGTGAGAGCCGTATAAACAAGGTGCCCTATATGCTGGTGGTGGGCCAGAAGGAGGAGGAAGACAATACCGTTTCCGTTCGCAGCCGCTACAAAGGGGATGAGGGAGCCAGAGTTCTCTCAGACTTCATTGATGATATCTGTAAAGAAATCCGCACAAAGGAAATTCGGAAAATTGAGGTGGAGGAACAATAAAAAATACTTGATGCGTATAAAATGCGGCCCATGGGCCATACTATTGTTGACAAAATTTTGATAAAAGGAGCAACGATTATGACCCAGTTAAAATGTTCGGCACAAACCTGTATGTATAACGAGGACCGTTATTGCAGCAAGGGAGACATTATGGTGGAGGGGAAGGAAGCAAAAGAGCCCTCCGCTACCTCCTGCGGCAGCTTCCGGGAGAGAATGGGAGAGCGGGGCGCCAATTCCATGGACCATCCCAGCAAAATGATTGAGGTGGACTGTGAGGCGGAAAACTGCGTATTTAACGAGGATTGCAAATGCGCGGCACAGGAGATTGGCATTGCCGGCGCTCATGCCTGCAACTGCGAGGATACGGAATGTTCCAGCTTCGAATGTAGGTGCTGATAACCTGCTGTCAAAACTGCGCAAAGAAAACCACTACATTTTGTATGAAAGTGTATTTTTCTACAAAATGTAGTGGTGCTTTTTTGCGCAGAAAGGGGAAATGCAGCGAATCAAAAAGAATTATGTCGAAGGGTGCCGGAAATTCGGAGAGGAATTTGTTTGATTTTTGGGGCGGAACATAGTAGAATAAGTCAAGACAGAAGAGAAAAAGGAAAATACTGACATACGCTTGAGGAAACCGCTGCCAGAGATGACAGATACTGGCTGGGTACAGGCGCCCGCGGAGGTACATAATATAAGGGAGAACGTTTTGAAGGAGATGAGAGGCCGTGGAGAAATTGCAGAGAGAAATCGAATCTGCTCGCAGGAGACTGGATGACGCCATCGCAAGAGGGTGCAGTGAACAAATGTGCTACAGGCTAAGTTTGGAATTGGACCGTTTGATCGAATATTATATTATATCGGAAGAACGGACAAGCATACCGGTGGCCTGAAAGAGAATGAAAGAGAGAAAACAGCAGGAAAAGAAAAAATCTTTTCCTGCTGTTTTTTTGCTTGCTTTTTTGCCGGTTTTGAGCTAGAATAGATTAAAAGTGGAGCAAAGTGGTAGAAAAGGGTTTAAAGTGGAGGAAAACGCCCTCCTTGGTTTGGCAGGTGATTCTGATGTTTATGGGAGAATACAACCATACGATAGACGCCAAGGGCAGACTGATAGTTCCTTCCAAATTCAGAGAACTGCTGGGAGATGAATTTGTGGCGACAAAGGGGCTGGATGGATGCTTATTTGTGTACCCCAGTGAGGAGTGGAAGGTCATAGAGGAAAAATTCCGAAACGTATCACAGTTCTCCAAGGATGCCAGAAAATTTGCTCGCTTTTTCTTTGCGGGAGCAGCCACCTGCGAGGTGGACAAGCAGGGAAGAATTTTACTGCCGGCCGTCCTACGGGAATTTGCCGGACTGGAGAAGGATGTGGTGCTGGCCGGCGTGCTGAACCACATTGAGATCTGGAGCAAGGAACGCTGGAGCGCCACCAGTGAATACGATGACGTGGAGGAGATCGCGGAGCATATGGCAGAGCTTGGCATTTCCATTTAACCTTTGGTCCTGTGAGAGCGGAACCAAACCGAAAAACAAAGAGACGCGCTGAAATTAAGACGGGAGATACCATGGAGTTCAAACACACATCCGTACTGTTAGAGGAGACAATTACATATTTGAACATCCGGCCGGACGGAGTGTATGTGGATGGAACCCTGGGCGGCGGCGGACATGCCTTTGAGGTGTGCAGGCGGCTGAATGAACGGGGAAGATTCATTGGCATCGACCAGGATGAGGATGCCATTGCGGCGGCGGGAGAGCGGCTTAATCCCTTTGGGGAGCGGGTTACCATTCTCCGCGGCAATTACGAGAAGATGCGGGAAGCCTTAGCGGGCGTTGGCGTACATAAAGTGGACGGTATTTTGCTGGACCTGGGGGTATCCTCCTTTCAACTGGATGACCCCGGGCGGGGATTTACCTACCGGGAGGCGGACGCGCCTCTGGATATGCGGATGGACAGGCGGCAGAGCCTGACGGCCCGGGACATGGTGAATAGCTATAGCGAGACGGAGCTGTTTCATATCATTCGGGATTACGGAGAGGACAAGTTCGCCAAGAACATTGCGAAGCACATCGTGAGGGCCAGACAGGAGAAGCCCATAGAGACAGCCGGGGAACTGAACGAGATCATCAAGGCGGCTATACCGGCCAGAGTGAGGGCCACGGGGGGACATCCCTCCAAGAGAACCTTCCAGGCGCTGCGGATCGCCTTAAACCGGGAACTTGAGGTATTAAAGGATTCTTTGGATGATATGATAGACCTTTTACATCCAGGGGGAAGAATCTGTATCATTACCTTTCACTCCTTAGAGGACCGTATTGTCAAGGACCTTTTTAAGAAAAATGAAAATCCGTGTACCTGCCCCAGTGATTTTCCGGTCTGCGTATGCGGAGCCGTTTCCAAAGGAAAGGTGATCACACGAAAGCCGGTGCTTCCGGGACCGGAGGAATTAGCGGAGAACTCCCGCTCCAAGAGCGCGAAGCTTCGGGTATTTGAGCGGGGATAGGGCGTCAGGGATAGAAAAGCATTCAGATCAGGAATTATAAGGAAGAGGGATATCGTTTTATGAGCAGACAGCAGGTAAGGACATCACAGACGAGAACATCACAGACGAGAACATCACAGGTGAGAAACCATCAGATAGACAGAAGGCAGGCTTATGTGGAGGGAAACACCGTCCGCAAATTGAATGCCATGCCCAAGCGTCTCCCTGAAGAACAGGAGCGCAGAGAGCAGGAAAAGAGACGGAGTATCGACCGCAGAACCCGGATGAACCGGGAGCGGGCTCTGAGAATGAATCCGGCCTATCTGCTGTTTTTGACGTTGGCGGTTACGGCTACCGTTGGCGTCTGCGGCTTGTATATCAAGCTTCAGACGGATCTTGACAGCCGCAAGAGTCATGTGGCTTCCCTGGAAAGCCAGATTCTGGAGCTGCGGACGGATAATGACGCCGCGTTGAATCGGATTGAGACCTCCGTTGATTTATCGGAGGTGAAGGATACGGCCATGAACAGTCTCGGCATGGTATATCCCAGCCAGGATCAGATTGTTTACTATGAGGTGGATAATGACGATTACATGAACCAGTATCAGGACATTCCCGAGGAGTAAAGAAGGGAGTTTGCGGTGGCGGCGAAGAAGAATCGAAAACGAAGAATATTTAAATTTGCAAAATACATGCAAAAAAAGCTGATTGTGATGTTTCTGCTGGTATTCGTTCTGCTGGTGGGGCTTATGGTCCGACTGACGTACATTCAGAGAACCAGCGGATCCAGGTATGAGAAAATTGTCCTGAACCAGCAGCAGTACGACAGTGAAACCATTCCCTACCGGCGGGGTGACATTTTGGATGCCAACGGCACCATTCTGGCCACCAGCCAGGATGTCTACAATCTGATCATTGACTGTAGGGTCATTAACAGCGATGAAAAATACATAGAGCCCACCATTGCCGCTGTCCTGGAGTGCTTCCCGGATGTGACGGAAGAGGAATTAAGAACCCTTCTGACGGAGCGGCCGGACAGCGCCTACTGCGTGCTTCGGAAGCAATTATCTTATGAGGAGATCAGTGGTTTTGTGGAGTTGACGGAGGAAGTTTACACCGAGGGAGAAAACGAGGGCGACAAGGTGAATCCAAATGTGAGGGGCGTGTGGTTTGAAAAGGAGTATGACCGGGTGTATCCCTACGACACGCTGGCCTGCAAGGTGCTGGGCTTTACCACCTCCGGTAATGTGGGAATCGGCGGGCTGGAGGATTACTACAATGATACGTTGAACGGTATCAACGGCAGAAGCTACGGGTATATGGATGGAACCAGTGGGATGGAGCAGACCATCAAGGAGGCCACAAACGGCAACAGTCTGGTTACCTCTCTGGATGTGAATGTGCAGAGTGTGGTAGAGCAAAAAATAAAAGAATTTGACGCTACCTACCGAGATGCGTATACGGAGGGGCCGGGAAGTCAGAATACGGCAGTTCTTGTGATGAATCCCAACACAGGAGAGATTATTGCCATGGCGGACAGTACCGGTTATAGCTTAAACGATCCCTGGGATGAGGAGATTTTCAATGCCTATTGTGCCGATTACCGGCAGATGACCACCGAGGATATTGACGCCCTGGATGAAGAGGGCAGATTGGATATATTAAACGCTTTATGGCAGAATTTCTGTATTACCTACACGTACGAACCGGGGTCTACCGCCAAGCCCTTGACGGTAGCCGCTGGTTTGGACTCCGGGAAAATGGATGGCACGGAAGTCTATCTTTGCGATGGTGGAGAAATGATTGGTGGACATGAAATCCACTGCGTTTTGACTACCGGCCACGGTACGCAGACAGTGGAGCAGGCTATTGTAAATTCCTGCAACGACGCGCTGATGGCCATGTCCCAACAAATCGGAATTGAGACTTTTACCAAATATCAGAATATTTTTAATATCGGATTAAGGACCAATATTGACCTGACAGGGGAAGCCAGAACGGATACCCTGTATTACACGGCGGAGCGTATGGCCCAGGATGCGGCAGCCCTGCCCACCAATTCCTTCGGTCAGAACTTTAACGTTACCATGATACAGATGGCGTCGGCCTTTGCCTCCGTCATCAATGGCGGTTATTATTATCAGCCCCACCTGGTAACAAAGATTGTGGATGAAAACGGCAATACGGTGCAAACGGTGGAGCCCACTGTGTTAAAACAGACTGTTTCCAATGAGGTTAGCGATACGGTGAGAGGCTATCTGATCAAAGCAGTGGAGGAAGGATCCGGACAAAGCGCCAAGGTTCCCGGTTACTCCATGGGCGGAAAGACGGGAACGGCAGAGAAGCAGCCCCGTGACGAGAACACATATCTGGTCTCCTTTATGGGCTTTGCTCCGGCAGAGGACCCGGAAGTGCTGATTTATGTGGTGGTCAACGAACCCAATGCGGAGAGACAGGACCGGAGTATCTATGCCACTACCCTGGCCAAGGATATTCTGACGGAGATTCTGCCTTATTTAAATATTTATCCGGATGAACCCATTACGGAGGATGAAGATCAGACGACGGAGGACAGTACGCAGACTCCCGCGGATGGTACTCAGCAGGCTGCGGAGGATGGCACCCAGGCTGCCGGAGGGGAAACACAGGCGCCCACAGATGGTACCCAGACTCCGGCAGATAGCGATTCCGCAGGAGGCGGGGAGCCGGCCGGATAATTCTTCGGATGGCACATAACCTCAGAAAAAGCATAATAGACTATAGTAACTGCTTTTTTGAGGTTTTGCTATATGCAGCGAAATAAAACATATAATAGGAAGAAGATACTGATCGTGTTTCTTGGCGTCTTCCTGGTATTGATTTCCCTGACGGCCAGACTAACATATCTGATGATTTTTCGCTCCGAGTATTACGGCCAGAAGGCGGAGGATCTGCATGAGCGGGAGCGGGACATCAAGGCGGCAAGGGGAGAGATCATCGACGCTACGGGAACGGTGCTTGCCACCAACCGTACCGTCTGCACCATCTCCGTGATCCATAGCCAGCTTCAGGATAAGGAGCGTGTCATCCGGGTCCTGTGTGAAGAACTGGGGCTGTCGGAGGAAACCGTTCGAAAGCGAGTGGAAAAGAACAGTTCCATCGAGCGCGTCAAGTCCAATGTGGACAAAGAGACCGGGGATAAAATAAGAGCCTACGGCCTTTCGGGCGTAAAAGTGGATGAGGATTATAAGCGGTATTATCCCTACGATTCCCTAGCCTCCAAGGTGCTTGGCTTTACCGGGGGAGACAACCAGGGCATTATCGGCCTGGAGGTCAAATACGAGGAATATTTAAAGGGGACCAATGGGAAAATATTAACGTTGACCGACGCCCGGGGCGTGGAGATTGAAAATGCGGGCGAACGGCGAGCGGAACCGGTGGATGGCTACAATCTTCATGTGAGTCTGGACTATAATATCCAGATGTATGCCCAGCAGGCTGCTGCCAGGGTGCTGGAATCCAAGGAGGCGGACAGCGTCTCCGTGATCCTCATGAATCCCCAGAACGGGGAGATTATGGGGATGGTAAATCTGCCGGAGTTTAACTTAAACGACCCCTTTACCTTGAACCTCCAGCAGCCGGAGGCTGCCGACAGTTCGGAGACGGCAGAACCGGGGGCGGAGGCTTCCGATACGACGGGGACAGAGACTGCCGCGGAACTGACCCCGGAGGAGAAGCAGGACCTGCTCAATCAGATGTGGCGGAACCAGTGCATCAACGATACCTACGAGCCGGGTTCCACCTTTAAGATAATCACCGCCTCGGCGGCTCTGGAGGAACAGGTGGTGGCCCTTGATGACAGCTTCTTCTGTCCCGGCTTTAAAATGGTAGAGGACCGGAAAATCCGATGTCACAAGGTGGGAGGCCACGGGTCCGAGGATTTTATCCATGGTATCATGAATTCTTGCAACCCGGTATTTATCGAACTTGGATTAAGGCTTGGTATTGACAATATGTATGACTATTTTCGCCAGTTTGGACTTCTTTCCAAAACGAATATCGACCTGCCGGGAGAGGCAGCCACCATCATGCACAAGAAGGAAAATATGGGGCAGGTGGAACTGGCCACCGTGGCTTTCGGCCAATCCTTTCAGATAACGCCTATGCAGCTTGCCACCACCGTATCATCCCTGATCAACGGCGGAAACCGGGTGACACCACACTTTGGCGTGTCCATTCAGGACAGTGAAGGGAATCTCATTGAGGAACTTGCCTATGAGACCCAGGAGGGAATCGTCAGTGAAGAGACCTCAGAGACCATGCGCATGCTGCTGGAAAAGGTAGTCTCCGAGGGAAGCGGAAAGCGGGCTTACATCGAGGGCTATACCATCGGCGGAAAGACGGCTACCTCCCAGACCCTGCCAAGAAGCGCCAACCGCTACATATCCTCCTTCATCGGCTTTGCCCCGGCGGAGGATCCACAGGTGCTGGCCCTGGTCATCATCAATAATCCGAAGGGCATCTATTATGGCGGCACCATCGCGGCGCCGGTGGTCCAGGAAATATTTTCCAATATTCTCCCTTACCTGGGGATTGAACCCGGCGAAACCGCAGAACCGGGGAATAGTGGGGAAGCGGTGGGGGAAGCCGGGATGGAATAAACGGCTTGCATAATCCGAAAAAAAGTTTTATACTTGATGAGTTAATGGCAAAGGAACGATAGAAAGCACGCTTCGCGAACTTTCTATTGTCATGAATAAAAGAGGTGTGAACATATGGCAGAGAAAATTGTGGTTCCGGTAATAATAGCTTTTGCGGTTACCGCATTGTTGGGTCCGGTGGTGATTCCATTTTTACGGAGACTGAAGGTGGGGCAGACGGAGCGCAAGGAGTTGAAATCCCATTTAAAAAAGACGGGAACTCCCACCATGGGCGGGCTGATGATTCTGGCGGGCATTATCGTGACGTCTCTTTTCTATATAAAAGATTATCCAAAGATCATACCCATCCTCTTTGTGACGGTGGGCTTTGGAATCATCGGTTTTTTGGATGATTATTTAAAGGTAGTGTTGAAGCGCTCCGACGGGCTTCTGGCCTGGCAGAAAATGCTGTGCCAGATTGTGGTTACCGGGATTTTTGTTTTCTATCTTCTGAACTTTACGGATGTATCCCTGGAAATGCTGATTCCCTTCACCGGTGGATTTGAGAATGGGCTGTACCTGGATCTGGGTTGGGCGGCCATCCCGGTGATGTTCCTGGCGGTGATCGGAACCGTCAACGGGGCCAATTTTCCCGACCGCCTGGACGGCCTGGCTTCCAGTGTGACAGTGCTGATCGCCACGTTTTTCACGGTGGTCGCCATCGGCACCGGCAGCGGCATTGAGCCCATCACCTGCGCGGTGGTGGGGGCGCTGTTGGGCTTCCTTCTGTTTAATGTTTATCCCGCCAGTGTGTTTATGGGGGATACGGGTTCCCTGGCCCTGGGCGGATTTGTGGCCGCAACGGCCTACATGATGCAGATGCCCATCTTTATTTTGATCGTGGGGCTGGTTTACTGGGTTGAGATTTTCTCTGTTATCATCCAGGTGATGTACTTTAAGAAAACCGGCGGGAAGCGCATTTTCAAGATGGCCCCCATACATCATCATTTTGAGTTGTGCGGATGGTCCGAGACCCGGGTGGTTGCGGTGTTTTCCATTATCACTGCCATCCTGTGTCTGATCGGGCTGCTGGGAATTTAGAATATGGTTCACACGTCGGTTCCGGGAAGATTGTAGCCGGGCAGGGCGTGGACGGTAACGAATTTAGAGAGAAAAGAGGAGCTGCTATGATAGATAGTACACTTAGTACGTCCCAGGAAACGGAGGATTACGAGATGGTCCCCTACAGGTCTCAGAGCCCGGGCGCATACCGGAATAAGAGGTTTCTGGTGTTCGGAACGGGACTAAGCGGCATTGCGGCTGCGAAGCTGTTGATAAAAAACCAGATATGGGTGGTACTCTATGACGGAAAGGAAGATTTGGATATTCCGGCTCTCAGGGCACAATATCCGGTGCTGGGCAAAACGGCCATCTATGCGGGAACCTTGCCGGAGGAGGTGCTGTCAGAGATTGATATTGCGGTACTAAGTCCCGGTGTGCCAACGGATCTGCCTCTGGTGAACCATATGCGGGAACTGGGAATCGCGATCTGGGGCGAGATTGAGCTGGCCTATGTCTTTTCCAGGGGTCGGGTGCTGGCCGTTACCGGAACCAACGGTAAGACCACAACCACCACATTGCTGGGAGAGATCATGAAGGAGACCTTCTCGGATGTGCAGGTGGTGGGAAATATCGGGATCCCCTACACCGGGATTGCGGATAAGACTACAAGGGATACGGTGATCGTAGCGGAGATCAGCAGCTTTCAGCTTGAGACCATTCACAGCTTCTGCCCCCAGGTATCCGCAATACTGAATATCACGCCGGACCATCTGAACCGGCACCATACTATGGAGAACTACATAGCCGTCAAGGAGAGTATCACAAAGAATCAGAACGGATTTCATACCTGTGTGCTGAATTACGAGGATCCCATCCTCCGGCGCTTCGGCGAGCGCCTTATGACGAATGTGGTCTTTTTCTCAAGTGCCCGCAGACTGGAGCGAGGCGTAAGCCTCTTTGCGGATGAGATACATTATGCAAACGCAAAGATGGACGTCGTTGTGTGCAGGACCGGAGAATTACAGCTGATCGGAAAACACAATTACGAAAATGTGATGGCCGCTGTGGCCATGGCCATCAGCTTCGGCGCGCCTCTGGAGGTTATTCGCGGAGTGGTGAAGAAGTTCCGGGCGGTGGAGCACCGGATTGAGTACGTGGATACAAAGCGTGGCGTAAGGTTTTATAATGACTCCAAAGGCACTAATCCGGACGCTGCCATTCAGGCTATCCGCGCCATGGAGTGGCCTACTTTGCTCATTGGCGGCGGGTACGACAAAAACGCGGATTACAGGGAGTGGATAGAGGCCTTCGATGGCAAGGTAAAGAAATTTGTGCTTTTGGGTGCTACCAGAGAAAAAATTGCGGAGACGGCCTTATCCTGCGGCTTCCCAAAGAAGGATATTTTATTCGTGGAGAGCCTGGAGGAAGCGGTGCGGCTGTGTTATGCAAATGCAGAACCCGGAGACGCGGTCCTGTTGTCGCCGGCCTGTGCCAGCTGGGGCATGTTTGCAAATTACGAGGAGCGTGGACGAATCTTTAAGGAATTGGTAAGAGAGCTTGAGGAGTGATGGTGGAATGAAGCAAAAGAGAGTCCGGTATTTTGACTACAGCCTTTTGTTTATCGTAATATTTTTAATCTGCTTCGGCCTTGTGATGTTGTACAGCACAAGCTCCTACAACGGAGAACTGAAGTTTGGCGACGCGGCTTTTTATGTGAAGCGGCAGATTCGGGCCACGCTGCTTGGCTTTGTCTGTATGTTTATCATTGCCAGGATCGATTACCATTTTTGGAAACATTTCTGGCTGCTGGCATACATCGTAGCCATGGGATTGTGTATTTTGGTGATGTTTGTGGGAGAGGAAACCAACGGTTCCAGACGGTGGCTGGATTTGAAAGTGATTTCTTTTCAGCCCTCGGAACTTGCGAAGCTGGCCATGATCGTATTTTTGGCGGTGATTATCAGCAACGCGCCCAAGGCTATGAGGAATTTCCGGTCCCTGGTGAAGGTGATCGTGCTGGCCCTCCCCATGGTGGGAGTGGTGGCCATGGAGAACTTAAGCACGGCCATAATCATTCTCGGCATTGCGGTGGCGCTGGTGTTTGTTTCAAGCCCCAAGTACCTGCAGTTTATTTTGGTCGCATTGGGAATTGTGGCAGCTGGAGGAGCCTTTCTGCTGGTCAGCCTGTTGGATGAGAATCTGGCTTATCGAATGGAAAGAATCTTTATCTGGCTGGAACCGGAAAAATACGAGAAGGGATTTCAGACACTGCAGGGCCTGTACGCCATCGGCTCCGGTGGGCTGTTTGGCAAAGGGTTAGGCGCCAGCATGCAGAAGCTGGGATTTGTGCCGGAGGCCCAGAACGATATGATTTTTTCCATCATCTGCGAGGAACTGGGATTGTTCGGAGCAATCTGTGTCATTTTACTGTTTTTGCTGTTGATCTGGCGGTTTATGGTGATTGCCAACAACGCCGCGGACTTGTACGGCGCGCTGCTGGTCACCGGTATTATGGCTCATGTGGCTATTCAGGTTATATTAAATATCGCCGTTGTGACCAACACCATTCCAAATACGGGAATTTCCCTTCCCTTTATCAGCTACGGGGGTACTTCGGTCTTGTTCCTGATGGCGGAGATGGGGCTGGCTTTAAGCGTATCCCGCGGGATTCAGTTTGAAGAGGAGCCGGAACCGATGGCCATACGGAGGACGCTATGATACGGGAACAGCGGCGGCGGAAAAAGAGACGAGGGGCCTTAGGGCTTACGATTTTAACCCTTCTTTTGCTTCTGGCTATCGGAGCCCTGGTGGTGGTAAAAGTATTTACCGTGGAGGAGGTGGTGGTTACCGGCAATGAGCTCTATGAGGACGAGACAATCGAAGAGTGGGTGTTAAACGACGAGTATTCCTGGAACACCCTGTATGTTTATTTGAAATACAAGTTCCGCGAGCCGGAAACCATCCCCTTTGTGGACACCATGGAGATTACCATGAAGCTGCCGCACACCATTGAGATCCAAGTATATGAGAAGGGGCTTATGGGGTATATCTACCTGGACAGCCTGGGACAAAACGCCTATTTTGATAAGGACGGCTTCGTGGTGGAGACCTCCTCGGAGGTTATAGAGGGGATTCCCAAGATTTCCGGCTTGTCTGTGGACGCCGTGGTGCTCTATGAGCAGCTTCCCATCAAGGAGGGGGATGTGCTTAAGAATCTTCTCACCCTGACTCAGACTCTGAAGAAATACGAGTTGGTGCCGGATAACATCATTTACGGGGAGGACGGAACTTACTCCCTGGAATACGGAACCATAAAGGTTCTTTTGGGAAAGGCCGGGAATTTCAGCGACAAGGTGCTTCGGATAACCTACATTCTGCCAAAGCTGGAGGGGATGAGCGGAACGTTGCACCTGGAAAGCTGGACGGAAAATACTACGGATATCACCTTCGAGAAGGAGGAGGGCTGAATTGCGTTAATTCTTGTGAAATTTTTTTAAAAAAAATACAATTTAAGGTTGATTAATTTGTAGAAAAATTATATTATAGTGTATATGAGTGTATCGCTAGGACTAAAGGAGGAACTACCCTTGCTTGAGATTAAGACAACAGAAGCGGATTCCAGTGCAAAAATCATCGTGATCGGTGTTGGGGGAGCTGGAAATAATGCTGTAAATAGAATGATTGATGAGAATATCGGCGGCGTTGAATTTATCGGTGTGAATACGGACAAGCAGGCGTTGATGCTCTGCAAGGCGCCCACATTGATTCAGATTGGCGAGAAGCTGACAAAGGGACTGGGCGCAGGCGCGCAGCCCGAGATTGGACAGAAGGCGGCGGAGGAGAGCAGTGAGGAATTGTCCGCAGCCCTCCGGGGGGCGGACATGGTGTTCGTTACCTGCGGCATGGGTGGCGGAACAGGAACCGGAGCGGCTCCGGTAGTGGCAGGGATTGCCAAGGAACAGGGGATTCTGACCGTGGGCGTTGTAACCAAGCCCTTCAAATTTGAGGCCAAAGCCCGTATGAACAATGCCATAAGCGGTATTGAGCGTTTGAAAGATAACGTAGATACGTTGATCGTAATTCCAAATGATAAATTGCTGGAGATTGTGGACCGCAGAACCACCATGCCGGATGCCTTGAAGAAGGCGGATGAGGTGCTGCAGCAGGCCGTGCAGGGCATTACCGATTTGATTAATCTGCCGGCACTGATCAATCTGGATTTTGCGGATGTGCAGACCGTTATGAAGAGCAAGGGTATGGCGCACATCGGTATCGGACAGGCCAAGGGCGACGACAAGGCAATCGAGGCAGTGAAGCTTGCGGTGGCCAGTCCCCTTCTGGAGACCACCATTACCGGGGCTTCCCATGTTATCATTAATATTTCCGGTGACATTTCCCTGATGGACGCCAACGACGCAGCCAGTTATGTGCAGGATCTGGCGGGAGATAACGCCAATATCATTTTCGGTGCCAAGTATGATGAGTCCATGGTGGATTCGGCAACCATCACCGTTATTGCTACCGGACTGGAGGAAGCGCCTTCCACTCCCAAGATCATGGGAACCATGCCCGGCATGAAGTATTCTGCCGGAGCAGGTGTGCGGCCCTCTGCAGGTGTGACCGGGGCAAGACCGGCGGCTGGGTACGGCGGCTTTACGGGAGCGTCCAATGATTCGCGGAGCGGTGCTACCGCGCCTTTGAGCGGACTACAGAGACCCAAGCGGCCGGAGAGCAGTATTCCCGAGAAGGATATCAAGATTCCGGAATTTTTGAAGAATACCAGGAAGTAACGGGCGAAGGTGGGAGCGTTTTTTGCTCCAACCGCACAGATGGAAATTTTAGAATGAGAAAAAATTCAGAGTAAGAAAATATGGAACTGCGTTTCCTGGGCCAGAATGACAGTGGTGGCTTGGAAAACGCAGTTCTTTATCTATAAGTGGATTTTGGACGTGGTTTTTATACGACGACGCTTCCGGACCAGGCACAGAAATGGTGTAGAAAGTTCAAGGATAAAAAGAAGTTAGCAGTGGTTTCCGTATATCAATTTGATGAGGAGGCGCTGGAAAATTGTAATGTGTTGAAGTTTGATACATATTCAGAGGAATGGTTGAATTTTATTTTGAAATGCCGCCGTGGAGAAGATGATTCAAAGTTTGACATTGTTATGGGAGGGGTGGCAAATGACAGGGTTTTTAATACGGTTGAGCTTTTTTATGATGGTCTGATTGATAAAGCAGAAGCGATTAAAAGACTTCGATATGAAAAACCGAATTTTCAGATTGCTTTTCGCTCACAATGTGTGATGGACGAGTATCTGCATTTTAAAAGGAGTGAACAGGTATGAATGCAAATGCTACTTTATTGCAAATGAAATATGCCCGTGTGGTTAACCTCTTTGCCAAGCAGGCGAATATTTCCAGAAGTGACGCGCTGACATTTTTTTATCGTTCTGCGTTGTATCAGCTAGTGAAAAACGGGGTGTCTGATATGCATTGTATGAGTGATGCTTATCTTGCGGAGGATTTGCTGGAGGAATATCGGGAAAAGAACGGAAAATAGAAGTATGAGCCTTTGCGGTTGCGATAAAGGAGAATGTAAATGAACGTCAGTAAATTGTCCTCACAATATGCGGTGCGGAAATTGA
>CALWLN010000219.1 GCA_944381535.1 uncultured Lachnospiraceae bacterium
AGGACATAAATCTTCAGATGGAGTATATCAAGTGCAAAGACGCCCACAAGGAGCGGATCATTCCTTTTGGAAATGTCGCCAGAGAGGCGGTCTTCCGGTATCTGGATCAAGGACGGACAGAATTTGTGAAGGAGAAGGAGAGTCCATGGCTGTTTACCAACTGTTCCGGACAGCCCATGAGCCGTCAGGGATTTTGGAAGCTGATTAAAGGGTATGGGAAGAAGGCGGGGATTCGCCATGAGATTACGCCCCACACTCTCCGGCATTCCTTTGCGGCTCATCTGGTACACAACGGAGCGGATCTGCATGCGGTACAGGAGATGCTGGGGCATTCGGATATCTCCACCACTCAGATCTATGCGCGGATGAATCAGAGCCGTATCCGGGAGGTTTATGCCAAGGCACACCCCAGGGGATAAATGCAGAGTTACGGTAAGCCCTCCAGTGTTATTTTGGAGGGTTCTTTTATTCTATAATAGAGGAGATTTGTGAAAATGAATTATTTGAAAAAACTGGGACCGAAAAAATGCCGGAGGATCAGTCTGGCTTTTGTATGGATTGGAGTTATTATGGTAGTCGCCGGGGCTTTGATGGGGAAGGGGCTTGGGACGAATTTCCTTCTTTGGATCGGACTGGGGCTTTTTGTGATTGGCGTTGTGTTCGGCGGAGTGACGGTGCGGTGTCCTCAGTGCGGAGAAATGCTGGTGGGGCACAGGCCGTTTCCAAAGGTCTGTCCCAACTGTGAGTGGAAGATAAAATAGGAAATAGTTATGTGGGAGCCGGATTCGTGACAATCTGCTCGGGTCCGGTAACGGTATTTTTGCCCGGGAAAGGAATATGAAATGAGGAAAATCGGAATTTTGTGTGCAAGTGATTCGGAATTGGAGCCTTTTTTTTCGTATATAAAGGACAAAAAGGTGACCGAGAAGGCCATGCTGAAATTTTATGAGGGAACCATCCACGGAGTGGAGGTGGCTGCGGTGTACAGCGGAGTTGGAAAGGTGAACGCCGCCATTGCCACCCAGGCATTGATTGATCATTTTTTCGTGACGGCGGTAATCAACGGCGGAACAGCCGGAGGAATGGCAAAGGATGTAAAGCTATTTGATACGGTTATCACAGAGCGGACGGCCTTTCATGATGTGGATGGGAGCATTCTGACAGAGTTCCACCCATGGCTTTCGACCCCTTATTTTCAAGGGGATCGGGAGTTGCTGGATCGTGCCAGGGAATATGGGAATATTTCAGAGTACCCCATTTTGTTCGGGACAATCGTCACCGGGGACCGTTTCATTGCGGAGCAGGGACGGGAGGAAATCAATGAGAGATTTGCGCCTCTGGCAGTGGATATGGAGACGGCTGCGGTGGCCCATGTCTGCTATGTGAATCAGATTCCCTTTTTGGCGGCGCGTACCATTACGGATACGGCGGACCATGCAGGTGTGGAGAATTTTGAGAAAAACTGTGAGAAAGCCTCTGAGATATCGGCGGAAATTGTGGTGGGAATTATTGGCAGACCGTAAAAGAGAGAATTGCACAGGCAGAGGAACGTTGTGAAAATGGATTTTTCGGGAGGTAAGTCATGGAGCTGCGGGCATACCGGCCGTCGGATTGCGAAACGCTGGCGCGGCTTTTTTACGATACGGTGCATACGGTGAACGCAAAGGATTACCGTGAGGAACAGTTGCGGGTGTGGGCCACCGGAGAGGTGGATTTAGAAGCGTGGAATCAGTCTTTTCTGGAGCATCACACAGTGGTCGCCCTGGTGGGGAATGTACTGGCGGGCTTTGGAGATGTGGACAAAACGGGATATTTGGACAGGCTGTACGTCCATAAGGATTATCAGGGACAGGGAATCGCAACGGCTATCTGCGATGAACTGGAGGGGGCCTATGTGGTGGAGAAAATCACCACCCATGCTTCCATCACCGCGAAGCCCTTTTTTCTGGGCCGTGGGTACCGGGTGGCGCGGGAGCAGCAGGTGCTCCGGCAGGGAATTGCTTTGACAAATTTTGTCATGGAAAAATATGTTTGAACTTTGGCAGCACATGATTTGAAAATAGATAGCGGTCCATAGAAAGAGCGGAGGGAGAGCAGTTTTGCAGTATCAACATCTATTGGAGGAATTTGTCGCCAGCGCGAAAGAGACAATGGGGGCGGCGTTGACGGGTGTGTATCTGCACGGTTCCCTGGCCATGCATTGCTTTAATCCGGATAAAAGCGATATCGATTTGCTTCTTGTGATTGAAAAGGAAATATCGGACGCCGTAAAAATGGAGTTTATGAAGCATGTTTTGCGGTTAAACGGGCAGGGACCGGCAAAAGGGCTAGAGCTTAGCGTTGTAAGGCGGGAAGTTTTAAATCCGTTTGTATATCCTACGCCCTTTGAACTGCATTTTTCTTTGCGGCATCAAAATTGGTTTTTGGAAAATCCGGAGGATTATGTAAAATGCATGAAGGGCGTGGACAAGGATTTGGCGGCCCATGTTACCATGATAAATCAATATGGAATCACGCTGTTTGGGGAACCAATCGGGGCCGTATTTGCCCCGGTGCCAAAGGAGGCTTATGTGGACAGTATTTTACTGGATGTGGAGCATGCAAAAGACGACATTCTCGACCAGCCTGTCTATATGACGCTGAACCTGTGCCGGGTGCTGGCATTTTTAAAGGACGGCCTGTATCTTTCCAAGCGGGAGGGAGGAAAATGGGGGCTGCGGCACTTGCCGGGATTTTTTCGGCCGCAGATTTTACAGGCGTTGGAGTGTTATGGGACAAGTCAGACCATGAGGCCGGAGTCAGAGCTGGCGGAACAGTTTGCGGACAGGATGCTGGAGTGGATAGAGGAAGCGAAACAACAGACGGAGCGTGTGCCGGACGAAAATGAAAACGGCAGTTGTTAAGGGAAAGGAATCTTGAGCATGAGTAATGAAAAAGTATACGGGATGAAGCTTTCTAAGCTATATCCTCTTCTGGTGGAAAAAGCCAGGAAAAAAGGACGTACCCGGGAAGAAGTGGATGAGGTCATCCGGTGGCTGACCGGGTATGAACAGAAAAAATTCGAAGAACTTGTGGAATCTGATATAAGCTACGGGGATTTTTTTCGGAACGCGCCAAAGCCCAATGAGAACAGAAAGCTGATCAAGGGCGTTGTGTGCGGTGTGCGGGTGGAGGACATAGAGGAGCCCCTTATGCGGGAAATCCGCTATCTGGATAAGCTGGTGGACGATCTGGCGAAAGGAAAGTCGATGGAGAAGATTTTACGGAAGCAGGAGGAAGAATCATGAATATACTAAAGGTAGCTTTATTACAAATTTTGCCGGGGAATTCCTGGAAGGAAAATATGGAAATAGGAATAGAAGCCTGCCGAAAGGCCAAGGCATCAGGCGCAGATATTGCCCTGTTCCCGGAAATGTGGAGCAACGGGTATCATGTCTGGGCGGAAGCAGATAAGCTGAGGGCGGACGCAGTCCCGGCCGACAGCGAATTTGTTCAGGCCTTCGGAAAACTGGCCGGGGAGCTTAAGATGGCCATAGCCATAACGCTTCTGGAAAGCTATGAGCCAAGTCCAAGAAATACCGTAATCCTCTTTGACCGCCATGGAAAACGGGTGCTGACCTACACCAAGGTTCATACCTGCGATTTTGACGTTGAGCGGGGACTGACGCCGGGAGAGGACTTTTATGTGACGGATTTGGATACCGCCCTGGGTGTGGTGAAAGTGGGCGCCATGATCTGTTATGACCGGGAATTTCCCGAAAGCGCCAGAATTCTAATGCTGAAAGGCGCTGAGCTTGTGTTGGTTCCAAACGCCTGTCCAATGGAGATAAACCGCCTGTCCCAGCTGCGTGGCCGTGCCTTTGAAAACATGATGGGTATTGCAACCTGCAATTACCCGGCGGGACAGCCGGACTGTAACGGACATTCCAATGCCTTTGACGGTGTGGTGTATTTGCCGGACAGTGACGAATCCCGGGATACCTGCATACTGGAAGCGGGGGAAGAAGAGGGCATTTACGTGGCTGAATTTGATATGGATGTGCTGCGGGAATATCGCAGAACGGAGGGCCATGGCAATGCCTACCGGCATCCAAGAAAGTATGGTCTTTTGACGGAGGAGCAAATCAACGAACCTTTCATTCGGGAAGATTACAGAAGGTGAAGGGGAAATTTGTATATAAAATAGGCGCAGGCAGGAGGACAGCGCATGAACTTAGAAGATGTGAGGGAAAAATACAAACGAAAAAATCAAGTGCTTTTCAACAGAGAAAGTGTCTGCCTGCAGGAACTGCTTTCTATGATACGACAGCAAAAACACAGAACACTCGTGATGTGGGCATTTGAATGTGCGGAACCTGTTGTGGATCGTCTGCGGGAGCGTTATCCCAAAGACCACAGGCCGGAGGAAGCCCTTCGATTGTGCAAGCTCTGGGCAAGGGGAGAAATAAAAATGCCTGAGGCTAAACGAGCCTTGCTGCAGACCCACGCTATGGCAAAGGAGATTGACAATCCCGCAGACATTGCCCTCTGCCATGGAGTGGGACAGGCCTGCGCTTCCGTCCATGTAGAAACCCACGCCATAGGTCTTGTCTTATATGAGCTGACCGCCATTGTCCGGGAAGTCGGCATAGACCAGTGCGAGAATGCAGTTGCGGAGAAGATCGACGATTATATTTCCCGCCTGAAATTCTGGCAGCGAGAGATTGACAGAGAGCCACGCCAGTGGGCTGCCTTTTTACTGGACGACAGCCGGCCAAATAAAGAACAGCTTTTATATGAGAAATATCGAAAAAATCACCCTGAAACATAGTTTGGAAAGGATAACGATGATTAAAACAGTATTTTTCGATATGGATGGAACCTTGTACGATGAAGCATACCCAAAAGTCAGAGCCGAACTATTGACGTCAGAATATATTCATGAGAGAACCCAGGTTGGTGTCTGCGAGATTTATGATACATTCAGAAGGGTAAAGTCTGTTTTTACCAAGTCCTGTTCCGACGCAATGCGCAAAAATAACAGAAAAATGTGGTTTGATGAAACGCTGAGAGAGTTAAATATCTCGGGGATTACGGGGGAAGAGGCCGGTGAATATTACTGGAGCGCACTATTAAAGGAATTATTTGACTTTGCGCTCTCCGTCTGGTTGACAATTGAAATCGTTCGCTTTTATTGCTATAATAACACGGTAAAAGATTTTTCTGCATTTAATATAGAGAGGAAGCGAGAAGAATATGACAACACAACATCCGCAGGAAAAAATTATTAAGACTTATGATTACAATGGAGTAAAAGTGGATTTAGTAGAATGGAAGGAAACTTTTTGGTGTGGAAAAATCGGGTATGCGGCAAATAATATGGATGAGCCGAATATCGACAAAATTATGAGTGATTTCTTAGCGGTAAATGATTCTGCAATAGCTGCCAATGAACGCGAAGAAGGCTGGGATGTATGTATTAGCTTGAACTATCTCTCTAGCGAAAGGCCTAATGGGGTGATGTTTGGTTTTTTGGTTGGTACGGAAAATCAGCCCGACTGTTTTGATGTTATTAAGTTGCCTTCAGCATTATACATGAGGGTTCAAATATGTGATGAAACATCAACGTCTCTGGGCTGTGAGCCATGGAAGGGTGGGGTACCGCCATATGAATGGATTACGAAGCGTATTGCGCCAAATTATGGTTATAAAAATGGAGATGATACATTGCCTGTATTTGAATATTATGGTTACTATGATCCGGACAAAAACGAACATAAATTTTGCTATTTATATGTTCCTGTTATAGAAGAATAGTTGGTTATAGACCACATAGTATTATGATTACTGAAATAAATCGCTAAGTGATGATATTTTTTGCGGGATTTCCGGTATAATAGGAACCAGCGAATAGAAAGGGATGGTTAGCTTATGAAAAAAATAATTTCGGGAAAAGTACGGGAAGTTTTTGAGGTGGATGAATCCAGCCTTGTGATTGTTACGACAGACCGCATTTCTGCTTTTGACGTAATACTTGACAGCGAAATTCCGGGAAAGGGTACCGCATTAAATTTGCTTTCGAATTTCTGGTTTTCGTACACGAAAGATATCATTCCCAATCACATAATTTCAACCTCAATAGAGGATCTGCCGGAGGAGTTTAAACAAAATGCAGCCTATTACCAGGACAGGACGGTTCTTGTGAAAAAGCTGGATATGCTTCCTTATGAATTTATTGTCCGTGGATATATATTTGGAAACATGTGGGAGGCATATCGAAAGGGCGACGAGTTCTGCGGGCATAAAATAATCGGAAATTACCAGCAGGCGGAAGTGCTGGCCACCCCCATTGTCACTCCTTCCAAAAAAGTAAACGAAGGGCATGATGAATATATTTCTCTGGAACAGCTTTCATGTGAAATAGGAGATGACCTGGCAAAACAACTCTGTGATCTGTCCCTGGCTTTGTATCAACGCTGCTATGCGTATGCGAAAGAACGGGGCATTCTGATAGCAGATACAAAATTTGAATTTGGATTTGACCAATCAGGAGTTCTCACCCTTGGGGATGAGATTTTTACTCCCGATTCAAGTAGATTCTGGGATGCTTCCTGTTACCGGATAGGCGAATCTCCAAAATCTTATGATAAGCAATTTGTTCGGGACTGGCTGATCAAAGAAAATCTGAATGGAAAGAGGCCTGCTCCCACCCTTCCGGATGAAATTATTGAGAAAACCGCTCAGATATACCAGGCGTGTTTGGAAAAAATCCTGAATCCGTAAAAACGCAAACAGGCTGCCTCTAAGCAGATATGGTTTAGAGACAGCCTGTTTTGCGGGAATTTACGGTTTTAACGGTTCTTACTGATTCATCTCCGCAATATCATAGATCAATCTCTCCGATTCCTCCCATCCCAGGCAGGGGTCGGTGATGGATTTCCCGTACACGTGCTCGTGGACGCTCTGGCAGCCCGGCTCGATGTAGCTTTCAATCATGACGCCCTTGACAATATTGTGGATGGGCTCCGACAGACGGCGGTTGTGCATAACCTCCTTCACGATCCGTATCTGCTCTTCGTACTGCTTATTGGAGTTGGAGTGGTTGGAATCGATGATCGCCGCCGGATATTTCAAATCCATCTGTTCATACATTTCAATCAGCCGCACCAGATCCTCATAATGATAGTTTGGAATACAAACGCCCCGCTTATTTACGGCTCCCCGGAGTACCACGTGGGTCAGCTCGTTTCCGGTGGTCTCCACCTCGTAGCCCCGGTAAACAAAATGATGGCGGTGCTGGGCCGCGTACACGGAGTTCAGCATGACGGAGTAATCACCGCTGGTGGGATTTTTCATGCCGGCGGGTACGTCGAAGCCGCTGACGGTCAGGCGGTGGTGCTGGTCCTCTACGGACCGGGCGCCGATGGCCACGTAGGAGAGAAGGTCCTCCACATAGAGCCAGTTCTCCGGGTACAGCATTTCGTCCGCCGCAGGCAGGCCGAAATCCTCAATGGAACGCATGTGCATACCCCGCATGGCAATGAGCCCCGCCACCAGGTCCGGTTTTTTCTCCGGGTCTGGCTGATGGGCGATGCCCTTATAGCCCTCCCCGGTGGTCCGGGGCTTGTTGGTGTAGATACGTGGAACGATCAATACCCGGTCCGCCACTTTTTCCTGAACCATGGCCAGACGTCCGATGTAATCGCAGACTGCTTCCTCGTTGTCGGCGGAGCAGGGACCGATGATCACCAGAAATTTGTCGCTGGCTCCGGTGATAATGTCCCGGATTTCCTTGTCGCGCCGCTTCTTTATGTCCACTGCCCGCTGAGATAGAGGGTATTGGTCCCGGATTTCCTGCGGGGTTGGCAATTCCTTTAAAAATTTGAAACTCATAATAAACGCTCCCTTCATGAATTAAAATATTTTTCCCTTATAAGCTCCACCGGCATTTCCTGGCCGGTCCAGCAGCGAAAAGATTCCGCCCCCTGGAAGAGCAACATGTAAAGCCCGTTAAAAGCAGGGCATCCGGCTTCCTTTGCCTGCCGCATGAGCAGGGTCTTGCGGGGATTGTAAATGATGTCGGATACCACCAATCCGGGGTGGAGCAGCGAAATATCCGGCAGAGGACTTTTGTCTGTATCCGGGGCCATGCCCACGTTGGTGGCGTTGGTCAGAAGAACGCTTTCAGAAAGACTTTTCCTTAACTGAGTGGTATCCCCAATGTCAAAGAGGCGAACCGTACATCCGGTCTCGTCCGCCAGCTTCCGGAAAAAAGCGTCCGCTTTCGCGAAGGATCCGTTGTTCCGCTTAAATACATCGATGGCCGCGACACCATCCAGGGCTGCCTGCACGCAGATGGCGGTGGCTGCGCCTCCGGCCCCCAGCAAAGTCATTTTCCTGCCGGGAATATGGTAACCGGCATATTCCACGGAACGCATATAGCCCACGCCGTCCGTGGTGTGGCCGATGTATTTTCCATCCCTTAGAAAGACTGTATTTACGGCCTCGGCCAATCGCGCGGCGGGGGTAAGTTCATCCAACAGAGGCAGGATTGCCGTTTTCAAGGGCATGGTCAGATTAAACCCCTTGATGCCAATGGCTTTTAAGCCCGCAAAGGCATCCTTTAAATGCTGTGGTGTGACATCAAAGGCCAGATAGACGTAGTCAAGACCCAGCTGTCGAAAGGCTTCGTTGTGCATTTGGGGAGAAATGCTGTGGCCCACGGGACTGCCCAGGAGAGCGGTCAGACCGGTATGCCCTGTTATCTCGTAATTCATGGTATCACCCGATTCTTAAATTGGCGGTTTAAGTCTCTTCCCTTGGTTCGGAGCGTCCGGACCAAGGAAGAGACAGATTTTACGCTTTTCTTATATTAAAGGATTCTAAAAAATATGTCAATGACTTGCAAGCCATCTTTTTTTGAAGTAAGATAGAAGAGGTTACTTTTCACGGGATGGGGAAATATACAACTGGTAAAATTTTTTTTGTTTCCTCACCCCGCAATATGGAAAGCGAGGAAACAGAGCGTGGAGATAAAAGGACATGTTTTCGGAACCAGCGGCCCGGTTCTCTGTGTGCCGGTGGTAGAGCGGACGTCGGAGGACATTTTAAAGACGGTAAAAAAGATGACTGGCCGTGGCGTTGCCATGATTGAGTGGCGCATGGACTGGTTTTCGAAGGTGGAGGATATAGCGGCCGTTTCGGCGGTGCTTAAGGAACTGGAGCCATACCTTGGAACGACGGTGTTTTTATGCACCTTTCGAAGCAAAGCCCAGGGAGGCGAGCGCTCGCTATCCAAAGAAGCCTGCCGGGAGCTAAATCGTGAGGTGGCAAAAAGCGGCGTGGCGGATCTGGTGGATCTGGAATTTTTCGAGACGGACAATCCCGGCCATGAGATAAAACGGCTCAGACAGGAGGGCGTCAGGGTGGTATGCTCCAACCACAATTTTCAAAAGACCCCTTCTGTCCGGGAGATGAAGGAGCAACTCCTTGAAATGGTGAAGGCCGGTGGGGATTTTGCCAAGCTGGCGGTCATGCCGGAGGAGAAAAGGGACGTGCTGGATCTGATGGTTGCGGTGATGGAGGCAAAAGAGCAGTGCCCGGGCAGCCATCTGATCGCCATGTCCATGGGGAAGGAAGGCACGATCTCCCGCCTGCTGGGAGGCTGGTATGGCTCGGAGGTGACCTTTGCTTCCTTTGGAAAAACCTCAGCCCCCGGGCAGCTGGATTACGAAAAGGCGATGGAGCTTTTGGAGAAAATGAAGGAGTGCGCAGGGGAATGGTAGAAAGAAATATATTTTTAATCGGCTTTATGGGAACGGGGAAAACCACAGTGTCCCGGCAGCTTGGACAGCTGCTGCGTTATCAGGAACTGGATATGGACCAGGAGATTGAGCGGCGGGAAGGACAGAAAATCAGTGAAATTTTTGAAAAAAAGGGAGAGGCGTATTTTCGGGCTCTGGAGACAGCGCTGATCGGCGAGTTCCGGGGAAAATCGGGTTATCTGATATCCTGCGGCGGGGGAGCGGCTCTTCGTCCGGAGAATGTGGAGCAAATGAAGAAAAGCGGAACCGTCGTACTTCTGACAGCCAGCCCGGAGACGATTTTTGTCCGTGTGCGCCATGGCGGGGACAGGCCCCTGTTAAACGGAAATATGAATGTTTCTTACATCGCAGGCCTGATGGAACAGCGAGCTCCCTTTTATGAGGCTGCGGCGGACATCACCATAGTCACGGATGGGAAAAATCCCAAAGAAATCGCGGAGGAAATCCTTGGAAAACTGAAGCTTACATCCAATGAAGCCGGAAAAAAATAAAAAAAAATAAAAAACTTATAAAATTTGAAAAATTCTTTTGCTTTTTTGAAAAAAATGTGCTATACTACATTCGTTGCCGCTGATAGGGCAGCAGGCACCCATAGTCTAATGGATAAAACATCAGATTCCGGTTCTGACGTTGTGGGTTCGAGTCCCGCTGGGTGCATTGGAACGAAATTCACTTTTTTACATATATGGACAACTGAATAGAGGAGGTATATATGAAGTTTGCAGGTTGGGACAAGCATGGAATTGATTGGAAACGTATTGTAGAATTTTGCAGAACCAATATTAGATATATATCGTCCGGCGTCGTCGTAGTTATTTTAGTCGTTGTATTGGCTGTGACGGCGGAAGGACAGGGCAAGGGACAGGATACGGACACGAGCAAACAGGAGAATGGCCAGGAGTCGGAGCAGGAACAGGCGCAGAACCAGGGGCAGGAACAAGATACCGAGAATCAGACAGAGACGACGACTTTTTCTGTAGATGCCATTCCGGAGATTAATACCTTAATACAGAGTTATTACGGGGCGTATGCGGACGGAGATACCGCCGCATTGGAGACATATGCGACCCCTATTTCTGATTTGGAGAAAAAATATATCGCTGTGATGAGCCAGTATGTGGCCGGATATGAGAACTTGACATGTTATACCGAGGAAGGAATCTCCCAGGGAGAATACGCGGTAATGGCGATTGCGGATACGCGCTTCGAGGGCGTAGAGACCACAGCGGCCAGTCTTGAGTTTTTTTATGTGAGGCAGAACGAGAGCGGTTCTTATTATATTGATAACCTGTACAGCACGTTTAATACAGCCAATCAGGAACTGGAACAGGACAGTCAGATAGCGGCGTTAATCACGGAGTATGAACAACGGGAAGACGTTATTAAGCTGGTAGAAGATGTACAGGCGAAATACACGGAAGATTTGAATTCCGATGAGAATCTCAAGACCATGGCAGAGGTGACGATCCCGGAGGCTTTGAAAGCCTGGGTGGCACAGGTTGTGGCGGAGGCGGATGGAACCACTACCGGGGAAACTGCCGATACCACAGACCCTGCGCAAACTACAGGGGAGACCACAGACCCGGCCCAGACTACGGATGAGACCACAGATACGGCACAGACTACGGAGCCGGCAGATTCCGGTCAGAGCACATCCACTTCTGAGACGGTTTATACCACCAGCAATGTGAATATCCGCAGGGAGCCCAGC
This sequence comes from uncultured Lachnospiraceae bacterium, assembly GCA_944381535.1. Taxonomy (GTDB): domain Bacteria; phylum Bacillota; class Clostridia; order Lachnospirales; family Lachnospiraceae; genus 14-2. Next base: position 11,515 of record CALWLN010000219.1, read on the forward strand.
GAGACCGCCGAGCAGGTAGGAAGCGCAGTGGCGGGACAGTCTTTCACGAGGACGGCCAATACCGATGGCTGGAGTCAGATTGAATATAACGGAGGGACGGCATATATCAAGAGCGATTATCTGAGCACCGAAGCGCCGGCGGAGAGCACTGGAACCGGCGTGAACTGGGTGAATCCGGGAACCGAGCTTACCTTGAGCAGAGCTCTGAACGTGAGAAAATCCATGAGCGAGACGTCAGAGCTGATGGGAACCGCCCAGATGGGCGAGAAGGTAACTGTGGTGCTGAGTTATGCGGAAGGCTGGACCAAAGTGGAGTGGAACGGTAAGACCGGTTACATATTGACGGAACTTTTGTTGAATAATTAAAAAGTAACAATGCAGAAAATAGAAATATTGATAAAGAGACGGTAGGGACGTATTTGCCGGGTTCTTTATCAATATTTTTTTATTCTATAGGAAAGTTCTTCGAACCTCCCTATAGAATAATTTAGAAACATCCTCATTTGCCGGAGAAATTTTCTGATGGGAGATTTTTCCCTGCGGCCAAGATGTATTTTACATGTATAAAAGGCCCAAAAAGAATCACTCTAATCATAAGAACGCAAAAGGAGGTTACTTATGATTAGCAATGAGGAAGCGGACGTGCTGCACGAAACCTGCAGAAATACCAGAATGGCCCTGGATTCCATTCATACGGTTTTAAATAAGGTGTACGATGAAGATCTTGCCTACGATCTGAACTGCCAGGCCAACAAATACCGGGAACTGGAACGCAAGGCCGAGCGGGCTATGATGAAGGAGGGGATTCTTCCACGGGAAGGCTCCAAGCTGGAAAAAGCCATGCTCTGGTCCTCCATCCAGGCCAACACACTCTTAAACACCAGCACCGCCCACGTAGCCGATATGATGATTCAGGGAAATACCCGCGGTATCACAGAGTTAATGAAAGCCACCCACAACAACAAAATAAAAAACAGCCACGCCAACGAACTCGCCAACGAACTCATGGATTTTGAAGAGAAGAATATTGAAAAATTGAAAAGTTATTTATGATGTGTTATACTATGAGCAGTGCCGAAAAAAGCCGGAAGCAACCCGGCTGCTTGCAGACAGGGGGGCTTCCGGCTTTTTGAAGATAGGGCGATAGCCCGCAGCGAGTGAGCAAAGCTCACGAGCGGCACTGCGGGTTAGAGAAAGAGAAAACCTTAATCGTAGTGGCTCGATAGCCCGCAGCGAGGAAGCAAAGCTTCCGAGCGGCACTGCGGGGTAGAGGACAAGAAAACCTTAATCGTAGTGGAAGACATCCCGCGGCGAGGAAGAAGGAGTAATCATGGAACAACCAGGAACCAGAATCAACAAATACCTAAGTGAAGCCGGCGTCTGCTCACGCCGGGAGGCCGACCGCCAAATCCAACAGGGAAACGTCACTATTGACGGCAGAACAGCAGGCATGGGCGACCGGGTCCAACCCGGCCAGACGGTCCGCTACCGGGGCACTCCGATTGGTCCGGAAGAAGAACCCATTCTCCTGCTGGTCAACAAGCCGGAAGGAATCGTCTGCACCGCCGAAAAACGGGAGAAGAACAATATCGTGGACTTCCTTGCCTATCCCAAACGCATTTATCCCGTGGGTCGTCTCGACAAGGACTCCAGCGGACTTCTTCTGATGACCAATCAGGGCGATCTGGTCAACAAGCTTATGCGTGCCGGGAATTATCACGAAAAAGAATACATCGTCACCGTCAACCGCCCCATCACCCGGGAATTTCTGAAAGGTATGGCCGACGGCGTTCCCTTGAAGGAGCTTGGGACCATCACCCGCAAATGCAAGGTGGAACAGACCGGCCCCAGAACCTTTCGCGTTGTTCTGACCCAGGGGCTGAACCGCCAGATCCGCCGTATGTGCCAATACTTCGATTACCGGGTGGTGGCGCTGAAACGGATTCGCATTTTAAATCTACATTTGGGAGATTTGGCGCCCGGTACATATCGAAGTATCACGCAGTCGGAGCTTTCGGAGTTAAAAAAAGCGCTCCGATTTTCCAGCAGCGAGACGGTGCGCCCGCAGACTAAAGGAGGACAACCATGGAACAAAACCAGGCGGAAGCCAGAGTAAAAGAATTACGGCAGCTGATTGAATACCACAGCAACCGCTACTACAATATGGACGACCCGGAAATCAGCGATTATGAATTCGATATGCTGATGCGGGAATTAAAGGCCATTGAAAAAGAATACCCGGCGTTAAGAACACCGGATTCCCCCACCCAGAAGGTGGGCGGTACCGCCAGGCGGGAGGCAGGAGTGCTGGTGCGGCACAACGTACCCATGCTAAGCCTTCAGGATGTCTTCTCTAAAGAGGAGGTCTATGACTTCGTGGAAGAGATGCGCCGCCAGCTGGAGGAGCCGGAATTTGTGGTGGAATATAAGATAGACGGTCTTTCCATGGCCCTGCGTTATGAGGAGGGAGAACTTCGTCTGGCCGTCACCCGGGGCAATGGCATAGAGTACGGCGAGGATGTGACGGAAAACGCTAAGGTCATCTCCGACGTGGTGAGAAAGCTGAAATATCCGGTTCCCTATATCGAAATCCGTGGCGAGGTTTACATGACCAACGAGGCCTTTGATAAAGTCAACGAGCGCCAGGAGCTGATGGGAAAGAAGCCCTTTGCCAATCCCAGAAACTGCGCCGCCGGGACCCTGCGGCAGTTGGACAGCCGTATTACCAGGGAGCGGGAGCTGTCCATGTTTATTTTTAATATCCAGGAGGTCCGGGGGACGGAATTTGCCACCCACACGGAGGGCTATGAGTATCTGAAAAAAAATCATATCAAGGTGATTGAGGATTATAAAGTATGTAAGACCGCCGATGAGGTCTGGGAGGCCATTTTGCGGATCGGTGAGAATCGGGGCAATCTTCCCTATGATATCGACGGCGCGGTGGTAAAAATCAACCGGATATCAGATAGAGAACGGCTGGGAAATACCTCCAAGGTGCCACGCTGGGCTATCGCCTACAAGTATCCGCCGGAGGAGAAGGAGAGTACCCTTCTTGACATAGAGCTGTCTGTGGGACGGACCGGACGAATCACCCCCACCGCTATTTTTGAGCCGGTGCGTCTCTGTGGAACCACCGTATCCAGAGCCACCCTTCATAATCAGGATTTTATCGATGAGCTGGATATCGGTGTAGGGGATCACATTCTGGTCTACAAATCAGGCGAGATCATTCCGAAGATCCGGCGGGTGTTGAAGGAAAAGAGGCCCGTGGGCACCACACGTTTCCGGATTCCCGACGTATGTCCGGTCTGCGGAGCCAGGACCGTGCGGGAGAAGGACACTGCGGATATCAAGTGCGTCTCTCCCACCTGCCCGGCCCAGCTGGAGCGGCACATCATCAATTTCGTGGGGCGTGACGCCATGGACATTAAGGGCTTCGGTACCGTATATATTGAGGAACTGGTGCGCCTGGGGTATCTTAAGGACATTGCCGACATATATGATCTGAAGAACCACCGACAGGAGCTCATCAATCAGGGCATTATCGGCAAGGAAAAAAATACTGACAAGCTGTTGGAGATGATTGAAAGATCAAAGGAGAACGAGGCCTGGCAGCTTCTGACCGGTTTCGGGATCCCCAATGTGGGAAAGGCGGCGGCCAAGGCCATTTTAAAGGTCTTTCCAGATATCCCTTCTCTGGCCCATGCCTCGCTGGAAGAACTGACAACGGTGAACGATATCGGAGCCGTCAGCGCCGGCTGTATCCGGGACTTTTTTGAGGAAGAGAAGAATCAGGTCATCTTAAAAAGGCTTCAGGATGCCGGGGTCAATATGAAGGCGAAAGAGCAGCCGGGAGGCGGCGTGCTTGACGGACTGACCTTTGTGATAACCGGAACGTTGCCGGGTTTGGAACGGAAGGAAGCCGCAGCCATGGTGGAGGCCGCCGGAGGCAGGGTGTCCGGATCCGTTTCCAGGAAGACCAGCTATCTGCTGGCAGGCGAAAATGCAGGGAGTAAGCTTGCAAAGGCCCAGGAACTGAATATCCCCATCATCGACGAGGGACAGTTTTTAAATATGCTTGAAAAGAATCAACAGAAAGTAGGGGAATAAGTATGCCAATTAAGACACAGAGCGATCTGCCCGCCAGGGAGAGCTTAGAGAGAGAGAATATATTTGTGATGGATGAGAACCGGGCCGTGCATCAGGACATCCGTCCCATCGAGATCGGAATATTAAATCTCATGCCTTTAAAGGAGGAGACGGAGTTGCAGCTTCTGCGGGCTCTGTCCAACACGCCTCTGCAGGTGGACGTCACCTTTATCATGGTGTCCGATCATGAGTCAAAAAACACGCCTACCAGTCATCTGAATAAATTTTATTATACCTTCAAGGAGATAAAACACCGGAAATTTGACGGCCTGATCATCACCGGCGCTCCTGTGGAGCAGATGGCCTACGAGGAGGTGGATTACTGGACAGAGTTCGAAGAGATCTGTGAATGGACGAAAACCAACGTCACCTCCACCATGCATCTGTGCTGGGGCGCCCAGGCCGGTCTCTATTATCACTACGGAATTCCTAAGCATCCCCTTGCGCACAAGATGTTCGGGGTGTTCAGTCATCGGGTGATGAACCGGAAGGTGCCCCTGGTGCGGGGGTTTGACGATTATTTTATGGCCCCACATTCCCGTCATACGGAGGTGCGCCGGGAGGACATCGAAAAGCACCCGGAGCTGACCATACTGGCGGAATCGGAGGAGGCCGGGGTATTTCTCTTAATGGATACTGACGGCAAGAAGATTTTCGTGATGGGACATCCGGAGTACGACAGGGTGACCTTACATAACGAGTATATGCGGGATAAGGGAAAGGGACTCCCCATTGAACTGCCGAAAAATTACTATCCGGGGGACGACGACACGGCCCGGCCCAATCTTCAGTGGCGTTCCCATGCCAATAATCTGTATACTAACTGGCTTAATTACTATGTGTACCAGCAGACGCCCTATGAGTATACCAATATTGAGGATATTGTAGGGAAATAGATTCGATGGAAATGCCGGGCTTCATTCAGAGAAAGGGTTGAAAATCGTCATCGGGAAAAACATGTCTGTAATCATGGTATGAGTTAAAAAAATCACGGGATACTAACAGGAAAAGATGAAAACTTATCTTTGCAAAACAGGAATATTCTGTTATAATAGACAGGAATAAATCATTAGGAGGCAGGAACATGGCTGAAGATAGAAAAGCATATATGATAAAAGATGATAACCTGGGTGAGGTTCGCATTGCCGATGAGGTGATAGCTATCATTGCGGGACTGGCGGCCACCGAGGTGGAGGGTGTAAGCTCCATGGCCGGCAATATCACCAACGAGCTGGTGAGTAAGCTGGGCATGAAGAATCTTTCAAAAGGTATCAAGGTAGAGGTGACCGACAACACCGTCAGTGTGGATGTGGCTTTAAACATTGCCTTCGGCTATGCCATTCCGGATGTATCCGCCAAGGTTCAGGAGAAGGTGAAAACCGCCGTTGAGAATATGACAGGTCTTACCGTGACCAGCGTCAACATTCGCATTGCCGCCGTGGATTTAGGGAAAAATAAATAGCATAAGAAGGGGTGTTACAAAATAAACGAATCGGATTATTTTGCGGCACCCCTTGAAACATATGTTTACAGTTCATTTGCGGTACAGGCCCGCCCGGACTGTTATGACATATGGCAAAAAAGGAGTCAGGATGAAGAGAAGCGAACTGAGGGAGCAGATATTCAAAATGCTGTTTCGCGCAGAATTTTACGAGGAGAGCGAGCTGCCCCAGCAGCTGGCCCTGTTCTTTGAGGAACTGGACCAAAAAGAAGAGAAGGATACGGATTATATTCAGAAGAAATTCGAGGCCATTGTGTCCCGCTTAAGTGAGATTGACGCAATGATCAATGAGGCGGCCAAGGGCTGGAAAACCAGCCGTATGGGAAAGGTGGATCTGACGATTATCCGCCTGGCCGTGTATGAAATGAAATTTGAAGAGGATATTCCCACGGGAGTGGCCATCAACGAGGCCGTGGAGCTGGCCAAGGCTTATGGCACCGACGAATCGGCTTCCTTTGTGAACGGAATATTGGCAAAATTAGTATGAACAACAACCGGAATGTATATACTGTAAGCCAGGTCAACGGCTATATCAAAAATATGTTCGCCCAGGATTTCATGATGAACCGGATCTATGTCAAGGGCGAGGTTTCCAACTGTAAATATCACCCTACCGGGCATATATATTTTACCTTGAAGGATGAGACGGGAGCCTTACAGGCAGTTATGTTTGCAGGCAGCCGCAAGGGGCTGGCCTTTCCCATGAAAAATGGGGACAACGTGATTGCTCTGGGCTCTATTGCTGTTTATGAGAGGGACGGGAAATATCAGCTCTACGCCAGAGAGATCATCCTGGACGGCGCAGGGCTGTTGTATCAGAAATTTGAGGCTTTAAAGCAGGAGCTGGAGGAGATGGGCATGTTTGCCAAAGAGTACAAGCAGCCCATTCCAAAATACGCCCGCCGTGTGGGCATTGTCACCGCCTCCACCGGGGCGGCCATCCGGGATATTCAGAATATTGCCGCCCGGAGAAACCCTTACGTGCAGCTCATTCTTTACCCGGCGCTGGTGCAGGGGGAGGGGGCGGCTGCCAGTATCGCCCGGGGGATCAAGGCCTTGGATGAGGCCGGTGTGGATGTGATCATCGCAGGCCGGGGTGGAGGCTCCATGGAGGATTTGTGGGCCTTCAACGAGGAGATCGTGGCCCGGGCGATTTTTGATTGTAAGACGCCCCTTATCTCGGCGGTGGGCCACGAGACGGATGTTACCATTGCGGATTTTGTGGCGGACCTGCGGGCGCCTACCCCGTCGGCGGCGGCAGAACTGGCGGTGTATGATGTCAAGGAACTGCTGGAACAGCTGCTGCTGTTGAAATTGAATTTAAACCGGGCCGTAAACTTAAAGCTGGAAGCCGCCAGGGAACAGGTGGCCGGGTGCCAGTCAAGAATCTATCTTCTGCGTCCCGAAAGCCGGCTCAACGACCGGCGGCAGTATTGCGGGGATCTACAGCTCCGCCTTGGGGACTGCATGCAGCGGAAGCTGACGGAGGCCCGGCACCGGCTGCAGCTGTGCGCCCAGGGGCTGGAGGCCTTGTCACCGGCCAGAAAGCTGAGCCAGGGATACTCCGTGGTCACGGACCGGGAGGGAAAAAGCGTCACCCGTATCGGGCAGGTACAGCCCCGGGACAGCCTGTACATTCATGTGCTTGACGGAGAGATAGAGGCACGGGTGGAGAAGGTGACGGCCAAGGTTTGATGAGAGAAAGGACAGGAAGCCATGCAAGAGGAAGTAACCATACTGGATAAGAGCAATGCAAAGGAACCGGAAACAGCCGGGAACGATGACAAATCTCTGGAAGAGGTTCTCGGTGAGGTGGAAGCCATCATCCAGCAAATGCAGCAAAAGGACATCTCCTTAGAGGACTCCTTTCTGTTGTACCAGAAGGGGATGGAGGGCTTAAAGGTCTGCAATGAAAAAATCGACGCCGTGGAGAAGAAGCTGATTTTGCTGAATGAGGAACCGGAGGAATGAGACATGGAACTGGTACAGGAGATAAATAAAAGAGTAGAAGCCATCGAGGCTATCATCCGAACGTATCTGCCCAAAGAAGAGGGCTATCAGAAAACCGTCATCGAGGCCATGAATTACAGTATTCTCGCAGGCGGAAAACGCCTCCGTCCCATGCTCATGCAGGAAACCTACCGGCTTTTTGGCGGAAAATCCCGGGTCATTGAGCCCTTTATGGCGGCTATAGAGATGATACATACCTACTCTCTGGTCCACGACGATCTGCCGGCTATGGATAACGACGAGTACCGGAGGGGCAGAAAGACCACCCATGTAGTGTATGGGGAGGCCATGGGAATTCTGGCCGGAGACGGGCTTTTGAATTTTGCCTTTGAGACGGCAATGAAAGCCTTTGACCTGGAACCGGAAAATGTCAACATCCCCAAGGCCTTAAAAATTCTGGCCAAAAAGGCCGGTATCCATGGCATGATCGGCGGGCAGACCGTAGATGTGGAGTATGCGGGAAAGCCTCTTAATAAGGAGCGGCTGGATTTCATCTATCGCCTTAAGACAAGCGCCCTTCTGGAGGCCTCCATGCTTATCGGAGCCGTGCTGGCCGGGGCTACCAGGAACGAACAGCGGCTGGTGGAGCAGGCGGCGGCAGATCTGGGACTGGCCTTCCAGATTCAGGACGATATTCTGGATGTGACCGGTACCCAGGAGACGCTGGGGAAACCAATCGGCAGTGATGAGAAGAATCAGAAGACTACCTATGTGACCCTTATGGGAATCGACAGAGCCAGAGCGGATGTGGCGGAATTGTCTCAGCGGGCAGTGAAATGTCTGGAGGGGCTGGTTGTAAAGAATGAATTTCTGGTACAGCTTATGCTGTATCTGATTCAGAGGGAGAAGTAAATCCCAGGGAGAGCGGCATATGGTACTGGAGAAAATAAACAAACCCAATGATATAAAGCAATTAAAGTCCTATGAGTTGGAACTGCTGGCGGAGGAAATCCGGCAATTTCTGATTGAGAAAATATCAAAGACCGGCGGACATCTGGCTTCCAATCTTGGAGTGGTGGAACTGACCATGGCCATGCACCTGGCCTTCGACCTGCCGGAGGATAAAATTATCTGGGATGTGGGGCACCAGTCCTACAGTCATAAGCTTTTGACCGGGCGGAAGGAGGGCTTTGACCGGCTGCGGAAATACGGCGGGATGAGCGGCTTCCCAAAGCGGAAGGAGAGCAACTGCGACTGTTTTGATACGGGGCACAGTTCCACCTCCATCTCGGCGGGCCTTGGTTACGCCCAGGCCCGGGAGATCACCGGGGCCAGTTATAAGGTGGTGTCGGTGATCGGCGACGGAGCTCTCACCGGCGGCATGGCCTACGAGGCCTTAAACAATGCCTCCAGGCTGGATTCCAACTTTATTATCGTGCTCAACGACAACAATATGTCCATCTCCGAGAATGTGGGAGGTATGTCCAGGCACCTGTCCAATCTGCGGACCGCGGACGCCTACCGGGAGTTAAAAACCGGAGTGACCAATTCCCTGAACCGGATTCCGGTGTACGGGGAGCGGATGGTGGAGCGGATCCGAAAGACCAAGAGCAGTATCAAGCAGCTGTTGATTCCGGGAATGTTTTTTGAAAATATGGGAATCACCTATTTGGGGCCGGTGGACGGCCATAATATTCCGGAGCTGGTGAAAATCTTGAAGGAGGCCTCCAAGGTGAAAGGAGCCGTTTTGGTTCACGTCATCACCAAGAAAGGCAAGGGCTATCTGCCGGCGGAGCGCCATCCGGCCCGGTTCCACGGCACGGACGCCTTTGATGTGGATACGGGGCTTCCGGTGAACAAACAGCGGAAGGCCAACTACACAGACATTTTTTCCACGGTCATGCGCAAGATGGGGGACCGGGATGAGAAGGTGGTGGCCATCACGGCAGCCATGGCGGACGGCACCGGTCTGAAGCGGTTTCGCAACATGTTTCCTCAGCGGTTTTTCGATGTGGGAATTGCGGAGGAGCATGCGGTTACCTTTGCGGCGGGACTGGCGGCGGCGGGATTAAAGCCGGTATTTGCGGTATATTCCTCCTTCCTGCAGAGAGCCTATGACCAGATTCTCCATGACGTGTGCATCCAGGATCTGCCGGTGGTGTTCGCCGTGGACCGGGCGGGGCTTGTGGGCAGCGACGGGGAAACTCATCAGGGAATTTTTGATTTATCCTATCTGTCTTCTATCCCCGGTATGACGATTCTGGCCCCCAAGAACAAATGGGAGCTGTCCGATATGCTGAAATTCGCCATCAATTTTGAACATCCCATTGCGGTCCGCTATCCCAGAGGGGAAGCCTTTGACGGTCTGAAGGAGTGGCGCACGCCTGTCCGCTACGGAAGAAGCGAAGTGATTTATGATGAGAGCGACATCGCCCTGGTGGCGGTGGGCAGCATGGTGAAAACGGCTTTGGAGGTACGCGGCCGCCTGCGGGAGGCGGGTTATTCCTGTACCCTAATTAACGCCCGGTTTGTAAAGCCCCTGGACGAGGAGCTTTTGCGTACGTTGGCCGCAGAGCACAAGCTGGTGGCAACGCTGGAGGAGAATGTGTTAAGCGGCGGCTTCGGGGAGCATGTGACGCAGTATTTAAACCAGTGCGGCGCAGACGCGAGAATTGTGAATATTGCCATTCCCGACGAGTACGTGGAGCATGGCAATGTGGATATTTTAAGAAAGGAAACCGGTATCGACGCGGATTCAATTGTAAAGAAGCTGATTGCGGAGTATATCGGACTGTGATATGAAGGTACGTTTGGATGTTTTACTGGTACAGCGAAATCTGGCGCCCTCCCGGGAGAAGGCCAAGACCATGATCATGGAGGGGATCGTCTTTGTGGACGGTGCCAGGGAGGACAAGGCGGGGGCTTTCTTTGGAGAGGATGCTGTCATTGAAGTACGGGGCAGTACCCTAAAGTATGTAAGCCGGGGCGGTCTGAAGCTGGAGAAGGCCATGGCGAATTTCGGCATTTCCCTGGAAGGAAAAATCTGTATGGATATCGGGGCCTCTACCGGGGGCTTTACCGATTGTATGCTGCAAAACGGGGCGGCAAAGGTCTATGCGGTGGATGTGGGCTATGGGCAGTTTGCCTGGAAGCTTCGGCAGGACCCCCGGGTGGTCTGCATGGAGCAGACCAATATCCGCTATGTGACCCCGGCGGATATTGGGGATGTGTTGGATTTTGCATCGGTGGATGTATCCTTCATCTCCTTGACCAAGGTGCTGGGGCCGGCTCGGGAACTGTTAAGTGACCAGGGTGAGATGGTGTGCCTTATCAAGCCCCAGTTTGAAGCGGGACGGGAGAAGGTGGGCAAGAAGGGCGTGGTCCGGGACCCGGCGGTCCATAAGGAGGTCATCGACAAAGTAATGGAATTTGCCGAAGGGTTGGAATTTTCTGTGGAAAATCTGGACTTTTCTCCCATCAAGGGGCCGGAGGGAAATATCGAGTATCTGATTTATCTGAAAAAAGGAAAAAGAAAGTCGAGGGAGGAGCGGGTGGACAGCGGCCGGATCGTTCGGATGGCCCATGAGACACTTACCTGACGTATGAAGCATTTTTATATTATAACCAACGAACAAAAGGATAAGGGGCTGGCTTTGACGGAAGCCATTGAGACCTATATTCGGGACAAGGGCGGCAGCTGTCAGAGCGGACTCAACCGGAAGGCCGGGGCGGAGGGGTATCAAAATCTTTCCCCCAAGGAGCTGCCGGAGGATACGGAGTGTGTTATCTGCGTAGGCGGGGATGGCACCATGATACGGGCTGCCAGAGACCTGGTGGAGACGGGGGTTCCGGTCATAGGTGTCAACCGGGGCCATGTGGGATATCTCTGTGAACTGGATTCCGATACCGTGTATGCTGCCATTGATAAGCTGATAGAGGACTGTTACGTGGTGGAAAACCGTATGCTTTTAAGCGGTTACTGCGTGAAGCAGGGAGAGCGCAGGCCCTCCGAGCAGGCCCTCAATGACATTGTGATTCATCGCTCGGGTTTTCAACAGGTGGTGAACTTCATCATTTTCGTCAACGGAGAGTATCTGAATACATACAGCGCGGACGGCATGATCATTGCCACCCCTACCGGTTCCACCGCCTACAGCATGTCGGCGGGCGGCCCAATTGTGGATCCCAAGGCGGAGCTCCTTCTGATCACGCCCATCTGCCCCCACGCCCTCAATTCCAAGAGCATTGTGCTGGGCGGGGAGGATGAGATTGAGGTGGAGATCGGCGCAAGGAGCGAGGAGGGAACCGAGGAAGTGGAGGTCAGTTTTGACGGAGACCAGGTCATCCGGCTTTCGGCGGGAGACAGAATCGTGATACAGCGGGCTAAGGCCAGGACCCGGATTTTGAAGCTGAATAAGCTCAGCTTTCTGGAGATATTGCGCAGGAAAATGCAGGAAGGAGGGGGAGGATGAAGACCAGGCGGCACGCAAAAATATTGGAACTGGTGCAGAAATTCGAGATAGAGACCCAGGAGGAGTTGTCGGAGCGCCTGATTGCCGAGGGATTTCCGGTGACCCAGGCCACTGTGTCCCGGGATATCCGAGAGCTTCGCCTGACAAAGGTGTCCCGGGGCGGAAAGCAGAGATACGCTGTGCTTTCCGAGGGCAATACGGACATGAGTGAGAAATATACCCGGGTATTTCGGGAAGGGTTTGTCTCTATGGATATGGCCCAGAATATCCTGGTGATCAAGACCGTATCCGGTATGGCCATGGCGGTGGCTGCGGCCCTGGACCACATGGATTGCCATGAGATCGTGGGGAGCATTGCCGGGGATGACACCATCATGTGCGCGGTGCGCACCGTGGAGGATACCGTAAGCCTGATGGAGCGTTTAAGAAAGATTGTGTAGTGGTAAGAGAGTAGAAGGAGATAGGAAATGCTACTTAGTCTGCATGTAAAAAATCTGGCTTTGATCGAGGAGGCGGAGGTGGACTTCCACCGGGGCCTCAATATTTTATCCGGTGAGACCGGCGCGGGAAAATCAATTCTCATCGGTTCCCTGAATCTGGCCCTGGGGGAGAAGGTGCCAAGGGAGCTGCTGCGGGAATCTGCGGACTACGCCCTGGTGGAACTGGTATTTTCGGTGGAAAACGACTATCAGCGCAGGCAGCTGGAGGCCCTTGAGGTGTTCCCGGAGGAGGACATGGTCATTATGTCTCGGAGGGTTACCGCCACAAGGAGCGTGGGAAAAATCAACGCCGAGAGCGTGCCCGCCCAGAGAATGCGGGAGGTGGCCGCCCTGCTCATCGACATTCACGGACAGCATGAGCACCAGTCCCTGCTGCAAAAGAAAAAGCATTTAGAGATTCTGGACGACTACGCAAAAGAGGATTTAAAGGGAAGTAAGGAAGAATTGGCACGGCTGTATCGGGAGTACCGGGGCCTGGAGAGGGAGATGGAGGAGGCCGTCACCGACGAGAACCAGCGGGCCCGGGAGGTTTCCTTCCTGGAATATGAGATTCAGGAGATTGCGGAGGCAGCTTTGACCGTGGGCGAGGACGAGGAACTGGAGACGGAATACCGGCGCCTGAGCAACGGTAAACGGATTCTGGAGGCTGTGGGAATCGTCCATGAACTCTGCGCAGGGAGTGATGGCGGCGCAGATTCCCAGATCGGACGGGCTCTGAAGGAGTTGTCCTCCGTGACAGCCTATGATGAGACTTTAGAGGGCCTGAACGGGCAGCTTCTGGATATAGATAACCTTCTGAACGACTTTAACCGGGAGCTTTCCGATTATGAGGCGGACGCGGAATTTTCCGAGGAGGACTTTTACCGGGTGGAGCAGCGTCTGACGGAGATAAACCGGCTGAAAGCCAAGTACGGGAATTCCATTGAAAAAATTTTGGCGGAAAAAGAAGCCAAAGAAAAACGGTATGAAACCTTAAAGAACTACGAAGAATATTTAGAGGGCTTAAGAATGCGCTTAAAGGAGGCGGAGAGCCGCTTAAAGACGCTGTGTGAGGCTGTGTCCGCCATCCGCGGAAAACGAGCGGCCGGGCTGGCCCACGAGGTGGAAAAGGCATTGGTGGATTTGAATTTCCTGGATGTGGTATTTCAGGTAGAATTTACCAGGGCGGCGGATTATACGGTTCTCGGCACCGACGAGGTGGAATTTTTGATCTCCACCAATCCCGGAGAGGCGCCAAAGCCCCTTGGAAAAGTGGCCTCCGGCGGAGAACTGAGCCGGATCATGCTGGCTTTAAAGACGATTCTTGCGGAGAATGATCTGATCTCTACAATGATTTTTGATGAGATCGACGCGGGAATCAGCGGACGGACCGCCCAGAAGGTGGCGGAGAAGCTGAATGTTATCGGAAGAACCCATCAGGTGATCTGCATTACCCATCTGCCGCAGATTGCGGCCATGGCGGACCATCATTATCTCATTGAAAAGTCGGTGGTAAATCAGACCACTATTTCCACCATTCATGAACTGAACCAGGAGGAGAGTGTAAAGGAACTGGCCCGCATGATTGGCGGCGTGAAGGTCACCGATACGGTGAGGAAGAGCGCGGAGGAAATGAGAAACCTGGCCCTTTCGATGAAAAAGAACTAAAAAATCCCAGATTGAAGGACCGTATATTGTCACATACTAGAGGGTGTAAAGAGGATGGCTTTTAGCTGTCAAACGCACCGAAAGGAATGTGGAGATATGTGGTATAAAAAATTCCAGAAACGGTGCAGATGGCTGGCCTTGACAGGGTTGGTTTTCATCTGCATTTTTTCTTATGCGCTGCTGCTGGCTTCAATCCCGGATACCATACGGATTGTGGCCGGCAGAGAAGAAACCTTTGATCTGAAGGTGCCGGTGACGGGCGAGGTACAGAATCAGGAGGCGGAGGTATTCACCAATCATAGCCCCCTGGTGGACAGCGGCAGCCTTCATATAGATATGAATGACACTTTTACGCTGCAGTCGGAGACGGAAGGTAAATTTTCCATTGTCTGTAAGCTGTTTGGAATTTTTGACGTAAAGGAAGTCTCCGTGGAGGTGATCAACGAACAGATGGTGGTCCCCTGCGGGATACCCATTGGCATTTACGTGAAAACCGACGGGATTCTGGCCATCGGAAGCGGCCCGGTGACAGGGATGGACGGCATGAACTATGAACCGGCCTATCATCTGATAAAAAGCGGGGACTACATTAAGACGGTAAATGATGAGGTGGTGAGCACCAAGGAAGACCTGATTGACAAGGTGAACCGTTACGGAGATGAGGACATTATTCTCGGAATTATGCGGGACGGAAGTTTCACCAAACTCCGCGTCCGTCCGGTACAGACCGGGGAGGGGGAATACAAGATCGGAATCTGGGTCCGGGATGATATGGCGGGGGTGGGAACCATGACCTACTATACGGCAGACAAACATTACGGCGCCCTGGGACATCCCATCAGTGACGCGGATACCAGCACCACCATACGGCTTGGCGAGGGTCTTTTGTATGAGACGGACATTGTGGGAATCACCCGGGGGGAAAAGGGAAAGCCCGGGGAACTGGCCGGCGTCATTGACTATGGGGACCGCTATTGTCTGGGAACCGTGGCCGGCAACTCTCAGACCGGAATTTACGGAGTGCTGAATAAAATTCCGGGAGAGCTTACCGACACGGAATATATGGAGGTGGGCTTAAAGCAGGAGATGGAAGCGGGGCCTGCAAAAATCATCAGCTATGTGTCCGGCCGGCGGCAGGAGTATGACATTGCCATCACATCTCTGGACTATAACAGCCCCAGCGCAAACAAGGGGATTCAGTTCCGGGTGACGGACCCGGCCCTTTTAAGCCTCACCGGGGGCATTGTCCAGGGAATGAGCGGCAGCCCCATAATACAGGACGGTCAACTGGTGGGGGCTGTGACCCACGTATTCATCCAGGACCCCACCCGGGGATATGGGGTTTTCATTGAGGAAATGTTGGAGCATTAGGTCCGGACATGACCGGGAGGAGTGCAGGCGGAAATAAGTGCCACGGTTTGACAAGAAAACAGAAAGAAAGACAAAGAAAACGGAAGAGTTGTCCGTAAAAAGATTGAAATTCGACAAAAGAGACGCTAATAATAGGGAAAGAAAATTCTACTGTCGAAAAAATAAGAATCATTTTGATTGATTCCCGTCAGTAATACGCTTATAATACAAATAGTTTCGTTTTACGAGAAATTATTATGTAAAATAACAGGAGGGCTCCCTACATGGAAAAGCTAAACGTGGCAATCGCGGATGATAACGAAAGAATGGTACACCTATTAAGTGATATTATAAGAGGTGATGACGAACTGGAGGTCGTGGGAACGGCGAAAGATGGAGAAGAAGCATGCGCAATGATTAAGTCCAAGGAGCCTGACGTGGTTCTTCTTGACATCGTAATGCCCAAATTAGACGGCTTAAGCGTGATTGATAAGATGAAAAATGACAGGAATCTCAAGAAGCTTCCGGCATTTATCATGATAAGCGCCATCGGACAGGAAAAAATCACGGAGGATGCCTTTGCTCTTGGGGCAGACTATTATATCATGAAACCTTTCGACAATGATATGGTACTAAACCGTATCAAGCATGTGAGACGGCGGGGCAGCCGCATGATCGGAGAGGTGAAGAAGGTCAACGCCTATGAGCGGGGCGAGGAATACAAAGAGCGGAACTTAGAGAGCGAGGTTACGGTCATCATTCATGAGATCGGCGTACCTGCCCACATCAAGGGGTATCAGTATTTGAGGGAGGCGATCATGATGTCCGTGATGGATATTGAGATGTTAAACTCCATCACCAAGATTCTCTATCCCACCATCGCCAAAAAGTACCAGACCACCCCAAGTCGGGTGGAGCGGGCTATCCGCCATGCCATCGAGGTGGCCTGGAGCCGCGGAAAGATGGATACCATCGATGAACTTTTTGGCTACACCATCAACAATGGCAAGGGAAAGCCCACCAACTCGGAATTTATCGCCCTGATTGCCGATAAAATACGCCTGGAATACAAGAACCGAGCTTAACCACTGGGAATATGAAGGAAAGACCGGGACGGACGATAAGAGAGCGGACTTATGGCCCCCTTACATGGTGATACGGTCGGAAGAGCGGCTGTAATAGTACACATGGTCCGATAGGATTTCCTCGGAGCTTAACTGAGAACTGTTCACCTCCACAATCATCCGGTTGAAGTCCGCCGGCTTCATGTGGACGGTGGCGGGAACCAGAAGTACCTCGTGAACGCTGCTGGGAATGATGTAAAGATCGGCGTCCAGACGGTCGGAAAGCTGTTTTAACAAATGGTTGTACAGAAGGCAGGAAGCGCCCAGATATCCGCTCTCATTGGTCAGCATGTACATGGGGATGGGAGAGCTGACGGAGAAGGAGGTCTGCTCAAAGCGGGAGCCCAGAAGAAGGGGTGTATTTTCCAGGGCCAGCCTGTAGATGGCGTCCCGATCGGTGTTCCAGAACCGCAGATGGTCGTTGGTCAACAGGATGGTGGCGTTGGTGGGGCCGCCGGATGTGACCAGGCAGTAAAATACGATGGCCAGGTCAAGAAAGGGAATGTGTGGAATCCCTAGTAACAGCTCCCGGTTTCGCTCATAGTGTATCAGCTTATAGGCAATGCGGGAGGAAACATTTTGAAATTTTTTGAAGAAAGAAAGGTCGATGGGTTCTGTGGGCCGATAGTGATAGTAGGTGTCAAGAATTTCCTGGAAAACGGAGGGGAAGCTCATTCCTCTCTGTAAGTCCTCGTAATATTCCTTCAGATAAATGGTGGGAGAGATATTAAATCCCGATTCTAAAATGGTTAAGCCCTCCACAGCCACCTGGTTGTTGCGCAGAATCCTGTGAACCGTGATGGTAGTGTCCGGTGGGAAATGGCCCTTAAGCTCGGCTAAAAGGGTTGCCTGAAATGTTTCGTATGTCATAGTACCTCCTGAATTCGTTTGGTCTTGGGGGAAAATCGAAGTGGGGGAGGGTATTTGAAGATATGGGATAGATAGAAAAATCCACGCAAATGATCTGCGTGGATTTACTGTATCACGATTTTGAAAAAAATGCAAGTGGTTTTTCAAGATTTGACTGCAGGCTTTCCGCAAGCGTTACTGTTCACGGGGTGGGGAAATTAAAAAAGTTTGTTCACGGAATCAGAAGGATTTTTAGGTTTTGTCTGGAGGTCGCCCTGGGTGGCGCATTTGTTAACGCAGACACGCTCCCGCTCAAATCAAGACGCAACGGTACTAGGCTCGCCGCCCGTAAACGGTCGGTTCGCCAAGTGCCGGCGTCTTTCCATGGTCTGCTTATAACAAATGCGCCATCCAGGGCTACTTTCCAGTCAAAAGCTAAAAAAGTTCAAACCTCCTGTGAAAACGGCTTTACTAGTTGTATATTTCCCCATCCCGTGAACAGTAACCCGCAAGCTCCGGAAAAACCATTAACCGGCAGACTTTATTTCCTTCCACAGTTCGTTGTAGAGGTTGGTGGACTCCTCATCCAGGGATTTTAATACTTCGCAGTTCTCCAATACCTCCTGGGGCGGGAAGATGGTGGTGTTCTGTTGAAGCTCCGCATCCATGGTCTCGTACAGGGCCTTGTTGGGGGTTGCGTAGTATACATAGTCAAAGTTCAGCTGCGCAATATCCACTCGGCAGAGGAAATCCAGGAATTTCTCCGCATTCTCCTGGTGCTTGGCGGTCTTGGGCATGAACCAGGAGTCGATCCATACGTTGGAGCCCTCTTCGGGGATGGCATAGCCAAGATTTTCGTTCTCCTCTATGGCCAGGCCCGCCTCGCCGGAGTAAACCAAAGCCATGGCGGCGTTTTCGGAAATCATCTCATCCTGAGCCTCATCCACCAGATAAGATTGCACCATGGGTTTCTGGTTGAGGAGGATTTCCTGAGCCTCCAGAAGTTCCGCTTCATCGGTGGTATTTAAGGAGTAGCCTAAGTATTTTAGAGCTGCCATAAAGGAGTCCCGAACACTGTCCGCCATGATAACCTGGTCGCTGTATTTCTCATTCCACAGACAGGACCAGGTCGTTAAGTCGGCCTCATCAACCATGTTTTTGTTGTAGAGAATGCCTACCGTGCCGAAGAAGTAGGGCATGGAGTATTTGTTTTCCGGGTCGAAGGACTTGGAGAACTCAAAGTAGGTCTCGTCAAGATTCGCCACGTTGGGGATGTTGTCAAAATTCAGCTCCAGAACCTCGCCCTCGTTGATCAGCTTTTCCACCATATAATCGGAGGTACAGATCAGATCATAATCGATGGAGCCGGCTTTATATCTGGAGTACACATCTTCCGGGGTCTCGGATTCGTCATATTTTACCTGGATTCCCGTCTCCTCCTCGAACATGTCAAGGACCTCGGGGTCAATATACTTGCCGTAGTTTAATACGGTCAGGGTGTTTTCATCGTCGGTGCCGCCGCAGCCTGCAAGGGGCAGCGCGGACAGGATTCCCACAGCCAGAAGCGCAATCATTTTTTTCATTTTCATTATGTTATATCCTTTCCCTCATTTTCATTTTTTCTTTCCGGGAGGAACCGAAGTTCATCGCCAGAAGTAATAGAAGCGCAATTAAAAATAATATCGTGGAGAGCGCGTACATCTCCGGGATGACGCCCCTTTTCATCTGGGTGTAGATCATGGTGGAGAGGGTGTTGACCCCGGCGCCCTTTGTAAAATAGGTGATGGAAAAATCATCCATGGACATGGTCATGGCCATCAGAAAGCCGGAAAACACCCCGGCCCGTATCTGGGGCCATATAATTTTGAAAAACGCGTACAGGGGCGTTGCGCCAAGATCCAGAGCCGCTTCATAGGTGTTCTGGTTACATTGTTTTAACTTGGGCAGTACGTTCAGTATCACGTAGGGAAGGTTGAAGGTGATGTGCGCGATGAGCACCGTGGCCATTCCCAGTTCAAGGTCCATGAACCTCACAAAAAGCAGCATCATGGACAGTCCCGTCACGATATCCGCGTTCAACAGGGGGATGTTGGTGGCCCCAAGCATGATGGCCTGGTTCTTGGCCCGCATGGCGTGGATACCGATGGCGGCCAGCGTCCCCAGGACGGTGGCAAGGAGAGCCGACGCCAGTGTGATAAAAATGGTGGTACCGAAGGCGTTCGTGATCATGCTGTTGTCAAAGAGGTTCTGATACCATTTTAAGGTAAAACCGCCCCACTGTACCCTGGTTTTGGAGTCGTTAAAGGACAGTACGATCAGTACCACAATGGGCAGATACAAAAACAAAAATATCAGCCCCAGATAAATCCGCTCCGCAGTCTTTTTTACCATACGCCGGCACCTCCTCCCTCTTTGTCATGGGCGCTCATAAGCGCCATGCTGACCACCACAAATATCATGAGCACAATGGACAGGCCAGAGCCTAAGTTCCAGTTAAATTGCTGGTTGAAGGCCTGCTCGATCACATTTCCGATCAACATGACCTTTCCGCCTCCCAGAAGGTCCGAGATGGCGAAGGAGGTCAGCGCCGGAACAAATACCATGATGATCCCGCTGATGACACCGGAGAGGGTCAGGGGCAGGATGATCTTAAAAAATACGGTGACGCTTCCGGCCCCCAGGTCTCTGGCAGCCTCCACCACATCCTGGCTGATACGGGCCATGGAATTGTAAATGGGCAGTACCATGAAGGGCAGAAAGTCGTATACCATGCAGAACACCACCGCAGTGGAGGTATTTATGATATTTAAGGTGGGAAGCCCCAAGGTCTCCAGCAGGGTATTGATCACGCCATTGTTGTTAAGGAGCATGCGCCAGGCCAGGATTCGCAGCATGAAGTTCATCCACATGGGCAGGATAAAAATAAATACAATGAGGTTCTGCCGTTTCCTGCCTGTCTTATTCAGTATCATGGCCAGCGGGTAGGCCAGTATCAGACATATGACCGTGCAAACCACAGCCAGGCGCAGGGATAAAAACAGCGCCTTTAAATGAATGGGGTCCCCAATGGCCAGTATGTTGGAGAGGGTAAAGTCACCCTCTGAGTTGGTCAGCGCGAAATACAAGATCACCACCACCGGCAGCAGGATAAATCCGATGATCCAGACCAGGTAGGGTCCCGCCAGAAGCTGGCGTCCAAGTTTACGCATCCATCTCCACCGCCCTTTCGTCACTGGATTCCGGCTTATGCATGATCTGAATGTTGAAGGGGTCCACCTTGATTCCCACATGGGAGCCCACCGGGTGCATCTGGGTGGTGTGAACCAGCCATTCATAGCCGTTTGCCATTACGTCAATCTCCCAGTGGACACCCTTGAAGATGAGGGAGGTCACATCCCCCTCAATAGTTCCATGTTCCGGGGCTACCAGTTCTACGTCCTCGGGGCGGATGACCACGTCCACAGGCCGGCGTTTTCCAAAGCCCACGTCCACACAGGGAAATTTAACGCCTAAAATTTCTACCAGCCTATCCTCCAGCATAAGGCCGTCGATGATGTTGCTCTCGCCGATAAAGTCCGCCACAAAGGCGTTGGTGGGCTCATTGTAGATATCCTCCGGGGTGCCGATCTGCTGGATGTAGCCCTGGTTCATGACCACAATGGTGTCGGACATGGTGAGGGCTTCCTCCTGGTCGTGGGTCACATAGACGAAGGTGATACCAAGCTCATTTTTCAGACGGATCAACTCGTACTGCATATCCTGGCGGAGCTTTAAATCCAGAGCACCCAGGGGCGCGTCCAAAAGCAGCACCTTAGGCTCGTTGACGATGGCCCGGGCAATGGCCACACGCTGCTGCTGACCGCCGCTTAAAGATTCCACGCCGCGATTTTCGAAGCCGTCCAGGTTCACCAATTTTAAGGCATATTTAATTTTGTCATTAATGTACTTTTTGGACTTTTTCTTTATTTTCAGTCCGAAGGCAATGTTTTCCGCAATGTTCATGTGGGGGAACAGGGCGTATTTCTGGAACACCGTGTTGACCTGGCGCTGATTGGGGGGGAGTGCGGTGATGTCCTTATCGTCAAAAAGCACCCGGCCCTTGTCGGGAGTCTCAAAGCCGCCAATAAGGCGCAGCGTGGTGGTCTTGCCGCAGCCCGAGGGGCCAAGCAGAGTCAGAAACTCGTTCTCCCGGATATATAAATTCAAATCGTCCAAAACTAGGTTTCCATCGAAGGATTTGGAGATATTTTCCAGGTTGATTAATCGCTTGCTCATCGCTAGGTATCCTCCTTTAGAAGCTGGGGGGATTGGCCACCCATATCAGGGAAGCGGCGCGTCCTCCGTAGGCTTCTATATAATGTTTTTTGCCTGATTTAAAATAAAAGGATTCGCCCTGGCGCACCACGAAGGAGCGGGGGCCATAGTATAGTTTGATTGCGCCCTTAAGCACGTAGCCGAATTCTTCCCCCTCGTGGGGTTCGTGAATCTGGGAGGTGCCGCCGGGCATAAGCGTCAGCCGCAGGGGCTCCATGGCATTCTTCTGAGCATTTGGCACAATCCATTCCACCCGGCTTTTGCTTTCCTCGTCCTCTTTCTCAAAATAGTCCTCGGCCTTGAAGACGATCTGTTCCGGCTCCGAATCGGTGAAAAATTCCGCAGGGGTGGTGCCGAGACACTGGATAATGTCTAAAAGCGTGCCGATGGAGGGGGAAGTCAAGTTCCGTTCCAACTGGGAGATAAAGCCCTTGGACAGCTCGCTTCTATCCGCAAGCTCCTGCTGGGTCAGGCCGTATTGGATGCGCAGTTCCTTCATCCGGTTGCCGATATCCATGTTACATCCTTCTTTCTGGGGGGAGTGTACAGCTTTATAGAAGGAAAGCTGACACTATACTGTAAGTTTTATAGGCGAAAACAAAAGCTGATTGTAAATTGTATGTTTAATAATAGAAACTGAAGGTATTTATATATTTCAAGTTTAATATTATTAAACATAGACCAAGATTATTATATACTGCCGGAGAGAAATGTCAATAGGATTTTTAGAAATATTTTATGTTTTTGGCGGGATGAATTGTGTATTTTATTGGATACAAAAAATTTGTTCATAATGAGAACAGCAAAACAAAAGCGGTGATATTCTAAAAATATCACCGCTTTTTATACCAGCCAAAGAAGGGACTCGAACCCTCGACCTACGCATTACGAATGCGACGCGCTACCAACTGCGCCACTTTGGCTTAGACTGAAAAATCAATCCTTAAGCATTATAGCCGATTCTTATGTGTTTTGCAAGTGTTTTTTTAAAATTTGACTCTAACATTGAAGGCTCAAGGACGGAGACGACGGAAGAAAAAAGGATGTCTTCACTTGAAAGATGCCAAAAGGCAGCCGTTTTTTGGCCCGGGCAGATAGTAAAATGTATGTAAAAATATTTACTTTCAGGCAAAATATGATAAAATATACGCAAAGACTGGCCCAAAAGGGCCTTGAAAATCGTGAAAATCCAGGAGAGGAGGATTTTATGAGAAAATACATAAGTTTACTTCCGGTGCTTCTTCTGTGCCTGCTCCTTACAGGCTGCGGGGACAAGAACGGGGAGGTCCCGGAGGGAGAGAATGCGGAGGAGGAGACCCTCAGCCAGGAACTTTTTTCCACCTGGATCGTTGGCAATGCGGAATTTTCCGTTCCCATTGACAGCGTGCCCATGAACATGAGGGAGGAGGGTGTGGAATACTGCGGGTTTCAGGCCGGAGAACTGTATGTTTTAGTGAGTGCCGTTCCTCTGAGGGGGCTGTTTTCCCTGTCTGATTTTGATAAGGAGGACGCGGACGCTTATCTGGAGGAACTGAAGGCGCCGGATGAGTATGGCTACGCGCCGGTGACGGCGGAGCTGATCATCGCCGGGGAGCTTCCCTACTATCTGTTGGGCTATTCCTACGAGGATACGGGAAGCTGGGTTATCTTCCACACCATTCTGGACGGGGTAGCCTATGATTTCTGTGGCTGGCGGCCCGGTGACCGGATCGTGGAGGAGGATATAGAATTTCTTTGGGGGACGGCTTCCACGCTTAAGGCCATTCCACTGGAAATGGAGGAGACGGAAGAATGAGAAGAATAGGAAAAATGAGAAACAGGAAAAAATGGTTTTCTGCCTTTCTGGCAGTTGTTTTACTGTTGTCCGCTTCCGGAATGCAGGCGGGAGCGACGGAGGCGTCCTCCGAGACAATAGAGGAACCGGGGCAGATAACCGCAATGGAAGAAGCAGAACAGGAAGCTCCGGCGGAGGAACCGGCGCCAGAAACTCCGGCGGAAGATACGGTTCCGCCTGCTGCCGGAGCGCCTGCGGATCAGTTTGCCCCGCCGGAGCCGGACCCCAATCTTCCGGCCGACACTCCGGCGGAACTGCTTCCGGTGCGGTATCTAAATCCGGGGTCCGCCGATCTGGAGGATATATGTTCAACGGTAACTTTGAGTGATGGAAAAGTATCTTTGAGAGACAATTTATACGGGTATTATTTGGGAAATGGTATGTATTTTTTCCTGAGTATCAATTCGAGCAATAACTATGGAGTCAAGTCCCCGGACAGTCCTTATGACGATGGCGAAGTAGACGAACTGATCGATATGGCGATGCAAACCGGAATCGTGACGCCAAGAATGCTGTGCGCAAATCCGGAGGAACTGACGG
>CALWLN010000220.1 GCA_944381535.1 uncultured Lachnospiraceae bacterium
TCTGATTTTCTCCATTTGTTATATTTATTCTAAAACGATTATATCAGATATGCCGAAAAAAAAGAATAGGTTATCCTATTCTTTTTTCTGATAGTAACATTTCTGTAATTTTACAAGTTTATCCTGCGCCAGAATTTGCCGGCAGGTCTCCTCCTTCGTTTCTGTCACTTTTAAACTAAAAGTTCTGTTTTGTAATATAACACCTTTTCATTTTCAGACAAACACCGCTTTTACTTTGCGGTAATATACCCCTGGGCCTTCAACAGCTCCGCGCAAAGCACCGCGCCGCCTGCCGCGCCTCTCACGGTATTGTGAGACAGGCCCACAAATTTATAATCATACACATGGTCCTCACGGAGCCGTCCGATACTGATTCCCATGCCATGCTCATAATTCACGTCCTCTGTTACCTGAGGACGGTTATCTTCATAGAGATACTGGATGAACTGTTTCGGCGCGCTTGGAAGTTCCAGTTCCTGGGGCACGCCCTTAAAGCTTACCAATTTCTCAATGAGCTGCTCCTTGGTGGGTTTCTTTCGGAATTTTACGAACACTGCGGCGGTATGCCCGTTCAGCACCGGCACACGGATACACTGGCATGTGATTACCGGGCTGGTGGCCGGAACGATCACTCCGTCCTTGATCTCACCCCAGAGACGCAGCGGCTCCTTCTCACTCTTCTCTTCCTCGCCGCCGATAAAGGGAATAATATTCCCCTCCATCTCCGGCCAGTCCTGGAAAGTCTTTCCGGCACCGGAAATCGCCTGATACGTGGTGGCTACCACCTCGTAGGGCTCAAATTCTTTCCAGGCTGTCAGCACCGGCGCATAACTCTGAATGGAGCAGTTGGGTTTTACTGCAATGAAGCCGCGGGTGGTTCCCAGACGTTTTCTTTGGAACTCGATGACCTTCATGTGCTCCGGGTTAATCTCCGGCACCACCATGGGTACATCCGGGGTCCAGCGGTGGGCGCTGTTGTTGGAAACCACCGGGGTCTCCGTTTTGGCGTAAGCCTCTTCAATGGCCTTGATCTCCTCCTTGGACATGTCAACGGCGCTGAACACAAAGTCCACCTTGGAGGCCACCTCCTCCACCTCATTGACATTCATTACGATCAGTCCCTTAACCGCTTCCGGCATGGGAGTATCCATCTTCCAGCGGCCTCCCACGGCCTCCTCGTATGTCTTGCCTGCGGAACGGGGACTTGCCGCAATGGTCGTCACCTCAAACCAGGGATGATTTTCCAGCAAAGCGATGAAGCGCTGCCCTACCATTCCTGTTCCGCCTAAAATTCCTACTTTTAATTTCTGACTCATAAGTTTAATCTCCTCACACAAGGAATTCACAGCCGCATTTTGCCATGAAAAATAAAATAAATTCCTTTTATTTAACAATCTGTCTTTCTGTGGCGCACAACTGTCTTTCCCTTGATTTTTCTTTCTCCTATACTAATACATTTCTCTCAAAATTACAACCTTGAAAATGTCACCAAATTTCATCTGTTTTCAAAACACCTTTGGGCAAAATCTACAATTTCATGACTTCTTGCAGAAAGCTGTCTCTCACTGCTCTTTCTATTTTCCGGATTCCTCCCGCCAGTCCTCTTTCAGATATTCTTTTTCCAGAGCGATCACCTGCTCCATGGCCTCTTTTCCCGGAGCGCCGATGGTCAGACGCTTATTGACGCAGGTTTCCATGGAAATGGCCTCATAGATATCCTCCTCAAACACGGGGCTGATGGCCTTTAACTCCTCCAGAGACATGTCGTCAATGGCGATATTTTTTTCAATGCAATGCAGTACGATCTGCCCCACGATTCCATGGGCGTCCCGGAAGGGTACCTCGTGGTTTACCAGATAATCCGCTGCGTCAGTGGCATTAGTAAAGCCGTTGTTGGCGCTTCTTCGCATCTGCTCCTTATTAAATTTCATGGTATCCAGCATACCGGTAAAGAGAGCCAAACAGCCTTTTGTGGTGTCCATGGCGTCAAAGGTCAGTTCCTTGTCCTCCTGCATATCCTTATTGTAAGCCAGTGGAATCCCTTTCATAGTGGTGAGCAGAGACATCAGCGCGCCGTAGACCCGTCCGGTTTTGCCCCGCACCAGTTCCGCAATATCCGGATTCTTCTTCTGGGGCATAATACTGCTGCCGGTACTGTAAGCGTCATCCATCTCCACAAACTGGTACTCGTTGCTGTTCCAGATAATAATCTCTTCGCAGAAACGGCTCAAATGCATCATGATGGTGGACATGGCCGCCAAAAATTCAATCAGATAGTCCCGGTCCGCCACGGAATCCATGCTGTTTAAAGTGGGCCCGTAAAATCCCAGCAGCCTGGCCGTGTATTCCCGGTCCAGGGGATAGGTGGTCCCGGCCAGGGCCCCGGAGCCCAGAGGACAGTAATTCATCCGGGTGTAAATGTCCTTCAGGCGAAGGCGGTCCCGCTTGAACATCTCAAAATAGGCGCCCATGTGATGGGCCAGGGTGATGGGCTGCGCCTTTTGCAGATGGGTAAAGCCCGGCATAATGGTTTCTGTATTTTCCTCCATAATTCTTAACAGGACTTTCAGCAGACCTTTCAGAAGCTCATCGGTGGAAAGCACTTCCTGCCGGGTGTAGAGTTTCATATCCAATGCCACCTGGTCGTTGCGGCTTCTGCCGGTGTGAAGCTTCTTTCCGGTATCCCCCAGACACTTAATGAGGTTTGCCTCCACAAAGCTGTGAATATCCTCGTACTCGTCGGTAATCGCAAGGGTTCCGTTCTCCACATCTCTTTGTATTTCTTCCAGGGCCTTTACAATGGCCTGCATTTCTTCCTCTGTCAGGATTCCCTGCTTTGCCAGCATGCGGACATGGGCTATGCTTCCCTCAATGTCCTGTTTATAAAACTTCTTGTCAAAGGAAATGGATGCGTTAAAATTATATACCAGCTTATCCGTTTCCTTGGTGAAGCGTCCGCCCCATAATTGTGCCATAATGATTTCCTCGCTTTCAAGTATTTTGTATTTTTATCCTGCCTTTTCTGTACTTTCTTGTTCCACAGAAAAGTTCTCTTTATTTAAATTGTCCTTACAACGACGCTTTCTTTTCCCGCTCTCTCTGCTGCTTGGAATACACACAGCCACAGTAATCCTGTCGGTACATTTCATACTCCCGGGACAACTCCACGGAGCGCTTGTAACCATTTTTCTTTTTAAAATCGGAGACAAGATACGTTACCCCGTATTCTGCCCCCAGCGCCTGTCCGATTTCATTCAGCTTCCCTGCATTTTTCAAAGGACTGATGGACAGGGTGGTGGTAAAATAATCCATGCTCCGCTCTCTGGCATAGGCCGCCGCTTCTCTTAAACGCAGTTCGTAACAGCCAAAGCACCGCTCCCCGCCCTCCGGTATGTCCTCCATGCCCTTCGCCATTTGATAAAATCGTTCCTTGTCAAAATTCCCCTCCACAAACCGGACGGGATATTTCGTGGGAAGCTTTGCGATAAACGCCTTTTGTTCCTCCACACGCTTGTAGTATTCCTCATCGGGATATATATTCGGATTATAGTAAAAGACTGTAATCCGGAAGAAATCGGAGAGATATTCCAGCACATAGCTGCTACAAGGCGCACAGCAGCTATGTAAAAAAAGTGTGGGAACCTCTCCGGCCTTCTGATGTTTTGCTATCACTTCATCCAGTTCTTTCTGATAATTCCGGTTCATTGCTTTCCTTCTTCTCCAAGCAGCCTTCTGAGTCTTTCTATTTCCGCCTGCTGATTCTTGATTTCTGTTTGCTGGCTCTCGATTTCCGCCTGCTGATTCTTGATCTCTGTTTGCTGGCTCTCGATTTCTTCCCTCTGCTCCATGATTTTCTGCAACTGGCTTTCAATATCCTGTTTCTGGTTCTCGATTTCCTTCTGCTGTTCCTCAATCATAAATTGCACCGTATTACGATCCATAATCCGCAACGCCTCCGAAAACATAGACAACACCTCCTTTGGACTGTTAAGATAATCTGCCATTTCCCGATAGATTTCCCTAAGCCATGGGTAAATCCGCTGCAATTTTTCCGCAGCCTCTACATCCTCCGTAATCAGCAGGGAAAGCCATCCGCTCTGTTCACTTCTATCTTTAGCATACGAAACTTCCCGGAATACGTCAAGGGCAATGAGACAAAATTCCTGTAAAAGTTCCAGATTCAGCCCTGTGTCAAAGGCGGTTCTTCCATAGTGAATGTAATGCATTCCCTTGTTATGGAACTCTTTGGGACTGGTTTCCAGAAGAACAATCGTATACACCTTCTTCATATCGCTATATTTAAAATACGCTCCTCGCTCTCCTTTCACCCGGCTGTACTGCCGCAGTACCAAATCCGAGGAATAGCAGCTCATCCGCTCCCCCGGAAACAGATAGGGAATCTTCTGTACCTCAATGTTTGCCAGTGAACCGTCCCCCAGTTCCACCAGAATATCCATTACCAACAGCGCACCGCCGTCCAAAAGTGTCTCCTCACTTGGAAGAATACGCACCACCCGCACATTCTGCCCCAGAAGACTACTCAAAAATCTGGACAGCCTTCCGGGATGGATATCCGGATGAAAAAGACGCTTGAAAAAAGGGTCATAAGTGACCGGCAAAGTCTTCCTGCCCATACAATAATCGAGAAACCTCTTTCTCCACCGCTCATCCATGGATTGATACCGCTGAAAAAACTGGGGCAGCTCCCGCAGTTTACCCAGTACCTCCTCCTCTGTTTCCGCCCGTAACGTGTACAGGCCTTGTGTTTGTTTCTGCTCCATAAGCAACTTCCTCCTGTTTTTGTATTTTACATATGTACTGTCGGAATAAGTGGTGGGACTCCACCGGAACCTTAGACCATTTCAGATGAAAAAACTATACCACAAAAAATAGCTTAAGACAAGATTTTTTCGAAAACTGCCTGTGCAATCACATGTATCGGCACGAATGGCAGTGTCCTTTTTTTGCCAGTTCTTCTCACACGAAATACAGCGATACCACATATTATAGTAGAAAGTAAAACCGGAGGAAAAAATGGAGAAACTCTTAGAACTTCATTCCGTCGGCTACTCCTACCACACCATGCAGGGAGAAACGCCGGCTTTATCCAATATAAATTTCACCGTGCACAGAGGTGAGTTCGTTGCCATTGTAGGCCCCAGCGGCTGTGGTAAGACCACCCTGCTGTCACTCTTAAGCGGTCTTCTGGAACCGGAGCACGGTTCTATTTTACTTTACGGGCAGAAACTCTTTGAAAAAGGCAACGGCACCATCGGCTATATGCTCCAGCACGACCACCTCTTCGAATGGCGCACCGTGGAACAAAATGTTCTCCTTGGCCCGGAGATTCAGAAAAAATTGACTCCCCGGAAACGGGAAGCCGTATCTGACATGCTAAAAACCTACGGTCTTTACAAATTCAAGGACGCCAAGCCCTCCCAGCTTTCCGGGGGCATGCGCCAGCGGGCCGCTCTCATCCGCACCCTGGCCCTGGAGCCGGAGCTGCTTTTGCTGGATGAACCTTTTTCCGCGCTGGACTACCAGACACGGCTCACGGTAGGGGACGATATCGGCACCATCATAAAAAAAGAACATAAAACCGCTGTTCTGGTAACC
>CALWLN010000221.1 GCA_944381535.1 uncultured Lachnospiraceae bacterium
AATCTGTCGTATTTGTTCTTTTGCTACCGCCATAATAATACTCCTTTTCAATGAGAAATGTGATATCTGTATTCTCACCAAAAAGGAGCCATTTTTTACCAAAGACACAAACTTTTTTACACTACCATACATGGCAGCAATTTGGCTGGTTGCCGTCACTTTTACATCCGAATCATCTACCCGGTCATAAATAATCTTTTTATAGCTATGCACTTCCGCACTCGGCGGTACGTGAACATGAATCACCGTGTGCCCCGACTCATCTCTGATAATTTCCGGCGCCAGATACACCGTCGGGGAAAAATTTGCCGGATTGCTGACCACGCTGATAAAATTTTTCACCATATCCGCAGCGGCTTTCTCCGGTACTCCTACAACTGTGCCATCATCCAGCACCCCCATGAAAATATCCCCTCCGAATCGGTTCAGAAAAGAGCAGACACTTTCATAAGTATCCGATTCAATGCCATTGCCGCAGCGCTTGAATTCAACCGCCACAGTTTCTCCAATTGTAAGAATTGAATGTAATGTAGATAAATCCATGTAACCAGCTCCTCATTTTGGATACTATATGTCGAAATCCAGAATCATACGCAAAATTCTCTCTTCCTTATCCGAAATACTATTTGCAAGTTTAAGCACGATAGTACTGTATTCCTCATTTATTATAACATCCGTAGGTAAAATTTTGTATCTTTTTCTTCTCGATAACTTGTTATGAATCCCAGTACCATTTACGGTCTCAAAACGCAAACTATCGTTCCTGATATTGCCTCACCAGCCGCTCCGCTTCCTCCCTCATCTGCTCCACGACGGCCTGCGGCCCCACAATTTTAACCCCCTCTCCCAAGGCAAACACCCACGACAGGAATTGTCTGCTGACAGCCACCCTTACCGTCACTGTAAAATGTGCGTCGTCTACCTTTAAAATACCAATGTCTTTGCCGAATCTGTCAATCATTACACCGGCAAGCTCATTCACACACGCAAGCTTCACCATCTGCTCCTCTCCGGCGAACATACCGAACATTTTTCTGGCGTATAGAGCCATGTCGAATCGGTTGAACCGCTCCCGGCCCTCCCGTTTCTCCTGCTTGATACGAATACACAGCATTTTATCCACACGGAAATGCTTGATTTTATCCTCTTTACTGTCAAATGCCACCAGGTAATAATTTTCATCGTCCCAGGACAGGGCCCAGGGACTTACTTCATACAAAGCGCCGTTTCATGGTCTTAATCCGCTCGCTCACATAGACCTGCCTTTGCAGCTGCGACGCCTCGTACCTGCTGGCGAATCCCTCGATTTTCTTTATCAGCTCATTGGACTTTTTGGCGGTAATAAATTTTGCGGCCTGGACAAAATCCACCAGCAATTTTAACTCCGCAAGTTCAAAATGCCGGTTTCCCACATGATAATAATAGGTTCTGTCCTGCTGCTCTCCGATAATATCCATCCCAAACAGCCGCAGATTCTCAATATCGCTGTAAATGCTTTTCCGCTCCGCGCTTATGCCATATGCTTCCAGGGCCGTTAGAATCTCCGGCATTGTAATACTGTGCGTCTCGTCTGTCCGTTCCAGCAAAATTTTCATCAGATATACGATCTTTAATTTCTGATTATTCCCCTTTGCCATAAAACGCCTCCACATGTATTCATGGGTATATCATAACACAGACTTTCCTTACCGTCTACTTGAAAGAGCCGGGCTGTCAGACCTTGTTACCTTAACCTGCATCGCTCGATACCCCGCCGGTTAGCAATTGCTTCTATTTCGAATATTTTTTGATGATAATTTCGTACTGTTCTTTGCATTTTTCTTTAAACTCGCTTAGAAATACCTTATATTCACTTGGTTCCTCTCCGATTTTCAATGCTCCTAATTTCTGAAATAGGAATGTCACCATAAATCTGCGCCTGTTTCCTTTTCCGCTCGGGATTCTGTATGGAAAAGTACTCCAGGTATTCCTCCGCCTTCTCATACTGCTCTTTCCGCATATAAAATCCCACCAGAGCGTCCGCCGCTTTGGTGCGGATGGTTTCATCCGCGCTCTCCAACGCACGGACATAGAGCGCGCATAAATAATCATCATATTTTTCTGCGTCTGAAATCCCCTGTACTATGCGCTGCGCGTCAAAAATCACCGCAATAAAATAAATCAACGGCTCACAGTTGGGATATTGCTCCAGCTTGCTTTTCGCCCACTGAAAAGCTTCCTCGTAAGACGTTTCCTTCAGCTTTGCCTCCGCCTCCCGGATGATCCCGTCGATTTCCTCCGCCGTCAGTTTTTCCCGAAAGGACAGCAAGGTGTCCAGGGAAATCTCCAAAAGCCTCGCAATGGGCGCTAAGAGCATAATATCCGGGTAAGAAGCTCCGTTTTCCCATTTGTTCACGGCAGGGGCCGTCACCCCCAGCCTCTGCGCCATCTCCTCCTGGGTCATATTTTTTCTTTTCCGGTAATAACGGATTACCTCACCGATTGACATGAACAACATCTCCTTTTTTTGATTTTACAGCGGCCTCTGCAAAGATAAGCATATCAGATATGCCAAGGTTCCACAACTGAACCTCTGTTAAGTATTTTTCAATGAAATTAACTGTTATTCATGTTTTCATGCGCCCGCTTTCACTGACCAAAACTACTAGCCATCTTACTGACAATTTGATACAATAATACTCAAATCCGGCGTTCAAAAAACAACGCAAAAAAAATAAATTTTTTTCAAAAACATAAAACCTTTTTGGTGTTTCCCCTGTCTTAGTGGTGTAAGCGAGGTGAAGTGAATGAATCTTAAAAACCTCCTCCAATGGTTTGTGAGCCTGTTTAAGAGGGACATGGAAGAGTACCAGGAGGACGGGCAGCAGAAGGAAAAACTATTCCAAATGATAAGAGAAAAGCAGAAAGAGGGAGAAAAGTGAAACATGGACTACCGACAGGCGATTGAACTCGCAAAAGAAGGAAACGAAGAGGGCTTTCAGTTTTTATATGAAAATACCTACAGAAGCAAATATTACCTGGCCGTCAAATACACAAAAGACGAGCAGGCGGCGCAGGATATCTTACAGGAGGCATACCTAAAGGCGTTTACCAGGCTGGACCAGCTGGAGAAGCCGGAAGCATTTCCCGGCTGGCTGGGAACCATCGTGGGCAACTTGGCGAAAAATTATTTACAGAAGAAAAATCCCCTGTTGTTTTCGGACATTGCGGCCAACTACCAGGAGGAACCCTTTGAATATGAAATAAAGGATGAAACCCGTGATTATCAGCCCGAATTGTCATACACCAGGCAGGAAACGCAGCAGTTGGTACACGAAATGATAAATTCCCTTTCCGAGGAACAGCGCGTATGTATTTTAATGTATGAAATCGAGGGGATTCCCATCAAAGAAATCGCCCGCGCGCTGGACTGCTCGGAAAACACAGTAAAATCCCGTCTGAATTACGGCAGAAAGAACCTGAAGAAACAGGCGGAGGAGTTGCAGCGCAAAGGCTACAAGCTATACGGGCTGTCGCCACTTCCACTGCTTTTACTTCTGCTGCGCCGGGAAAATACCTTTTTATGTGGGGACCAGACATGGCATACAGCGCAGCTCCAGACGGCCGGGAAAATTTTCTCCCGGGTCAGAGCCTCCGGCGTCAACGCTTCCGGTGCCAACGCTTCCGGTGTCAACGCTTCCGGCGTCAACGCTTCCGGCACCATGGCCTCCGGCCCCAGCACTTCCACACCCGCCGGAAATGTGATGGCTGGCGGAGCCCGCACTGCGGCGGGAGCTGCTAAAAGCGGCTTTATCCACACCGCAGCCGGGAAAATCACGACAGTGCTGTTAAGCCTTGCGGTGGCAGGCGGCGCGGCGGGAACGATTTATTATTTCGGATCTCAGAACCAGGAATCCCCCCAGAAATGGGAGTCCGAAACAAATACCGAGGCAGCCTCGGATGTCCACGAAACCGAAACGGACAAACCCCAGGAGCCGACAGACACGCAGGAGCCGGCAGACACGCAGACAAAGGAGCCGCGGGAAATGAGCGAAAATGACTACGAAGCGCTGATTGCCGGGGATCTGACCAAACAGGAGGTAGAATACGTCCTGGCCTACGGGCCGGAGGAAATCCCCACCCAGGGATTTACATCCACGGATTACGTTTTTATTTTAAACCAGCTTTGTCTGGGAGCCGGCACCGCTTCTGCTGAGCAGACAAGCCCGGTAGAATTTTATGGGACGGACAGCCAATATCGTTCCGCATATTCCCTTGCAGACATCAACCGCCTGTTTTCGGCTTTTACGGATTTTCAATTTACGGAGGGAAATCATGAGGGAAATGTGGAAGTAAATGGCGATTCGGTGTATTTCTCCCCTGCCACGTTAAATTTTACCGCCGAGGCGGAAATCACCTCCGGGGAATATACCGATGAGACGATGACTTTGTATTTCACCTACCATCATACCCTCTATGACGAAGGAATCAAGGAAACTCATTCTCAGAAGAAGGCGGTGCTCCACCTCACCCCGGAAGGCAGATACCGGATTGTGGAGATCGCTGAAGCGGCGGAGGACGGAAACGGGAGCATTGACGCAGTCTACAACGCCGTACTGGAATCCGTAAAAGAGCAAAAAGACGGCTACACCTTTACAAATGCCCTTGACTATACCGGCAGCATCAAATATTTTTTCCATGATCTGAATCAGGATGGCATTCAGGAACTGATCGTGGGAGCGGAATGCGCGTTGAATGCTTTTATGGGTATGGACTGCCGGTTCTACAGCTGCCAGAACACAGAGGCGGGGTATTCGTTAATTCAGCTGCAAGGCTCGCAGGTATTCCAGACGCTTTGTATTCCCATGGATGGGAACGGTCTGCTGAGCGTGAGTATGGAACGCGGAACGGGAATGTATGGATGCAGCAGAGTCAGCGTCCAGGATAACACCGTTACTTTAAGTCCCATGCCGGAATATCAGTTCCGCTTAGGCGATTCGGAAGAAGAAATTTTTTGGGAGGAAAATCCTGCCGTTTCCTGGATGGATCTCCCATAGACTTTCTTCGGGTCAAAATGTCATACTTTTTCATGGGAGCATGAAGCGCAGGACTTTTTGACCTTAGTATCAAAAAAATGAAAGAGGTGCAGGATAGAAAATGAAAAACTGGGCCAACAGCAATTACAAGAGGCAGATATTGACCATATTGCTGGTATCTGTGCTTTGCGCAGGGATGGCTGCGGGCTGCACGCGCGGCAACAACGGCGAAGAGGATGTTGTTGAAAAGGTTTCGGAGGAAGATTCCCAAAAAGAGCAGGAACTAAAAGAACCAAAAAAAGAGCAGATAAAATTTTCATCGGAAGATTTGAAGGGGATTGTCACAGGGCTGGACGAGGAGGCTTATGTACTGACTGGAAGCAGCCTGGATTTATTGTCCCTTCTGACTTATGATACTTCCATTGTGACGAAAGTTACTGTCGAAAAATTGGATTTATCGACTGTGGCTGATTTGAAAGCAACCTATACCTTTACGGTGGACGCAAAGGCCCTGTGCAAAGCTCTCGGAAGAGATTTTCACAAAAGCGACGTAAAGGAGAGCAGGATTGTCGCTTCCAAAAAAATCAAAGTGGTGGATCAGGCTGCCGCACAGAAGCTGGCAGATGCCGGCAAGGCCGTTTACAATGACACGGGGACAACCCTTGCAAAATCGGATACCAGCGCTGGCAGTGTAAAAGATACATCATCAGAGAGCGCATCCGTCTTTGACAAAAATAAAGACCATTCCGGGAATTCGGAAAGCACTGGGAATACTGAAAACCATACAGATGAAAATGCCGGAAATTCCGCTAACAGCGGCGTTTCTCCTGACGGCGGCAGCTCTGGGAACGCCGGAAACAAGGGCAATTCTCCAGGCAATGAAACGTCTGAATCCGATACTCCGTCCAGCGGGGAACCGGCGGGCGATATAGGCAGCGGAGAATCCGGCGGAAGTACTGCTGATACGCATACTCATAACTGGGTAGATATGGGACCCATGTATCTGGATTGGTCCGGCACGAACCAGGAAGATACAGGATATACATCCAGCAGTGAGATTGCCACCTGGATCCAGGAATACCGTTACTGCGGTTTTCTTTATGAGAATACAGGGAATTCGTTTATGGATGACTTTTGGACGCATTCAGAGGAACCGGGACAACATGGCGCATATACCTCACAGCCTCTTTGGGCAGTCTATCATTGTCTGGAGTGCTCCGAATGCGGGATATACAAACGGGGCGCGTTGGCATATTATGAGTATCCGGCATTTAAAGACGGCATTATGGATACAGAGCATACGTATTACATTCAGCTTACAGCAGAGCAAGTCGCTGCCCTGGGACTGCCTGCAGTCTGAGGACCAGCCGGTAACGTTATTTTTTAACGCTGCGTCAGATAAAAAGCAACCTTGCGTAAGAAAAGCAACAGCATGATATTTGAAACTTTTTGCAAAACCTCAGATAGTATGATAAAATATTATGATGTTGTAAAGAAAACATTGGAGGTAAACCATTATGAATTTTTTCGGCATATTCACACAGGACTCAGGAGGAGACAGTTCCATGCTCCTTCCCACCATACTTCTCATTATATTTTGCGTCATTTTATTTCTGGCTGTCATCATAGGCGTAATCCTGCTGCTGGTGTACGCTTTGAAAAAGCCGGCGCCACCCAAAAAAGAAGCTACATACTGCGCCAACTGCGGCACGAAAATCATAAAAGGCGCTTCGTTCTGCGCACAGTGCGGCGCTCCGGTTCAAGAGAATCAGGAACCGCCAATTACGAAATAGTAGTATTCCAGCCAAAATTTTACAAACCGCAAAACAATAGAGCCTGCGCTTCGTAAGCTTCTATTGTCTTATGATTACATATGAAAATATTCTCAGGAGGATTTCAAAATGTATTGTGCAAATTGTGGAAACAAGATCATAGACACCGCTTCTTTCTGCCCCTATTGCGGCACTCCGGTGGCAAAGCCGGGCCAGACGGCCCAGGCCCAAAATCAGTTCAACCCGGGACAGACTGCTCAGGTACAGAACCAGTGTAACCCGGGACAGACCGCTCAGGCGCAAAATCAGTTCAACCCGGGACAGACTGCTCAGGTACAGAACCAGTGTAACCCGGAGCAGTCTGCTCAGGCGCAGAACCAGTGTAACCCGGGGCAGACTGCTCAAGCGCAGAACCAGTTCAGCTACCAGTCCGCCCCCGCGCAACAACAGATTCCTCACGCCGCATATCAAAACGGCCCCGTCCCCGGTCCTGTCCCCTATCCGGCTGCCGGAGGTCCTGCTGTCCCATCAGGCAGAAAACGCAAAAAAACAGGCGTCATTATCGCGGTATCCGCAGTTATTGCGGCAATTTTGATCGGCATAGTCATCTTCGCTGCCGTTACTTTGCTGGGCGGCAGAAGTTGTGAAGCAACGGTGGAACAATATCTACGTTCCGCGTATTTTGATTATGATATAGAAGAATATTTAGACACTTTTCACGTTCAAGCCACAAAAGCTCTGATGGATATCTATGGATATGATGAAGACGAACGGCAGCAGTTTATAACGGATGGTCAGTCTATTTTTGACCGTGATAAATACTATAGAACTGATTTTACAATATCCTATGAAATAGAGAATATTTCTGATTGTTCCAAAGACATATTGGAATCAGCCCAAAAAATGTATAAGGAGCTTGACCTTGACGTGACGGAAGCGAAACAAGCTCAAGTTCGTTTACAAGCCCTTACAGATACTGAAAAGAATGAGGCTGAACTATCAATCTTTTTAATAAAGATAGGAAATACATGGTATGTCCACCCGGATTTCTCAGACGATAATTTGGGAATTCCCTGGGATTATATTGAGTAACAGTAATATAGGAGCATGTAACTTGACTTGGCTTCTACATTCCATTTTGGTCCGTGCTGAACAAGCGCCACTGGCGCTTAGCACCGCTCCATCTCGCTGTCGGCTTTCGCCGTATGCTCCCCAAAAGGAACACGCGGGAGTAAATAAATTTCCTCCTGCGTGTTCCTTCTAGGGAGCGCATGGCGGGGTGTTTATTCAAACTCCACCGTCCCAGGCGGCTTTCCCGTGCAGTCGTAGAGTACCCGGTTGACCCCCTTCACCTCGTTGACGATCCGGTTGGTAACCTTCTTAATGACCTCCCAGGGCAGCTCCGCCGCCTCTGCGGTCATAAAATCGCTGGTCTCCACCGCCCGCAGGGCGATGGCATAATCATAGGTCCGGAAATCCCCCATAACGCCCACGGAACGCATGTTGGTCAGCGCTGCAAAGTACTGCCCCAGCCCCTTGTCCAGCCCGGCCTTGGCAATCTCCTCCCGGTAAATGTAATCCGCCTCCTGCACGATATGCACCTTCTCCTCGGTGACCTCGCCGATGATACGGATTCCAAGGCCCGGCCCCGGGAATGGCTGACGGAATACCAGTTTCTCCGGGATTCCAAGCTCCAGCCCGGCCTTACGCACCTCGTCCTTAAACAACATCCGCAGGGGTTCGATAATCTCTTTAAAATCCACCACATCCGGCAGTCCGCCCACGTTGTGGTGGGATTTGATCACTGCGGACTGGCCCAGCCCCGACTCAATCACATCAGGGTAAATGGTTCCCTGCACCAGGAAATCCACGGTTCCAATCTTCTTCGCTTCCTCCTCGAAAATACGGATAAACTCCGCGCCGATAATCTTCCGCTTCTCCTCCGGCTCTGTCACGCCCTTTAGTTTGTCATAATACCGCTGCTGAGCATTGACCCGAATAAAATTCAGCTCGTAGGGGCCGTTGGGGCCAAATACCGCCTCCACCTCGTCCCCTTCATTTTTGCGAAGGAGCCCGTGGTCCACAAATACGCAGGTCAGCTGTTTTCCAACGGCCTTGGACAGCAGAACCGCCGCCACCGAGGAATCCACGCCCCCCGACAGGGCGCAGAGCACCCGGCCGTCACCGATTTTTTCCCGAAGTTCCCGGATGGTGGTCTCCACGAAGGAATCCATCCGCCAGTCTCCGCCGCACCCGCAGACCTTATGCACAAAGTTGCCGAGCATCTTTGCGCCCTCTTTGGTGTGCATAACCTCGGGATGGAACTGGATGGCGTACAGCTTTTTCTCGGGATTTGCCATGGCCGCCACCGGGCACACCGGCGTGTGGGCCGTCACCTCAAAGCCCTCCGGCGCCTGGGAAATATAGTCCGTGTGGCTCATCCAGCACACGGTCTTGTCCGCCACATTTTCAAAAATGGTGTCATGCTTGTCCACCGTCACTTCCGTATGGCCGTATTCACTGACCGGGGCCGTCTCCACCCGGCCCCCCAGAGTATAGGCCATCAACTGGGAACCGTAGCAAATCCCCAGAATGGGAATGCCCAGTTCAAAAATCTCCTTATCGCAATGCGGGGACGCCTCATCATACACGCTGTTTGGCCCGCCGGTAAAAATAATCCCCTTGGGGTTTATTGCCCGAAGCTCCGCAATGCTCATGGTATATGGCTTCACCTCGCAGTACACATTACACTCCCGCACCCGGCGCGCGATCAACTGGTTGTACTGTCCGCCGAAATCAAGAACGATCACTGTTTCCACTGTTTTTTCCTCCTAAAGTTCTGTCATGCTTTTTGCATAGGAAACCATGGTCA
The DNA here is from genome assembly GCA_944381535.1 of uncultured Lachnospiraceae bacterium. Classification (GTDB taxonomy): domain Bacteria; phylum Bacillota; class Clostridia; order Lachnospirales; family Lachnospiraceae; genus 14-2. The sequence goes on from CALWLN010000221.1 coordinate 9,660, forward strand.
AAAAGTTCTGTGCTCCGTATCATCCATGCAAAACACTTTTTTCCCTCCACCTCATTATATAGGAACCTCCCCCGCATTACAATGAAAAATTTCGCGCATACGACACCAAACGTAATAACTTGTTACCGGTCACAAAGTGAGCAGTAACAATCACTCTGCTCAAAAAAACATCAGCCCAAAGGCTCCAAGCAGCAGCGCCGCCGACACCAGCACCGCCCAAGGACCAAGAGCCGGTGTCAACAAGGCCCCCAGTCCGGCTCCCACAATAAAAAATATAATAATCCCGTAAAAGGCCAGCCCCCGTTTTAGAAGTTCTCTGTCTTTCTTTTGAAAATAATGCACCAACAGTTCCGTGCCGCTCCGAAGATTCCCGGTACACATGGTGGTGGCGTAGGCGCTGCCCCGCATTTTCCGGAAAGTCTGCACCTGTATGGCACAGACAAAGGACACCAGCACATTCGCCGTCATATCCCATTTTCCCACAGGCAGAAAGGCCACGATCGCCAGGATGACCGCCTCCGCCAGCACCACGATCTGACGCCAGTGTAAGCGGCTGTCACCGCATTTTCCTCTGAAAATTTCGGTCAGCACAATGCCCAGAGCGAAGGCCACGATTGGAATCACATAAGTCATCGCTTTTGCCACCTGCCCCTGGACCAGATTCAATCCCAAAAGCACCATGTTGCCCGTCTGAGCGTTTGCAAAGACCTTTCCCCGGCAGATATACGTGTAGGCGTCCAGGAATCCGCCGCATACCGCCAGCAAGACGCCCAGCCGGAAGGTCTCCGACATTTGCTGTTCACGCTTTCTCATTTTGTATCCCTCATTTTCCATTTTTTTCTATTTGTTCCATAGGAAAGTTTGAAGAACTTCTCTACCGAACAAGAAACAGGCTACAGCTTCCACCATAGCCCATCTCCCCTCAAACGTTTCTTCCCACCCTATGCAGATACTTCTCTCTCGTAGCTAAACCTCCACGGATATGTCGCTCGGACTTGTTAAGGTCCAAAACCTTCCGGGCCCGGGCCGCAAGAGACGGATTTATCTGCACGAGCCGCTCGGTCACATCCTTATGTACCGTACTTTTGCTTATTCCAAATCTCTTTGCGGTTTGTCTGACGGTAGCATTCTCTTCAATAATATAGTTGGCGATGTCCACTGCTCGCTCTTCAATGTATCCTTTCAAAAAAATCCCTCATACATGCTTTTTTACAATGTATGAAAATCGGGATGGGTTTATTACTCTATCTCCCTAAAATATCCGCTCCGTCCAGCACCGCCTCCCATTTCTTCACAAAAGCTTTTCCGTATCCCTCGCTCCGTAAAGGAATCTTCTCACTTCCATCACATCATCCATTACCACATAATAGACAACGTAATTTCTCACATATATCCGATAATAGGGATATTTCCGTTTTCTTGCGGAAGGATAAGGTTCGTACGATATCGGATTACTCAGACGTTCCAAAATTGATGTCTCCACATCATCCGCAAGCTTTAATGCAGCCTCCGGATTTTTCAGCACATTGGCAATATAGCTGACTGTTTGCAGCAAATCCTGCTCAAACAACGGCAAATATCGAAGCCTGTATTTTTTATTTTCCATGAATCACACTCCGTACATGCTGGAACACATCTTCATGGCTTAATCTTTCTTGACCGGATTCTGCCATCCTATCAGCTTCATCCAGTTTCCTTTCCACATTATCTGTAAGACTGGCATACTCTTCTAAGCTTAGTACCACCATTGCTCCATATCCATTTTTGGTCAGATAAACCGGCTGTCCCTCATTAACAAGCATTTCTATCTCCGGAAATTTATTTCTAAGATCCGAAACAGGACGAATTTGAATCATATTGCGCGCTCCTTCCCCATGTATTTTATCGTTATTTTATCACTATTTTATCTTCATTTCAAGTATTATTACTCTATCTCCCTAAAATATCCGCTCCGTCCAGCACCGCCTCCATCAATTCGCCATTTTCATAGACCAGCTTCAGGGAGAAGAAGGGCGCCTCTTCCCGAAGGAGCCGGAAGAAAATTTTATCCCCCTCCCACAAATTCAAATCCACAAGCCGCTCCTTGTCCACCCATTCCAGGTTTCCCTCATCGCACTCCTTCAGCTCTCCCTCAAATCCGTCCGCCGTATACAGACACATAAATTCAACGGGATAATCGTCGCAGATAAAGGTCACAATTCCCCGGAACCGGTAGGAGGTCAGAGTAAGTCCGGTCTCCTCCTTCACCTCCCGCAGAAGGCACTCCTCCGGGCTTTCCTTCCCTTCAAAATGGCCGCCCACGCCAATCCACTTATCCTTGTTTACGTCGTTCTTCTTGCTGACCCGGTGCAGCATTAAATACTGATGATCTCTCTCGATATAGCACAACGTCGTCATTGGCGACTGCTCCATAAAGATTCCTCCTTCTGTGCCCAATGGACATTCCTGTGGCACTGCGCTTCTTCTTCGCCCAAAAGACATCCCTGGCGCGCCCTGCGTTTATGTGATGGCCCTGGAAACAGGATAGCTCAACATCAGCACATTCAGCTCATGCCAGCGGGGCACCACCAGAAATACCCACAGGATACGCACCGCGCAGACGCCCGATTGCGACAACCGCGCTGTCGTCCGTAAAAGCGTGATAAAAAGGGGAAAGAAAAAAAGCAGAAGCTACTTGTAGATGACCCCTTCCACAATGCCGTTCTGCTTCTGCTCCCTTATTTGCACAGCTCGCCAACCACCTGGTTGATCACTTTTCCGTCTGCCTTGCCCTTCAGTTCCGCCATCACGGTTTTCATAATCATCCCTTTATTTTTCGTTGCCACAACCTCCGCGAATTTCTCCAGAATCACGGCCTTTACTTCCTCCGCCGACAGCAGTGTGGGGGCATATTCCTGCATGATATCGTAGCGGGCCTGGTAAGCCTCCAGCAAATCCGCCCGCTCCGACGGACAGGTGTCGATCTGCTCCTTGACGGATTTCATTTCCTTTAAAATCACACGGTTCACCAGTTCTTCCTTGATGTCGTCCCGACAGCCCTCGTCGATGGCCGTCTTTTTTACCGCCGATACCAGAGCGGAAATAGCGTCCTTTCGGGTCTTATCCTTGGCCTTCATGGCCGCCACCATATCTTTTTGCAATTGCTCCATCTGCATTTCAGATTCCCTCCTTCTACAATCACTGGCCCAAAAATGCTTCTCCGGCCTGTTTCCTATATGATTCGCAAATGCTCTGCCTGTTATTCTAGCACGAAAAACAACCGGAAGCAATAGGTTTCTCGATACCGAGCCAGAAATGCCAGCCTTGGGAAATATACCACATAGCCGGCCCGGTAAAAGTTCCCCCCACTTACGCTATCTCTTGTACTTTAACGGAAAATCAGTTATACTAAGAAAAACCAGACAGCCATATTTTCGAATAACTACAGATTTCCGGAGTGATAAGAAATGAACCATATTTTAATCGTGGACGACGATATTCATATTAATAATATGCTGGAGGACATCCTAACCGGCGAGGGCTACCAGGTCTCCCACGCCTACTCGGGTACGGAAGCGCTTTTATTTCTTGGGGCCCAAAGGCCGGATCTGATTTTGCTGGATTTAATGCTCCCGGGATTATCCGGGGAGGACCTGCTTCCCAAAATCGCGGACATCCCCGTCATCGTCATCAGCGCAAAAACTGATTTGAAGGGAAAGGTAGCGCTTCTTTTAGGCGGCGCCGCCGACTATGTGACAAAACCCTTTGAAATAGAAGAACTGCTGGCAAGGATTGCGGTGCAGCTTCGAAAGGCCGCGCATACCGCAGCCCCTTCCAGGCTGCGCTACGGTGACATTATACTGAACCTGGATACCCGCGAAGCCTGCGTCCTTGATCATGCCGTAAAGCTGACACGAAGCGAATTTGCCATCCTGAGACTTTTGATGGAAAATCCCAAACAGGTGATAACAAAAACCGTTCTTCTCGACCGTATCAGCGAAGATACCCCGGACTGCATGGAAAGCTCCCTGCGGGTTCACGTCAGCAACCTGCGGAAAAAATTGCGTGACGTCTCAGGGAAAGATTACATCGAAGCTGTCTGGGGCATTGGCTTTAAAATGGCGGAGGCGTAAATCTTTACAGTTTCTTTGCGCTTTTCTTAACAGCTTTCTTAACACCTGCGCTTTACAATAACCGTATCAAAAGTGATAAGGAGGCCATGAAAAATGGAATATATTTTAACAGCCGAAGGATTGCAGAAAGAATACCGGCATTCCAAAGCACTGAACAATTTTTCCATACATATCCCCAAAGGCTCCATTTACGGATTTGTGGGAGAAAACGGCGCGGGAAAAACGACTTTTATCCGTATTCTATGCGGACTACAGGCTCCCACCTTTGGAACCTTCACCTTATACGGGGTAAAAAATACAGAAAAACCAATCACGAAAATGCGGCAGCGCCTGGGCGCCGTGGTGGAAAGCCCATCCATCTACCTGGATATGACGGCGGAAAACAACCTGAAACATCAATACCAGGTGCTGGGGCTCCCCTCCTATGACGGAATCCCCGAATTACTTCAGCTTGTCGGTTTAAGCGGCACCGGAAAAAAGAAGGCAAAGAATTTTTCCCTGGGTATGCGCCAGAGATTGGGAATTGCGGTGGCCCTTGCAGGGAACCCGGACTTCCTGGTTCTCGACGAACCCACCAACGGCCTTGACCCCCAGGGGATGATTGAGATACGGGAGCTGATCTTGCGTCTGAACCGCCAGCGTCAGATTACGGTGCTGATTTCCAGCCACAATCTGGACATCAGCAGTATAGACAATTAGCCGGATATGGCATTCATGTCAATTTAGACAGTACATTTTTTGAATATACGATAATGATCGGCGTTATCAGTTCGATTTTCTGTTCCCTGTTCCTGAATGTCGATTACAATGACGGAACCATAAGAAATAAGATAATCGCCGGGCATAAGCGGACAGCAATTTACTTTTCAAATTTAATCATTAATACGATTGCCTCCATCCTTTTATGCCTGTCCTATATTTTGGCAAACATTGTCATCGGAATCCCACTGATCGGGACTCTGACAATCCCCCTTGGCAAAGTCCTGCTGATTCTTTTCGGAAGTATGCTTACCGTTGTTGCGCTTTGCTCTATATTCACGATGATAAGTATGCTGATTCAAAGTAAAGCGATTGCCCCTGTGGTTTGCATTGTAGCAATGTTTCTGTCTATTGCTTTTTTAAGCGAAGTTCAAAGAATATTAGACCAACCGAAATATTGGTATGACGGCACTTTAAATACAACATCATACGTTGACGGCGCAGAACGGGAAGTGCTGGAATTTATTTATAACGCGCTGCCCGCCGGACAGGAAATGCAGTATTCCAGAAGGAACATCGAAAACATAAATGAAATGTGCCTGTATTCCGCCGGAATAACAGTTGTCACTTCCGTTGTGGGAATGTTCTTCTTTCAGAAAAAACAGATTCGATAATGAGGTATGATATATGAATGGCTGGACATGGTTGATTCCAACAGGACTTGTAATTGTGATTCTCGCATTGCTGCTGAAACTATATCTTATGAAAAAGTCGGCAAGGGAAATCAAAACCGCTTTTATGGAAAAAACAGAGCAAAATACAAATACGCTGATCCATATCTCCAGCCATGATACCGATATGAAGGCCTTAGCTGCCGCAATCAATGCACAGCTTCAGGTATTTCATCAGAGCCGACAGAAATTCGAGCACGGAGATTTGGAACTGAAGGAGGCCATCACCAACATTTCCCACGACCTGCGCACCCCGCTGACGGCCATCTACGGGTATTTGAAGCTGCTGCAAAAAGAGGATTTCTCCGAGACAGGCCAAAACTATCTCGCCGCCATCGAGGACAGGACCAGAGCTTTAAAGCAGCTTACCGAGGAACTGTTCCACTACACCATCGCGGCCAGTGAGACCGAAGAACTCCCCTTGGAAAAGCTCTCTCTCAACGGCGTCCTGGAAAACAGCATATCGTCCTACTACGCCGTTTTAAAGCAGCGCGGCATCACGCCGCAAATCTCTCTTCCCGAAGCAAAGGTGGAGCGCATGCTAAATGAAAACGCCCTTTCCCGCATTTTCGGGAATATTATCAGCAACGCCGTGAAATACAGTGATGGAGACTTGACGATTGCTCTGACGGAGGAGGGCACAATTTCCTGTTCCAACCACGCAGCAGGGCTGACCGAGGTTCAAGTGGGCAGGCTCTTTGACCGTTTCTACACCGTCACCAACGCCAGAAAGTCCACGGGACTGGGGCTGTCCATTGCCAAGCTGCTCACCGAGCGGATGGGCGGAACCATCACGGCGCTCTACCGAGAGGATGTCCTGGAAATCTGTGTTTCCTTCCCCCTGCCGGAAGCTGACGCAAACTAACGCCCTCCCGGAATCTGGCAGCCATGCCCGGAAGCTGCCGGAAAACAGCTTCCCTCCACCGGCTCACAGCACAAATGAAGCTTTGACACTTTGAAAGGAGTCCATACCATGTCCGGCTACGAGACCCACACACACGAATTTGCCCCAGTTTATGACGAACATTCCCGCATTCTCATCCTCGGCACCTTCCCTTCGGTGAAATCCCGGGAGCAGCAGTTTTACTACGGCCATCCCCAGAACCGCTTCTGGAAAGTGCTGGCTGCCCTGACCGAAAGCCCGGTTCCCTCCACGATTGCGGAAAAGAAGCGGCTTTTACTGCAAAATCATATCGCCATCTGGGACGTGATTCAAAGCTGCGATATCATCGGCTCCTCGGATACTTCTATTAAAAATGTGGTTTCCGCTGACATTCCCCATGTGCTGGCCAAAAGCCACATCCAAACCATCTACGGGAACGGCGCAAAGGCATGTGAGCTCTATGACAGATATCTCCTGTCCAAAACCCACATGCCCATTGTAAAACTGCCCTCCACCAGTCCGGCCAACGCCTCCTGCTCCCTGGAGAAGCTGATAGAAAGCTGGTCGGTACTAATTCCTTATATTTTGGGGAAATAGTGATTTTCCCGAAAGATAAAGCATATATCAAAAAGCCAGTCCTGGGATAATTCTCTGTTACCCCAAGACCGGCTATCCTTTATCTGCCTGTCATCTTTCCTGATCTCTTCGCGAATCCCATGATCAGGCATTACAGCACCCGCCGCACCGAGAGAATGGTCCGGTAAGTTGCGGAGCTGACCTTAATTCCACCGGCCGGATAGGGGGCCGAGTTGCTGGCATGAACAATCTGACCGTTCCCTATGTAGAGCGCCACATGGCCGCTGTAGCAGATCAGATCCCCCGGCTGCGCGTTGGCGTAGCTGACCTCCTGACCATAATTGCGCTGCTCGTAGGAGGTTCTGGGAATATATACCCCGAAATGCGCCATCACATACTGGGTAAAGGCACTGCAATCAATTCCGTTTTCAATGTCGGTGCCTCCGTATTCATAGGGATTCCCAATAAACTGCATGGCAAAATCCACCACATCAGAGCCGTTAACTCCGGTGACATAGTCAGGATTCTTATTCCCGCCGCCTCCGGTGCTTCCACTTCCACCTGTGTTTTCGTCCGTGCTTCCACTTCCGCTGTTATTATTATTCTGCTCCTCCTGCTGCCGGCGTTCCTCTTCTTCCTGGCGAAGCCGCTCCTCTTCCTCCTGGCGAAGCCGTTCTTCCTCCGCGCGGATAATCTCATTCTGCTGCTCAATGGTCTCCTGGTACTGGGCTGCCAGGCTCTCTGCGCTGGCCAACTTCACGTCAAAATCCGCAATCTGGCTCTGCTTCTCCGCGATCATGGTCTCATAGCGGCTCTGCTCCTCCTCCAGATTAGCCTGAAGTTCCTCCATTCCCGCGATTTCTCCCTGAACCTCCGTCTCCAGCTGTGCCACCTGCTCCTTGGTGGCTTCATACTCCGCCAGCAGATTCCGGTCGTACTCATACATCTCATTGACATAAACCACCCGGTTCAGAAAATCCGTAATGCTTCCGGACTCTAAGAGAATGGAAAGCACCGCCGTGTCGCCACGCTCATACATGAACTGAATCCGCTTTTTCATGGCCGCATACTGGGTGGCCTCGTCCTCCTGGGCCTGGGCCAGGTCCGCCTGGACCTCCGTAAGGCGCGTCTGGGCCGCCTCCAGATCGCTTTCCAGAATACTCAGATTCATGATAACCTGCACTAAATCCTGATCCAAGGCGTCAATCTCGGTCTGCAGACTCGACTGCTGCTGCTCAATGTCGTTCATCTCATCCTGCAATGCGTTCAGATTCTCCTGGGCCTCGTTCTTTTTATCCTCCGCATCATCAATGGTGCTGGCAAGCACCGGCTGAAACTGCGTGATTCCCAGGATCAACGCCAGTGACAGGGCAAGCTTACCCATCTGGCGCCGCTTCCATTTTCTGCTCTTGAATACGTCCTTCCTCTTATTCGCAATCCGCTCTATGTATCTCATACTTCCTGCCTTTCGTAATGACCGCTTTTCCCGCCCGACTTTTCCATCAGACAGATATCTCCGATTATCATACCTCTGTCCAGTGCCTTGCACATGTCATAAATGGTTAAGAGCGCCACAGACACCCCCGTCAGCGCCTCCATCTCCACACCGGTCCTGCCCGTGAGCTTCGCCGTACAGACCGCCTCAATCTCCAGCTTGTCCTCATCCAAAAAAAAGTCCACCGAGACCTTGGTCAACATCAGCGGATGGCACATGGGAATCAGTTCCGGGGTCCGCTTAGCAGCCATAATCCCGGCAACCCTGGCAACCCCCAGTACGTCGCCCTTGGCCGCCGTCCCGGCCTTCACCGCCTCAAAAACCTGGCGACTAACCCGAATCCTGCCCCGGGCGGTGGCGCTCCGCACCGTGTCTCCCTTGTGGGTGACATCCACCATCACGGCATTTCCGGCTTCGTCAAAATGATTGAACCTTTTTTCCACGGGTAACGCTCCATTCCATGACATATTTCTTGACAAATTTATGATACATATATTACATTTTTATGAATTAACATAAGTATACCATCATATCCGCATTATGACAACCGGGAAAATGTGAAAAATTTTATATCTTAAATTTTTCACGGGGTGGGTCGCTCAGCGAAAGACGCAACGGTACTAAGCTCATCGCCCGTAAACGGTCGGTTCGCTAAGTGCCGGCGTCTTTCAATGGTCTGCTTATAACAAATATGCCATCCAGGGCTACATTCCAGTTACCGTCTTTATGATCAGAATCTTTTCTCCGTCCTTCAGCATATCCTCCGTCAGATGATTGGTCTCCCGGATATTTGCCACAGTAGTAAAATTTTCCTTCGCAATGTCCCAGAGCCTGTCGCCGGAGCGGCCGATGTAACCGATAATACCGGGACTTTCCTGAAGGGCTTCCATATCCAGAGGCTCCTCCGTCACCCGCACCAGGCGGGGCATGGGATTCTTTTCAAAGACGATGCTGTTCAAGCTGATAACAGCCTTCACCTCAACCTGGCTGGAATCCAGCATGATGGTGGTAAGCTGCTCTAAACAGGCTTCCATCTGATAGCGGGACTGTTCCGTGATTCCCGGCACTTCTATCAGATGCCGGAAGGGAATCATCTCCCTTAAGGCCGCCAGAGGGCTTTTGTCATCGGCAGTCACGTAAAGAATCTGTACGCCCAGGGTGCCTTCCACGGAAATGCCCTCGGGTACAATTTCCGACCGGTCTATGGAAATGGTCCCTTCGCTGGCGCAGAGCTGTAGGATCCCCTCCTGGTTTTCCGCCACGGACAGGCGGTCCGACACCCGGCATTTGGAAGCATTTTTAATTAAAAGCTGTTCAAATACCGCCGACTCATACTCCGTTATCAGCCTGCAATTGACAGCATATACATCCTCAAGCACCTGCATTTCTTCTTCCTGGTAAATATGTATGCTCAGATCCAGCACCAGCTCCAGATGAAGCATGCGCTCCTCGCCGTCGTAATCCGGCCGGGGCTCCAGCTCTACCGCAGCGGTATCATAGGTAAGGTCCAGGGTCATGTCCTCGCTGCAGCCGTCACAGTCGATGGTCCCGGAGAAGGGCAGAGCGGATTCCAGCCATTGCAGCCGCTCCTCTTCTTCCTCCCCCAGATACAGCACGAACACCAACGCCTCCCCCTTTACCATGATCTGATTTTCCATAAGCCGGGTTTCTACGCCCCGAAGCTGCACACTCTTCCACAGCACCTCCCGGATGTTGGGCTTGTTGGAGGGAAGCATGATCTCTTCCTTAAACCGGTAGGTGTCCTTTTTTCCATAAAATAACTGGAGGATATTCTTCATGCTCATGAGGGTCTCCACACCCTCCCCCACTTCCGCGTCCATGGCTATCTCCTCGTCATGAATCTCATTGACCACAGCGGACAGTTCCACCAGAGCCTTAACGCTCAGTTTCCGGGAGTTGATGATTCCCACAGACAGATCCTCAATCTGCCAGCGGATTCTGGCCGTATCGTACTCCTCCAGGCCGTCCATGTTAAGGCTCTCCTGGAAGGGTATCTCGCCGCTTAAGCTGCTGACCTTCTGCTCCTGTAAGTCGCTGCGGAAGAGAAGCTGAAATTTCAGCACTCCTTTGATCCAGATATGGCCGGGGCCCAGGCTGGTTTCCTCTATCTTGATCTCCCCTTTATCTTGAATCAGCTTAAGCACATCCGGCTTATTGTCCGGCACATTGAAATCGTCATCCAGCGTAATCTGGCTGGAAGCTTTTCCTTTTTCACGGTTCATATGTATAAATCTTTTTGTCAATTCCACAATAAAAAACTCTCCAATCCTGAATCATTTCTAAATTCTATTCAGGATCAAAGAGTTTTATTCATTCTAACACAACTTCATTCGTATGTCCCGGGTTAAAACATCCGCGTAACTGAACGAAAGAATTTTCGGTGGATTTTCTTCGTTGTCGTCATTCACCAAAATTGTAAACACGCAAGGGTAAGCTCCCTGGATAATCCCTTCCTGGGTTTCCACTCTATGGCGGCCTTTGTCCAACTGAATCGTTACCCTGCTGCCCAGCTGCTGAAGAACGGAAGCGCGCACTTTGTTGATACTCGTCTGTTGAATCGCCATTTTCTTCACCTCATCTTCCAAGTTTGACACTGACGCTAGGTTCAGTTTACCACTTTACTTAGTTAATGTCAAACCTTTTCACAATATTTGGTTATAATTTCACTTTTTTAACACTTTCTATACAAAATATGGTATACTTGCACTATGGAACGATTAATCTTTCACATTGATGTAAATTCCGCGTACTTAAGCTGGACCGCAGTGGAACAACTAAAAAACGGAGAGACGGTGGATTTACGGGAAATCCCTTCCATCATCGGCGGCGATATCAAAAGCCGGCACGGTGTGGTTCTGGCAAAATCCATCCCCGCAAAGGCTTACGGCATCAAAACCGGCGAGCCTGTTTCTCATGCCTTAAATAAATGCCCGAACCTGGTGAGCGCACCGCCCGACCATAAGCTGTACTCCCGTTACAGCCACCGGCTGATGGAGCTTCTTGCCACCTTCTGTCCGGATATCGAGCAGGTCAGCGTGGACGAGTGCTATATGGATTTTACCAAAGTACAGCACAGATACCCTTCCCCGGTGGCCGCAGCCACACAGATCAAGGACAAGGTCTATGACACCTTCGGCTTTACCGTGAACGTGGGCATTTCCAGCAACAAGCTGCTGGCAAAAATGGCCTCGGATTTTGAGAAGCCAAGCAAGGTCCACACCCTGTTCCCGGAGGAGATTGCCGCAAAAATGTGGCCTTTGCCGGTGGGAGAACTCTATATGGCGGGGAAATCCGCAGTGGCCGTCCTCCACAAGCTGGACATTCAAACCATCGGAGATCTGGCAAATTTCGACGTGAACATCCTGACCAGCCACATGAAGAGCCATGGCCG
>CALWLN010000222.1 GCA_944381535.1 uncultured Lachnospiraceae bacterium
CGGCCAGCTACGGTCTGACATCCCTCTGCTCCTGCGTTTCACCAGCGCAAAACGGCATGACTCGGTCAGTTTCCTGGTCGCTTTCCATGAACTGGAAAAACACATGCCCCAACTCCCCATCGAAAACCTCTGTCTGGACTCCGCAATGGACAATTACCCAACCTACCGGCTCCTTAGAAGCAGGGGGATACGGGCTTTCATCGATCTGAACGACAAATGCGGCCGCCCCAAAACAATTCCGGATACCATCACTATTGACAAAGATGGGACTCCCCTTTGCCAGGAAAACCTGCGCATGAAGCCTAATGGTTATGACCGTTCCAGCGGCTATCTCATGTGGCGCTGCCCCTATGGGAAAGAACACTGTTCCAAATGCGAAAATAGCTGCACCGATTCCAGGTATGGCAGGGTTGTCAAAACCCGGCCCGAATGGGATATCCGCCTTTACACGGAAGTCCCCCGAGGCACAGAGGCTTATAAAAATATCTATGATCAACGAACCGCCACTGAACGGATCAATAACCGCATCCTCAATGTTTACGGCCTGCAGCGCATGTTCATACACACAAAAGAGCATTATTCTTTCATGACGACCATGATCGGCATCTGTCTCCACCTGGACGCCCGCTATAAACAGCAGATGTCGTCAGCCGCATAAACGTTCTTTCCTGTTTCAGAACTCTTTAAAACCTGTTTTCCAGCAGGTTTTAAAGCCATGCCCATTTTTATTCTTTATGCTCTGCAGATCACACAAGTTCCCACTTATCCATCCCTTATCCCGCTCATTTTTGAAAACCATCCCCTTCCCGCTTGCTTTTTATTGAGTTTCCGAGAACGCTCATGTATTTGTCCTTTCTTGCACCAGCGTTCAAGCCGAATTCCGCTGTTTTTTAAATATATCTCGAAATTCCTACACTGCATAGAGTTATTTTCATGGATTTACAGGGGGTTTTTTTATGATTCTATAAATTGTACTTTACATTTTCCGAAAATTCCAATACGATGATACAAGAAAGAACCTGCTTTGCGAAAAGACTCTCGCGCTGAGCGTTGGGTTGTTGTTACTTATCTTCCGGGAGGTATTTTTTCATTATGTATATTATACTGTCCATTTCAAAGTCCAGATTTTTTTGGGAAACCACAAGACACCTCTGCGCATCCCTGTCCTCCGAAGAGGTCCATCCGGACGAAATAACGGGGCAGGACATGTTAATCGGGTACTTTCCCGAAAATATACCTGCCATGATCCTATTGGATGGGGACAGTCTGAAAGAGCCCTGGCTGAACGCCATGATCCCCCATCTGAAACTTCACTACCCCGACTCCGCTCTGTTTCTGATTTACACGGGACAGAATCGGAAGCATACTTCCTTTGCTGAAACTGAGATGATATGCGCTCAGACACAGGCAGAACTGGAGGAACCCCTGGTCCGCTATTTCAGACAGCAAAAAAAGCACCTTCCGTCCGTCCCGGAGGAGACATTTTTTCCCTTATCCAAAAGCGATTCCTTTCTGGAGCACCTGGCGGACCCCCAGAAGGCTTTTTCCCTGCGCCGCGCCATGCCTAGCGCATTTCTCCGGCACCAATTTTATGCCTGCATTCTCACCGATACCTCCGGCGCCGGTTCTGATTCCCTCTTCCTGGAGGCCTACAGCCGCGCCCTGCAGTACACAAAAAATTGCACATGCTTCCTTCTGAACGCCCGCAATGCCTTATTGATTTTTTACGAGCGCACCGACAACATTCAGGAATTTATCCGAAGCCGGGAACAGCTGCTGAACACGCTGCAGCTTCAACAACCTTCCGAACTCCTGCCAAAGATTTATATCGGCTGTATCCACAACGACTGCTTCGGACTGTACAAATCTTATTTTGAGGCCCGGGAAACCCAGTATGTGGATGAGCTGTACATTCCCTGTTACTGCTTTGAGCAGATCAGCAGTCTGAACAGACCCTACGCAAAGCCCAGGCGTCTGATGGAGCTGGAACGTCTGATACGCTCCAACATGGAATATCAAAACGGAAATGACCTGCTCTACTATCTGAAGCTTTGGTTTGACACATGCAAAAGCCTGCAGTACACCCTGGAAATGATCCAGATGGAGGCTTTGAATCTGTATTCCACCATCAAATATGTGATTTTTGACATGTATACCCTCAACACCACACGCCTCAAAAGAGGCTGGGAGGTCTATGAGCTTTTCCGGATTCAGACCATAGACGAGCTGGAGGAATGGTTTTATACCTGGGTTACCTATACTTTGAATAACATTTCCGGGAAGCACACCGGGCGGGGCATGAAAATACGGGACGTGCTGGATTTTATCGAGAATCATCTGATGGAAAATCTGTCTCTGGAAACGGTCTCCAATTACCTGTTTCTAAGTCCTTCCTATTTCAGCGCCCTTTTTAAACAGGAAATGAACGAAACCTTTGTCTCCTATGTCACCCGCCGGAAAATGCAAAAAGCCACGGAGCTTCTCCGCAGCAACCGCAGTATCTCCGAGACGGCAAATCTCCTGGGATACGGAGATTTGAAGCACTTCCGCAGCCTGTTTAAAAAGCAGTTCCATCAGACGCCTTCGGAATATCAGAAGCAATGGTTAAAGAATCCGGATATTTTTTAAAAAAATTCTAAATTTTTCCTAAAATTTTTCTGTTCGGAAACCGCTTTTTGTGGTAAACTACTATTTAAAGACAACGGTCAAAAATATTATCCGGGGAGAGACTGACATGAAAGTTTTAATTTTATCCTGTAGTACCGGACAGGGCCACAATTCCGCCGCGCTGGCCGTGTACGAAAATTTAAAAAGCCACCAGGTAGACTGCGAATTTATGGACGCGCTGCTGTTTGCCGGCAAGAAGACTTCCAATGCCGTCTGCAAGACTTACGCAACCGTAGCCAATAAGGCTCCGCATGTTTTCGGTCTGGCCTACCGGACCGGGGGAATCATCAGCAATACGAAAACCAAATCTCCGGTCTATTTTGCCAACACACGGTACGCCAGGAAGATGTATGACTATATCACCAGCAACGGGTTCGACATGGTCGTAACCTCTCATCTGTTTCCGGCCCAGACCCTGACCTACCTGAAAAAGAAATACAACCTGACGGTCTTTACCATGGCCATCGCGACGGATTATACCTCCATCCCCTTCTGGGAGGAGACAAGGCTAGATTATTACGTGATTCCCCACAGGGATTTGATCCGTGAATTTTATAAAAAGGGCATTCCCAGAGAGAAGCTTCTTCCCTTCGGTATCCCTGTGTCCAGGGCCTTCTGCGCGAAAACAACCAAGGAGCAGGCTAGAAAAGAGCTTTCCCTTCCCTTGGAAGGCTTCGAGATTCTAATCATGTCCGGCAGTATGGGATTTGGCCACATGGCGCCGCTGATGCGCGCTTTTTTGAAAAAATACGGCTCCAAGGTCACACTGATCGTCATGGGCGGGAACAACGAGGATTTGAAAGCCTCCCTGCGAGAGCGGTTCTCAGACTATGAAAACGTCCATATCCTGGACTTTACCCAGCAGGTGTCCCTGTACATGGACAGCGCAGACTTGCTCTACACCAAGCCCGGTGGACTGACCAGCACGGAAGCTCTGGTAAAGGGCATTCCCACCATACACACCGCTCCCATTCCGGGCTGCGAGACGAAAAATGCCCGTTTCTTTGCCGCCCACGGCTTGAGTTTTTATGCCAAAAGCACCTGGGAGCAGATTTCCTACGGCTGTCTCCTTTACCAGAATCCCGATGCACGCAGAGCCATGCAAAAAGCCCAGGCGGAGCATGCGCTGCCGGAGGCTGCCGAAAGTATTTATCAATTCCTGCTGAAGCAGGAAACGCCATCCGCAGATATCCATTAAAAGGCGTTCGTTCCGTAGACAACCGCGTTCGAATCCAAATATCAAAAGAGAACCTTATAGGAGGTGTTTTCGTGAATTACCTCATATTTGCAGTATTTGGCTATGTATCAGGAAGCGTCATGTACAGCCGTCTGCTTCCTTCCTTGTTTAAACGGGTGGACATCACCAAAATATCCGATGACGGAAACCCCGGCGCCGGGAATGTCTTTCAGCACCTGGGGATTTCCTACGGCCTTCTGTGCCTGATCTGTGATATTTTAAAGGGCACCATCCCCGTGGCCCTGTGCCTTCACTACTTAGATATGCAGAATCCCATGTTTGCCCTTGTATTGGCAGCCCCCGTACTGGGACACGCAAAAAAGGGCAAGGCCATCGCCGTATCCTTCGGCGTTTTGCTTGGCCTGCTGCCCTTCAGCGGAATGGTACTCTTTTTGATTGTGCCTTTCCTGTTCTTCTCCCTTATTCTAAAAGTGAATCCTCATGCCTGGAGAGCTATTTTCTCCTTTGTGAGCTTTGCCGCCGCCTCTCATGTCTGGGTCCCCGTGCCCTCACTACAGGTCGGCGCCTGGTTGATTACGCTGGCAGTAGGAGCCAAGCATGCCCTTTATATAAAATCCACCCGTGAGAGGCCTCGGGTGGAGTGGGGGCTTAAGCTCCGCCGCCTGATTCGATAGACGCGAGTTTTTAGGCTTTATCGTCCGAAATAGGCGTCAATCCCGTTCGCCATTCCCTGTGCCAGCTTGTACTGATATCCCTGGTCTGCCATATTCTGGTCCTCGGTGGGATTGGTCATAAATCCCATCTCCACAATGGTCACCGGCACCTGGCACCAGTTGATGCCGCTCATGGTGTCCGTCTCCCAGACACTCCTTTTGCTGGCGCCTGTGGCGTTTACCATGGCATCCAGCACACAATCCGACAGAGCCCTGCACTGGCTGTAGAGATTGCCGTTATAGGGATTTCCAGGACTCTGGCAGATGGTGAGGATTCCGTTCTGACTGCCGTCCTCGGAGCCGTTGGCGTGGACCCGGATAAAAGCGTCCGCCCCGGCGTTGTTTGCCACCTGAGCCCGCTCCGCGTTGCTGATGTTCACGTCATTGCTCTCCCGAATCATAATGACCTCATAACCTCTGGCTAAAAGCTCATCCCGCAGCTTCAAAGATACGGATAAGGTCAGCTCATACTCCGGCAGCCCCGTGGATACGCCTCTGGTTCCACTAGCCACTTTGGCCTTGGTTTCGGAAGCCCCCGGTCCCACGGGCTCCTGCTCGCTGTTGCCCTTGGCCTGATGACCGGCGTCAATGACTACCAAATAGCCGTTGGCCGGCGCTTGGGGAGTCTGGCTGCCGGGTACTTGCGGCGCCTCAATGTCCGGCAATTCGGAGGCCAGGACAAGATACCTGGACGCAATAAAGTATTCCTTGCCGTCAATATTGACAGCGCTCCACTCCCCGTCATTGGCCGTCCTCAAAAAGGATTCCCGGAAGGAAGCCACCTTGTACACCTGACTGTTCGTAGAGGGTTCCGTGCGGACGTTGACCCGGGTGGTGGCTTTCACCTCTTCCTCCGCATAGACCACCGTATCCGGATTTAAGACTGCCTTCTCCGGCTCCTCCGGTTTCTGATTATTCCCATCCGTCCCGGATTCCGTACTCTCTGTGTCGCTATTTGCATCCGCTGTCCCGGTTAAGGCTCCATCCCCATTGCCTGTCTCATCCGGATCCGCATCCGTGTTTCCTGTATTCCGGTCCTCTTCCCCTTCCGCATCCTGGATGTCATTTTCCGTCTCCTGGCCGGAGCTTTCCTTCTGTTCCCCCTGGCTTTGGTCCTCCGTCTGATTTTGATTCTTCTGGGATTCCTGCCCGGTCTCCTTCCCACAGCCCGCCAGCAGAGCGAAAACGAGAAGCAACGCAAGAAAGACGATTTTTTTCTTTCGCATTTCCTATCCCTCCTGTCTCTCACAGCACACGGTTTCTCCCGGCCCCACACAAAGAACGCCGGAACCGGTCTCAACATACAGGGCTGTCGCCGTGGGATTCTGAAGTTTCCTGCCATCCATACTGAAAATCAGCTGTTCATATGCCGCAATATAATCATAAATTTCAATATTGGTGGCGTACCAGATATTCTCCCGGTTTCCGATATATTCCGCAAATTCCTCGATTACGCTCCAGTTCTGATCCGCCTCAAATTCATAGCTGTGCCCCCACAGATAGAATAACGCAGGTTTTCGGTTCCAATTGCTCTCCACGAACTGGCGGGCCAGCTCCATCAGCCTCAGGTCCTTATGATGGCAGGTGGCAGGCAACCGCAGCCAGTCCTTTGGAATATCAAATTTATGGGTCGCCTCTGTGGTTCTGGAATATACGATACCGCAACGTTTTAGCGTCTCAACCACTTCATCACTGTGGGTACCGTAGGGATACGCCATGCCCCTTACGATACAATCATATTCCTTCTCCAGATTCTCACGGTCCAAAAGGACCTCCCGGGTACACAGATTTGCCGGCAGCTGCTCCAGGAAAGGATGGGTCAGCCCATGGACCGCAACCTCCATGCCGCTGTTCTTATAGACTTCCTGACAGGTCTTTAAGGACATTCTTCTGTGAATGGTGCCCTCCGGATATACTTTGCCTTCCGGCGCATACAACCCGCTGTTCAGATTAAACGTGCCCTTTAGTCCGTTTTTCTTCATGATTTCAATCAGACGGATGTCCTGCTCCACGCCGTCGTCATAGCTCAGGGTAAGCGCCCTGGCCCTTCCTCCCGGGAATCTCATAAAAAAGTTTGCCATTTTCTTTTTCCTCTCCTATCCTCAACATTGTCTATAAATATTTCAGCAGGGTCGGGATTCCGTTGATGAAATTCAGCACTCCCGCCGCACCCACAAGCGCCACAAGGGGCCAGTCTCCCTGCTGCTTAAAAAGCTTTCCGCAAAGCCGTCCCAGCGTCAGCCAAAGCAATATCTGGGCCACAAAGAACACTCTGGCTCCCGAGGCATACATGGTGGGGGAAAAGTACATAATGGCTTCACTGGCACAGGCCGCCAGCACCAGAAGCGCCGCTACCGCCTTGTCCCGCAGTCCCTGTTCCAAATGCCACAGCAGCACAAGGGTAAAAACAAGAGCACACGTCCACCAGACAATGGCAACCCAGTTCTGGACACTTACGGTGGCAGGGGTCGCCACCTGTAAGACAGGCTGGGTCACATCCGCAACTCCCATACCCATCTCAGAAAAAAAGAGGACGCCCAGATAGGGAAGCAGAGAAACCACCGCAAAGATGCCGCAAAACCCCATAAGAATCCTGCTTCTCACGCTTCTTCCCCGCTCCCTGTCGCTCCACAGCAGCCAACTCCCCACCACCCAGATCAGGAAAAACAACATTTTTCCCTCATTGGCAAAGCTGCTCAGCATCCACTGCAGCGTAATGAAAATATGGTTTCCCACAGACATGGTAGCATACTGGGGCAGCCAGAGGTCAATCTCCGCCTGGCTCCTGGCCTCCGTTCCCGGAGAAAAAAACAGCGCTGCCAGAGCCACGATCATCAGCACGACCTCCAGCAAATGCAGCCAGGGTATTTTCCGTTCCCGCGCCACATGGTATAGAACCGCCAAGGCTCCAAAGGCAATCACCACCGCCGCAATCTGTTCCTGTCCCATGGCCGCGATAAAAGCGCAGGGAATGGCGTAAAGAAAGGTACTATATTCTCTGGCAGCAGTCCCCGGCTGCTCCTCTTGAAAGCCTTCCGATTTCTTCCCTGTTCCACCATTTCCGCCGACTGTTGCCCCAGTCTGTTTCTGCCCGTACACCATGGCCACAAAGGGCATGGACGCCCACAGCCCGGCTACAATGGACCACAGATAGAAAGTGGAACCGGTAATCCAGAAAGCTCCATAGCCAATCACCTCAATTCCCAGCGCCAGAATCCCCAGATAGACAGTAAGCGCCAGCAGGAAGCTTTTTCTGGCTGTCAATCCTCCCACCATCCGCTTTACCATGGAAATCAGCCCGTAAGGCAGCAGCGTCAGAATCAAGGCATTCATCGGCTGCCAGAAGCTTTTTCCAAACCAGAAAGCCACATAGGTCATGGCTTCGGAGGTCACGCGCCCCTCCCACTCCACATACCGCATTTTCAAATAATCAAAAAAGGGCATGCTGTGGACCGTCTGAAAAAAGTAAGCGTCATCCCCGTCCGTGTAGGAAATCTGTCCGCACAGCAGAAAGGCCGCCAGAAAGAACCCCACAAACAGGGCTCCCTCCCAATAAATCCAACGCTTTTCGCCTTTCAATTTTTCCGCTAATTGCAACTGATCACACCTCTTCTACCGTCCACGGTCACATAAGCCCCGGTCTTTAAAATCTTGGTGGCGTGCTCCGCCCCCAGAATCACCGGAATATCCAGGCTCAGGCCCGCAATGGCTGCATGAGAATTTGTCCCCTCACACTCCACAACCAGTGCGGAGGCCTCCCGTATCTGCTCCATCATGTCATTGTTTGTCTCCTTGGTGACAATGATGTCACCTGCCTTAAAAAGGCGCCTTAATTCCTCCGCATCCTCACAGACGCACAGGCTGCCGGACACCTTCCGGTTGGTGACGCCGGTTCCGGTAATGAGAATATGTCCGGCCACATGCACCTTGATAATGTTGGTGGTACCGGACACGCCCAGGGGCACGCCGGCGGTGATCACCGTGATATCGCCCATGGACACAAGCCCTGCCTTCTCCGCCTCGTCCACCGCATGATCAAACAAATCGTCCGCATTTTCCTTCCGCTCCAGAAGCAGCGGAGTCACGCCCCAGGAGAGATTCAGCTGACGACAGACCTTCTCGGACATGCTGCAGCCGATGATCGGACAGCTGGGACGGTACTTTGACACCATCCGGGCCGTCCGCCCCGACCGGGATACGGTGATGATGGCCGCTGCGTTCAAATCACTGGCCGTGGTGCAAGTGGCGTGGGATATGGCGTTGGTGATATCCGGATTTCTTAAAATCTCCCGATTCTTGAACCGGGCCGTATAGTTGATGTCCCGCTCGGTGCGGACAGCAATCTTCACCATGGTCCGCAGCGCCTCCACCGGATAGAGGCCAGCAGCCGTCTCCCCGGAGAGCATAATGGCGCTGGTGCCGTCGTAAATGGCATTGGCCACATCAGTGGCCTCGGCTCGGGTAGGTCTTGGATTCTTTATCATGGAATCCAGCATCTGGGTGGCCGTGATCACCTGCTTGCCGGCATTGTACACCTTCTGAATGATCATTTTCTGAATGACCGGAACGTCCTCTAAGGGAATCTCCACACCCATGTCTCCACGGGCTACCATGACGCCATCGGATACCCGGATGATTTCGTCGATATTTTCCACACCCTGCATATTCTCAATCTTGGCGATGATATTGATATCGTGGCAATCCTTTTCCTCAAAAATCCGGCGGATCTGCAGGATGTCGTCGGCACTGCGTACAAAGGAGGCCGCAATAAAATCATAATCATTCTCAATACCGAACACGATATCGTCATAATCCTTCTGACTGATGTAGGGCATAGTCAGTACCACGCCCGGCACGTTGACACTTTTCTTGCTGCCAATGGTCCCCCCGTTATTTACCGTGCATATAATCTCCGTATCCGTCACCCGGTCCACAGTCATGGCGATGAGCCCGTCGTCAATCAAGATGGTACTGCCGGGCTTCACGTCCTTCACCAGGTTCTTGTAGCTGATGGAAGCCCGCTTCTCATCCCCCAGAATATCCTCGACAGTCAGCGTAAAATGCTGGCCCTCCTTCAAAACGGCCTCATCACCTTTAAGCTCACCCAGACGAATTTCCGGGCCCTTGGTGTCCAACAGGGTAGCCACAGGCAGATTCAGTTCCGCCCGCAGCCGCTTAATCTCAGCCAGACGTCTGCCCTGCTCGTCGTGGTCACCATGGGAAAAATTAAACCGGGCCACATCCATGCCCTCTATCATCAACTGCTTCAATACGCCATCCCTCTCCGTGGCGGGTCCCAGGGTACAAATAATCTTTGTTTTTCTTAGTTCTCTCATCTCTTCTACTACCTTTCTACTTTTTACCGAGAATACATACTCTGCTTTCAACTTTTCTGTCCGTGCTTATTATATCAAAAAACAGCCAAAAAAGAAAGAGAATGTTTCACATGGCAACACCAGATAAGGAAGTATTTATATAGAGGATACGGTGCAGTACCTTCATCGGTACCGCACCGTATCGTTTTAAGAATATTAGGGGACTCCATAAATGAAAATCGGCGTTTAAAGCCGATTTACGCGGAAACTGTCCGTACAGTTTCCCTGCTTGCTATGGTATGTGACATTTTTATCGCTCCGGTGATTGTTTTTTCGGTTTGTATTTTCACTGCGTTTTGTTTGCGTTAAACCTTAGACACTTACCTTTTGGAAGAACTCTTTACATCATGGGTTAATATATTTGCCTGACACATAAAACACGCCATCTGTAAAAGGCTTTTTCAGCAGTGGCTTTTTCAAAACTCCTCGGCGGATCAATTCATCGGTCACATAGCCGACAATTTGAAACAGGTATATATACCGGATTCAAATCAGCGTACTCCTCTGACAAAACCACCCGCACTTTATTTTGTTTCTCAATGAATTTTGCATAGCGGTTATGTGCGATTCGCCAGATCCAAGCGTCAAGATTTTCAATTTCGTACTTCCGCATACCATCGAGAACATGGCAAAGGATTTCACCGGATAGATCTTCTGCGTCACAACGATTGTTCAGTCTGTTGCAGCAAAAACGAAATATCGGTTCCACATAAGGGATGATTTTGTCCTGATCCAAGTGATTACCTCCTTTCAAAACATGTGTAATCATGATTACGCTTATTTAGTGTCTCAATATCAAATCGGATAGGCATTTTTATAGAATATTTTTATTATAACACGAATTTGTGACTTTTTCGTCACCATTACACAGAAATCGGCGGCAAGGAACAATCCTCACCGCCGGTTTATTTTCAAATTATTGCCTTATGTGGTATTAGCTCATCCTCTCTCTTTTTTATAATTCGCGCTGCTGCTCACTCCATGACCATTAACGGGCAGAACTTTTATCTCTTACTTGTGTATCGTGGTTCCCGTCCTGCCATTCAGGCCCTCACTGGTGGTATTAAGCTTGGTAATCAACACGGAGCGCACGGCGGAATTGCCGATAAAATCAACGGCTGCCTGAATCTTGGGCAGCATGGTTCCCTCCCCAAACTGGCCCTCTTTTATATACTTCTCCGCCTCCGCTACGGTCATGGTATCCAAAGGCTGCTCCGTCTCCTTGCCGAAATCCAGGCACACCTTCTCCACGCCGGCGAGGATCACCAGCATATCAGCGTCCAGAAGCTCCGCCAGCCTGCCCGCTGCCGTATCCTTCTCAATCACTGCGCTGGCGC
The DNA here is from genome assembly GCA_944381535.1 of uncultured Lachnospiraceae bacterium. Classification (GTDB taxonomy): domain Bacteria; phylum Bacillota; class Clostridia; order Lachnospirales; family Lachnospiraceae; genus 14-2. The sequence continues at coordinate 11,291 of CALWLN010000222.1, forward strand.
CTTTCAAACGATGGTCCTGTACCAGAACCGGAATACCGCCGCCGCCGCAGGCCACCACGATCTGGTCCGCGTCCAGCAGGGCACGGATGGCGTCTATCTCGATGATCTCCATGGGCTTTGGCGCCGCCACAATCCTACGGTAGCCCTCTTTCGTCTTCACCACATGATTACCCTTCTGCTCCTGGGCCTCCGCTTCCTCCTTCGTCATCACCCTGCCCACAATCTTGGTTGGATTGTAAAAGGCCTCGTCATAGGGGTCTACGGTCACCTGGGTCAGAACTGTGGATACCGGCTTGTAAATGCCCTTGTCCAAAAGCTCCGTGCGGATGGCATTCTGCAGATCATACCCGATATAACCCTGGCTCATGGCCGAGCACACGGACATAGGGGTGGCGGTATATTCGGGGTAGAGCCTGCAAAACTCCGCCATAGCCGTATGTATCATGCCTACCTGTGGCCCGTTGCTGTGGGTGATGGCCACCTGGTAATCCTTCTGAATAAAGTCCGCAACAGCCTTTGCCGTCCGCCTGGTGGCTTCCTTCTGTTCCGGCAGGGTGGTTCCTAACGCGTCATGCCCCAACGCAATTACAATTCTCTTCTTCCTCATGGAAATTCCTCCGTTTTGTGACGATTGTTCTGCACCTATCATAGCACATTTTGGGACATTTGCAAAGACTCTGCGGGAACTTTTATCGCAGCTTTGACAGCAGTATAGCCTGCGCCACACCGCATACTTTGCGTGTGACACAGGCTATGCTGACTGTTACTGATTTGCCTCATTCCGGCTTCCCAGAGTGACTGTCACTGTTCTGTCTATCCATTCTCCGTTCTCGGATACCTTCAGGGACACCTCCACGGTAGTTCCTGCCGCATAATACTGCATCCGCTCCTGCAAAGCACTCATGGAACTTACCTCACGACCGTCAAAGGCGGTTATGATATCGCCAGCGTAGATTCCAGCCTGTTGTGCCGGACTGCCTTCCATTACCTGGATGACATAAATACCGTTCGGCCAATTGTACTGGCTTCCCACCTCGTCCGTGACATCCATACCGCTGACGCCCAAATAAGCCACCTCAGACTCGGCCACCGGCTCTAAGTTGATCAGATCATTGATGATGGGCTCCGCTGTAGTGATAGGAATGGCATATCCCATACCCTCTACATCCGTATCCGTATATTTCACCGAATTGATACCCACAACCTCGCCGTTGATGTTCAGAAGCGCTCCTCCGCTGTTACCGGGATTGATGGCTGCGTCGGTCTGAATCAGGCTGTTGGTAACGGTGTTGTTATTCTGGTCCGTAACCGTCACTTCCCGGTCCAGGGCACTGATAACGCCGGTGGTAACGGACTGTCCGTAACCCAGAGCGTTGCCGATGGCGATGGCCGGCTCACCCACCTTCAGATTATCGGAATTGCCAAGGGTGGCAACCTTAATCTGGCTCAGCGTTTCTTCCGGAATATCGCTGATCCGCACGGTAATGACAGCCAGGTCCGTGCTGGAATCCGTTCCTTTAATCTCCGCCGCCACACTGGTATCATCCACGAAGTTCACGGTCAAGGTGGTGGCGTCGCTGACTACATGGTTGTTGGTTGCAATGTATAATTCCTCATCGGTCTGTCCAATGATAATACCGGACCCGGCACTGGGAACCTCCTGCTGGTAGGTCTGTCCAAACCAGCTCTGTACCTGTTGTACCGACAGGTTCGTAATTGCCACGATGGAGGGCATCACATTTTCCACGACCTCGGACACATCGCTGACCACTGCCTGGGTACCGGTGCTGGTGGTGGTAATCTTCCCATCGTTACCGTCGTTCCCCTGGCTTACAGCGTTTCCGCCTGTCTGCTGGGTTTCCTGGCCGCCCGTAGCGTAATCAAAGACATAACCTGTTCCATAGAACACGGTTCCGGCCACAAGACCGAAAACCAGCGCAATGGCTGCGCATTTGCCAAGGGCTTTTCCGAAACCACCCTTCTTCTTTTCCTTAGGAGCCTTTTTCTTTTTGCTGGCAGGGGGTTCATTGGAAGCCGTAAACTGCTGGCTCTGGGCATACCCCTGATTCTGATAATTCTGCTGGCTCTGATTGTTCTGGGCTTTCTGATTTACATAGCTGTAGGAATAGAGGGAGCTTGCGCCTGTTCCCTGGGCCTGCTCCTGCTCCCGGCTCTGAGCCTGTCCCGCACTCTGGCCATACGCCGTATCCTGGGTCTGACTCTGGCTATATGTCTGGCTGTACGACTGGTCCTGACCAGCCGGTTCTGACTGGCCGTATACCTGGCTCTGACCAGTCGTCTCTGACTGGCTGTACGTCTGCCCGCTCTGCTGGGTCTGGTTATACGACTGATCCTGGGCCTGGCTATATGTCTGCCCGCTCTGCTGCGTCTGACTGTATGCCTGGTCCTGATTCTGACTCTGGCCGTACGTCTGGTCCTGGTTCTGGCTCTGGCCATACGTCTGGTCCTGGTTCTGAGAACCGTTGAAATTATAATTATTGTTGTAGCTGTTATCCATAACAAAGTCTCCTCTCTGACGTGAAATCTTTGGTTTCTTTCTTATGGTTATGAGTTTAGACGTTAAATGTGTAAAAAGTGTGATAAATCTTTCAACAAATTGTGTTAGTTTTTCTGTTTTCTCTGCATCATTTTTTTCGAATGATATGTCCCGGTCCGATTCCACTGCCGTTCCTCCATCAGGAACTTGCGGCTAACAAAGTTCCATACGGATACCAGCAGGGTCGCCACAATCTTGGCCCCCATGTAGTGGAAGCCGAGACGCTCCACTCCCCAGCGCAGAAATACGGTGTTGAGCCCCAGCCCACACAGGCTCAGCAGCAAAAATACCAGGAACTGTCCCGTTTTACTCACATTCTCCCGGGTTAAAAATACATATTTTTTACTGTATATGTAATTGAATACCGTGGACACCGTGTAGGAACAGCACGCGGACATGAGATAGTGCATGTCCCCCCATTCCGTCAGCAGAAACAGCAGTCCGTAATCGATTCCGAAGGACAGCACGCCCACAATACTAAAACGGAAAAATTGTTTCAACAAATTCAACATTTTGATTCCCTCTTTTTCATTTTCTCTTCTTCATACCGGTTCCGGGCGCTCGGCTTTCTCCGCTCCCTTACTTTGCAGGCTCAGCGCCCGGCATATTTGTATAATATACACGAAAAAGCAGGAAAAAGCAAGTGCCAAATGGCACCTGCTTTGTATGTTTTTTACAAATCCGTAACAGTTCAGACAGCATGCCACAGACCGCCTTCTCCGAAGGCTATTCGCTGCTACGCAGCTCCTGTCTGTGGCTGATTGGCGTTCAGCCAATCAACGGCAATAAAAAGACATCCCTTAGCAAATAAATTTGCACGGTCTGTCTTTTCATTGCCTAGCTGTCTGAACTGTTTTACAAATCCTGAGACTTCTGTTCCAGAAACAGCTTCCGGGTCACGAAGTTCCAGACCATGACCACCAGCGTGGCCAGTATCTTGGAAATCCGATAGTCAATGCCTGCCTGCTCCACGATCAGCCAGAGGATAAGCTGGTTTAAGCCCATTCCCAGGAGGCACAGCACCGTAAAAAGCAGAAACTCCTTTATTTTATTTCTGTCCTCCCTGCCGCGGAACACGTATTTCATGCTGGCGGCATAGTTGAACACCAGGGAGATGGCGTAGGACAGGGTGGAGGACAGCAGATAAAAAATACCGCACACCTCCGTAAAAAATACCATCAACCCATAGTCCAGAAGGGTGGAGATGACCCCCACGATACCGAACTTTATCAGCTGCGCCAGCAGCTTCCCATATTTTCTCATGTACAGACTGCTCCTACTCCACCGTCACGGACTTGGCCAGATTCCTGGGCTTATCCACATCGCAGCCCCTGCCCACGGCAACATAGTAGCTGAACAGCTGCAGGGGAATAACGGCCAGGGAATTGGTAAAGTAACGGTTGGTCTGAGGAATATAGATTACATAGTCCGCGGACTTCTCAATATCCGTATTCTCCTCGTTGGTCACCGCCAGCACGAAAGCGCCCCGGCTGCGCACCTCCACAATATTGCTGATGGTCTTTTTATACAGGTCCTTCTGGGTCACCACAGCGGCCACCAGGGTCCCCTCCTCAATAAGAGAGATGGTGCCATGCTTCAATTCCCCGGCTGCATAGGCCTCAGAGTGAATGTAGGAAATCTCCTTCAGCTTCAGAGAGCCCTCCATGGAAATGGCGTAATCGATGCCCCGGCCGATGAAAAAAATGTCCCTGGCCGCCAGGTAGCGGTTAGCAAATTTCTGGATACGCTCCTTGTGGGACAACAGCATTTCAATCTGCTCCGGCAGACGCTTCAAATCCACGATCATATCCTCCACCTGCGCCTGGGTGACGGTGCCCCGCACCTGGGCGAACTTGATGGCCAACAGATACTGGGCGATAAGTTGAGCGCTGTAAGCCTTGGTGGTGGCCACGGCAATCTCCGGGCCGGCCCAGGTATACATGACCTTGTGAGCCTCCCTGGCAATGGAGCTTCCCACCACGTTGACGATTCCCAGCGTCTGGGCACCTTTGGCCTTGGCCTCCCTGAGAGCCGCAAGAGAGTCCGCGGTCTCCCCGGACTGGCTGATAATAATTACCAATGCCCCTTCCTCCAGAATGGGGTCGCGATACCGGAACTCGGAGGCCAGATCCACCTCCACCGGAATCCGGGCCAGCCCCTCAAAGACATACTTTGACGTGACGCCGGTATGGTAGGCGGAACCGCAGGCCACGATATGAATCTTGCGGATAGCTCTGATTTCCTCCGGGGTCATGCCCAGTTCCTCAATTTCAATATCTCCATCCTTCAGACGGGGACTTAAGGTATCCCGAACCGTCTTTGGCTGCTCGTACATTTCCTTTAACATGAAATGCTCGTAGCCGCCTTTTCCGCTGCGTTAATGTCCCACTCAATGGTGGTGGAGGTCTTCTGTATCTCCTCGCTGTCCACGTTGTAGAAGATGATACTGTCCGTCTTCAATGCGGCAATCTCCTCATTCTGGATAAAATACACCTCCCGGGTGTATTTCAACACCGCCGGAACGTCAGAAGCAATCAGATTGCCGTCGGAAGCCTTTCCAACAATCAGGGGACTATCCTTGCGGACGGCATACAGCGTATCCGGGAACTCCTTGAAGATAATGCCAAGGGCATAGGAGCCCTCCACCCGGTGCATGACCTTGGTGATGGCTTCTATGGGATTCCCCTTGTAGTAATAGTCCAGCAGATGAGCCAGCACCTCCGTGTCCGTCTCGGACAGAAACTCGTAGCCCTTATCCTGAAGCTTCTTTTTCAGTTTTAAGTAATTTTCGATGATACCGTTGTGGACCACAGTGATGGTCTCGCCCTTGTTATAGTGAGGATGGGCGTTAATGTCGGAGGGCGATCCGTGCGTGGCCCAGCGGGTATGGCCTATCCCCAGAGTCCCCGGCATGGTGGCGCCGTCGTGGGTCAGTTCGCTTAAGACCTTTAACCGCCCGGCCGCTTTTTTCACATGAATCTCTTTTCCATCATACACGGCGATTCCCGCCGAGTCGTAGCCCCGGTACTCCAGTTTCGACAGTCCGTCCAGCAAAATGGGGGCTGCCTGAGCGGTTCCGATATAGCCTACAATTCCACACATATTCTACTCCTCCTTATGATCCTCATGCTCCCACAGAGTTTTCCAGTAGTTGGGACTCATGGTATGTTTTAATATGGTTTTCCTTTTCATGTCTTTATAATTTTTCCCGGCGCGGTAACCCAGATATTTCCAGCCGCTCTGCCAGATAAGGCTGAAAATGAGCCAGGGCTTTCTGATTTTGATAAGATGGCGGGCCGTATCCTTCACCATGCGCATTCCCTCGGATTCCGAGCGGACGCCGGAAAAGACCTCCGGGTGCTGTACCTGGGACACCGCCAGATCGAAATTCCGCCGGTACTGCTGCCGCCCAGTATAGTTGTGGGAGTGCAGAATCTTCGCTCCCGCCGCGTAGGCGACGGTATACCCGGCCAGAACGGCATGGCCTGCATAAATCATATCCTCATTAAATATGGTATGCGTCTCAAAGCCTCCCAATGCTTCATATACCTCTCTCCGGTAAGCCGCGCAGACGTTGGAACAGAAAAAGGTCTTAATGCCCAGGGTAGAGATATCCGCTTTTGATTTGCGCATGTCCTTCGGGGGATAGTTAAAGCTTCTGGTGTAGGCCTCCACGGGGCCGCAGTCGTCCCTGGGAAGCTGTCTGCCATAGGAGACGGCCACGCCCGGCTCCGCAAGAGGGGCCAGAAGCCGCTCTACTAGAAATTCATCCACAGGAAGGGCGTCCTGGGTCATGCAGATAAAATAAGGGGCCGTGGATCGTTCCACCGCCAGCCGCCGTGTGCCGCCATGATCAAAGTCCTTTTTGCTTACGTGGAACACCTCCACCGGAAAGTAAAGGCCTTCCAAAGTCTCTCTGACTTCTTCCTCCCCGACATAGGCCTCCCACAGGGCTTCCTCCGTATTCACGATAATCGCCTTTTGAACAACAAAGGTCTGCTCCCGCAATTTCCGCAGGAGCAGACATAAAGTTCTGTCCGGTTTGTATACAGGGATTATGATATCGACGCTTGTCCGCTCCATAAACAACCCTTTCTGTTCTCTGTGGCCTCCTGGAAACAACACTTCTTGCTAATCCGCGCAGCCTTTCGGGGATATGCCCCGAAAAGCCCGGCAGTCTTTCGGGAGTATCGTCCCCGGAAAGCCCGGCAGTCTTTAAGGAATGTCATCCTTGGACAGTCCCGTCACATCTACAATGTAGTCGCTGATCTCCTGTACCTTTTCGCTGACCTCGTACTCCTCATTTTCATACAGGAAAGCGTGAAGCTGATCTACGTTGCTGGCAAGGTCCACAGCAACCACACAGTCTCCCGCATTCTTAATATCGGCTCCGACGTTATCCTGAGGGAATCCGGTAGTCTCTCCCAAACTATAGCTGAAAGCATCCTTGGCCAGATCCAAAATCTCCAGGTTGGTAAAGCTGGTGGAGATATAGGGGAATATCTCATCGATGAGATTATTGATCGTTCCCAGATCCGAAGCCAGCGCCTTCTCCACCATCTTCTGGATCACCAGCCGCTGCCGCTCGGTACGCTTGAAATCGCTCCCGGCAGTATACCTGATACGGGCATAGGCAGTGGCCTGCACGCCGTCCAGATTGTAGGTTCCGCCCTTCCACAGATGGTTCGCCTCCTTGCCGGTGAGTTCGGCAACCTCATCTATATATCCGTTGATCAAGGATGCTTCCTGGTTGGTGAGTTCAATCTCCACGCCGCCCAGAATATCCACGGCCCTGGCCACTGCGTTAAAGTCCACAGCCACATAATCCTCAATATCCAAATCCAGATTCACATTAAGCATGTTGATCGCCTGCTCGGGACCACCCCGGTTGTAAGCGGCATTGGCCTTTCGGTATCCATCGTCTCCCGTCATATACAGATATGTATCACGGTATACGGACGCCAGCTTTACTTCCTTGGTCTCATTGTTGATACTTGCAACGATGATCACATCGCTGTTTCCGCTCTGGAAATTGCCATTGGAGCGGTTATCCAATCCAAAAAGGGCGATGGTGGTGTACTTATCCAACGTCTCCTGCACCTCCGGAAGCTTTACGTTGAACTCCAGTTCTCCCTGGTCGATCGGAATGCCGCTGTTAATCTTCTCCATCTTCAGGCTGACATAGAGAACCGCCAGAACCACAAGCAGAACCAAAATCTCAATGATAAATACAATAATCTTGATCTTGCGGCGCTTCTTGGCCGATTTTTTTCTTCTGCCCGGAACGCCTTGTTTATTGGTAGTTGCCATTTTTCTTTCCCTTTCTTTCTCAACACGCGTTTTTATTGACAAATCCTTTAAATACCGTCAGGAACAGGATCTTGATATCCAGTCCCACGGTCCAGTTCTCAATGTAATACAGATCATGCTCGATCCGCTTCTTGATAGAGGTATCTCCCCGATATCCGTTGACCTGGGCCCAGCCGGTCATGCCGGGGCGCACCTGATGCTTGATCATATATCTTGGAATCTCTTCCCGGAACTTCTCCACAAATTGGGGACGCTCCGGCCGGGGACCCACAAGGCTCATATCGCCTTTGAGCACATTAAAAAGCTGCGGCAGCTCGTCAATGCTTGTCTTTCTTATAATTTTGCCGATACGGGTGACCCTGGGGTCATTCTTCACCGTCCAGCCCTTCTTCTCCTGTTTCTCCTCCTGCACCTTCATGGAACGGAACTTGTACATCTGAAAAGGACGGTTATGGCGCCCGACCCGCTCCTGGACAAAAATCAGAGGCCCCTTGGAGGTGGTCTTCACCAGCAGCGCCGTCACCAGCATAATCGGCGAAAACAATATAATGCAGAGAATGGAGCCCACAATATCCATCACCCGCTTTACAAAGGCATTAAAGGTGTTGGTCAGGGGCACATATCGGATATTGATCACCGGCAGGCCCAGCAAATCCTCAGTATAGGGCCTGGTGGGAATGATGTTGTTGTAATCGGGTATGAACTTGGTGTGGACACCGGATTTCTCGCAGAGAGCCACAATATGCTCCAGCTTGTAATATTCCTCCAGACCAAGGGTAATGGCAATCTCATCCAGATGGTTCTCCGGCAGGATCACAAACAGGTTATCGATTCTTCCGATGATCTTAATCCCCTTGTACATGGTGCCCCGCTCAATATTGTCATCCAGAATTCCCCGGATATTGTAGCCCCACTGGGGATTCTGCTTGATACGGTCAATGTACTCTTCCGCCGCCCGGGAATAGCCCACCAGCAAAATATGCTTTAGATTATACCCCTTCTTGCGTATATCGCGCAAGATGATTCTTATCACATTGCGGACAAAAACGTCCAGAACCATGTTTATCAGGTAGAAATAGAGTACCATTTCACGGGAGAAATCTCCCATCTCCACCACGGTTCCATCCATGGCGTACCGCACCACAGTACTGTCCAGCAGGAACAAAACACTGAAAATGATCACAAGGCCCACGGTGTTGGCCTTAAATATATTCCACGCTTCCAGCCGTCTTCCCTGCACTCTTTTTGGCGTATACAGGTTAAATGCATAGTACAAAAGAACATAGACCGGTATGATAACAACCAGCGCGCCCATGTAAATTTCCACAGGCAGCACACCAGCCGATGCCGACAAAATTCCGCTTTTGAATTTTAACCACCAGGCCAGCAGATAAGCCGACACAGTCACCATGGCGTCCAACACCACATGGAGACGGTTGAAATGCCGTTGATTGTCCTTAATCATGTCATCACCTATTACATCTTACATCATCGTTGTCAGGAAAACAATTCATATTTTCTTAAAATTTTATGAACCGGCGGAGGGTATTCCGCCAAAGCTCCAGCTGAATTTTCCAATAATTTCCGAATTTTCCCCTCCGGTACGCAATCTTATTTTCTTTTTTGCACAGGGCAAGCCCTTCGGAAATTCCCTGCCGGTACTCTTTTCCCAGATGTTTTCCGGAAAAAAAGAAGAATTTCAGCGCAATTCCCACAAGCAGCAGCGGACTGTTGAGGATCAGCTGCCACATGGGCATATTTTTATAAGCCATATAAAGACTGTTTCTGGCGGACAGACGGACCTTGAATTCGTTGTGCATGGAGCCTGTGGTGGCGCTTCCCATGTGATATACCCGGGCCGTGGGCACAAAGCAGTTGACATACCCCATCAGCCGGGCCCGGTAGCCCAGATCCACATCCTCCAGATACGCAAAATGCTGCTCGTCAAAATAGCCCGCTTTCTCAACCAGGTCCTTCCGGTAAATGGCGGCCCCGGCGCAGGAGGCGAAAATCCTGTCCTTTTTTAAGTACCGCTCTTCCTTGCGACCCTTTCCCCGGGCGAAGGCCCAGCCAAAAGCGCAATAAAAATCCCCGGCGTCGTCTATCAGCTGCCGGTTGCGGTAATCCAGCATTTTTGCCTGGCAGGAAAAAATATTTTTATCGGCCTTTATGGCTAAAAGGAGCTCCCTGGCAAACTCCGGATCCACCTGGGTATCGTTGTTTAAAAGAATCACATAGGGCGTCCCGGCGGCGCAGATTCCCCGGTTTACCGCCACACAGAAGCCGTAATTCTTATCCAGGGCAAGGACCTCCACCTGGGGATACCGCTCCCTTAACAGGGCCAGGCTGCCGTCCGTGGAGCCGTTGTCCACCACCAGAAGCCGGAGGTCCGGCTGGGTCTGGACAAGCAGCGCCTCCAGGCAGGTCTCTAAATACGCCATTCCGTTATAATTGGGAATGACCACTGTCACTTCCGGCATGGTCCTTAACTCCTTTGCTTTCTTCCCCGGTGTACACGTTTCTTATGATATATTGGGGCGTGTTGTTGAGATTGATGTTCATGCGCCCGATGTATTCTCCAAGAAGGCCCAGCATGATGAGGATAATGCCTCCAAGCAGGAGAATGGCCGTCATCAGAGAGCTCCAGCCTTCCACCGGCTCCCCATAGATCATCTGCTTTAACACCACATAAATGCCGTACAAAAAGCCGCCGCAGGCAATCAATGTTCCAATCACCGCCGAGAACCGCAGGGGTTTTACGGAAAAAGCGATAAACCCGTTCATCCACACCTTAAAGCATTTCAGCAGTGTGAAATTGGATTTGCCCTCCTCCCTGGGGCGGTGGTCGATATAGACGTTAGTGATCCGCTCGGTGGTCCTTAAGATCAGCCCCCAGATATAGGGAAAGGAGTTTTTATCCTGCAGCATCTCATCCACCACAAAGCGGTCCATGGCAAAGTAACTGCACAGGCGCAGATCCTTGGGCTTGTCCAGCAGAATCTTGGCCATCCAGTCGTTGACTTTGCTTCCGAAATTCTTGACCTTGCTGTGTTTCTTGTGCTCATATTTTCCAAAGACCACATCCCAGCCTTCCTCCAGCTTCGCCAGGAGTTTCAGGGCTTCCGAGGCCGGATTCTGGCCATCGTCGTCCAGTGAGACGATGTACTCTCCCCCGGCCACGGAATAGCCGGCCATCAGGGCGCTGTCCTGGCCGAAATTCTTAGACAGGTTCACCGCCGTCACCCGGGGATTTTCCCTTGCGAGACGCTGAATCTCACCCAGCGTGTTATCCCTGGGGGAAGCGTCGTTGACAAGTATGATCTCGTAATCGTATTTTTCATTTTTCAAAAAAACAGAGTCAATCTCCGCTACCACATGGGCGATGGTCCGCTCCGAATTGTAGCAGGGAATGACAAAGGACAATTTCTTCATAGTTTTCCTCTATCGATAAAATTCTTTCAGTTTGCCGCACACGTAGGACACGTCGTCCCCGGTGATGTTATTGTGAAGAGGCAGCCTAAGCAGCCGCTCGCTCTCCCTGGTAGTATACCTGTCTTGTCCGTGGAATATGCCGTATTTTCTGCCGGCTGCAACGGTATGCAGGGGAATATAGTGGAACACCGCCCCTACGCCCTGTTCCTTTAAGTAAGAAATCAGGCGGCTGCGCTGCTCTATATCATCGGTCTTGATGTAAAACATATGGGCGTTGTGCACACAGCCCTCCGGCACATGGGGAAGTTCTATTTTCCCCTGGTCCGCAAGAGGTGTCAATTCCCGGCGGTACTGATTCCACAGTTGCAGACGCTTGTCGTTGATCTCGTCCGCCAGCTCCAGCTGGGCCCAGAGATAAGCGGCGTTCATGTCGCTGGGAAGATAGGAGGACCCGAAATCCACCCAGGTATACTTGTCCACCTCGCCCCGCCAGAATTTGCTGCGGTCGGTGCCTTTTTCCCGGATGATCTCCGCCCGGTCCCGGTTGCGGATATCCCGAATCAGAATCGCGCCGCCCTCTCCCATAGAGTAATTCTTGGTCTCATGAAAAGAAAAACAGCCGTAATCGCCGATACTGCCAAGGGGCCGTCCCTTGTAGCTGCTCATGACGGCCTGGGCCGCGTCCTCCACCACAGGCAGGCGGTGTCTTGCGGCAATGTCCATAATGGTGTCCATCTCGCAGGCCACCCCGGCGTAATGCATGACGCAGATGGCCTTTGTCCGCTCCGTAATGGCATCCTCAATGAGGTTCTCATCGATATTCATGGTATCCGGGCGGATGTCCACAAATACGATTCTGGCTCCCCGCATCACAAAGGCGTCGGCGGTGGAAGCAAAGGTGTAGGAGGGCATGATGACCTCATCCCCTGGTGCAATATCAAGGAGGATAGCCGCCATCTCCAGGGCATGGGTGCAGGAGGTAGTCAGAAGCACCTTGGGTGAATGCATACGCTCCTCCAGCCAGGCGTGGCATTTTCTGGTAAACATGCCGTCGCCGCAGATATGGGCCGCCTCCACGGTCTGTCTCATATATTCAAATTCTTTCCCCGTAAAGGGTGGTTCGTTAAAGTGTATCATGGTTTTTTCTCTTCCCTGCAGCGCGAATATAAAGCCAGCTGTCCGAATAGTCTTTCCTCTGCTTATCATCCATCCCGGTGTAGGCCTCGAAGGTGAGCTTCGCCCGTTCCATGGGGCTCTCGTCGCATTTGGAACAGTAGACCTCCTTCTTTCTGGATGCAGCGGTCAGACGACCGCAGTTGGGACATATAAATATTTTCATCATAGGTTTCACGTCCGCTTTCTTTGTTGTAATTGAAGGATATTCCCCTATTTTATCATTATATGGAGAAATTGGCAATATTGGAAATTTTGCGGCCACGGCGGAGGGTCACCTGGGAAGCCGGAACTACGATAATCTTGCAGCCGGATTCTTTCAGCCGGCTGCAAATATCCGGCCAGCCGGCCAGAGAAAACACTCCCTCTCTCCCCTCCGGCTTATTTCGCTGTGCTTCCTTCCCTAGCTGAGACTTTTCCAAACTCTCCAATGCGCTTTTACTCAGAATTGCCAGATCCGGGCTGACGGCGTCCACCTCCGCGGACAGATAAGCCCGGCGGAAATAGCCTTTGAACTGGCGGGGGAGGTTTCGGAATCTTGGAGTCCAGGCGTCCGCCTCTTTTCTCCAGAAGCCGCACTGGAGCACCCTGCCCCCGGCAATGACTTTACTTCCCGCCAGTCCGACGCCCGGGCGGGCGCAGCTTCCCAGCAGCTGCCGTACACTGCCCGGAAGAATGGCCTTTGCGGATGTATTCAGCAGGAGCACAAAATCTGCCTGCGGGGATTTGTGTGTAACATTGTAATCCCAGATAATTTCTGCCTGACATCCGGAAAGCTCCCGGTTTATGATATTCTTCCATTTTAAAGCGATACGCCCGGTCTCTCTTTCGAACGAAGCAGCGGGTTCTACCGATTTTTCCCACAAGCCAGCCTGAGCCGGGCCCTGCCAGCAGCAAACCCCCACTGTAATTCCCTTGGGTATTTCATAGGCTGTCCGGTAGAATCCCAAATCCTGGGACATGATGACAACACCCTTCTGCCCGTTTCGGGCGAGGGCAGCCTCCACCGCGCGCTTCCCCGCCTCATAGGCATAGGGCTTGCTGTCCGTATTTCCGGCGGTGGAGCCAGAGTGCATACGCCAGTGATATAAAATTTTCGGAATATGCTCAATCCTCTCCGCCACCTCACTGCACCGCAGCGCGAAGTCAAAATCCTGGGCCCCGTTGTAGCTGCTGTCCAGGCCGCCTGCCGCCTTCAGCACCCTGCGGGAGACCACCAGAAAATGGCAGATATAATTATTCCCCAGCAAGAGCTCCCGGTTGAAATCCAGCTTGAAATGGGGCTCCATATACTGGGTCAGATCGGCGGAAACCTTGTCCTCATCGGAGTAGAGCATGTCCGCCCCGGTGTCGTTTATCCTTTTTACCATCTCATAGAGGGCGGAGGGAACCAGCAGATCATCATGGTCCAAAAGTCCGATGTATTCCCCCTCTGCCATGGCAAAGCCCTGGTTGGTATTCTCGGAAATGCCTGCGTTGCGCTCTAATTTTCGATATTTCACTCTTGGTTCCGCGGAATAATGCCTTGCAATGGCCTGCCGCACCTTTTCGCTGCTGCTTCCGTCCGCAACGCAAAGTTCCCAATTTGGATAGGTCTGCGCCGCAACGGAATCTATCATCTGCCTCAAAAAAATCTCATCTGTCTCAAAGGCCGGCACCACGATGCTCACCAGGGGCGCGTAGGGGAAGCTCCGGGCCCGCTGATCGCGAAGTTCCTCCGCCGTGGGCAGAAAGGACTGGTATGTCTGACCATAGTCCTGATAGGGCGCAGCCAGTTTTTCTTTAATTTTATAATATAAGTCTTCTGGCGCGTAGCGCCTGTAAAGGCTCCTTAATTTTTGCAAATTTCTTTTATTTATATTTCCGCTCATAAATTTCCTCAGTTTTTCATGTTTCCCGGGTTCTGCCAGAGTGGAATCAGCAATCGGCTGCCTCCCGGATATTTTTCACCGCAATTTCAACGTCCAATATGCTTAGTTTATCATACCTGGGATTTTTAGGCAATCTCCGAATGGAAAACATTTCTGTTCGCTAAAACAAAACAAATGAACTGCCGCCCGAAAACCAGATTTGCGGTTCTCCGGGCGGCAGCAGCCGTTTCTCTTATATTTTTCTTAGAATAAACTGTTCAGCGCTCCAAACGCTCCCAAAGTACCTGCTATCACGTTCACAAGCAGCATGATTATCCAGGTCACGATACATGAGGCAGCCAGGGTACATGCCTTGGCGCTGGCAAAGGCATATAATTTTTTATTTTCCTCTGTCTCCACAGTGCTCTGGTAGCACGCATATTCCAAACCAATGGTAAATACGGAAAGAATTAAATAAACCGCTGTCGCAAAGGACCTGGAGCCAAGAGATATCAGTCCGCACACAAAAATGATTGGTACCTGATACATGGCCCGTCCGCCCACGAGAGCCAGCATCGATTTAAAGCTGGTTTTCCCTTTAAACAGGCCGGAAAACAGTTTCAGAAGAAATGCCTCCAGAACATCTGCTCCGCCGGTTACCAGGATGGCCAGGAAAAATACAGGGATATAGGACACAGCAATTTGCCGCTGATAGGGTCTTATCAGCATGCTGATGATTCCAATCAGATAAATTAATACGGCAACAATGGTTTTCGCCGAACTAAATCCGATTCCAACAATGTGGTTTTCTTTTAAGGTCAGTTCGCGGATACGGGTAACGGGGGCCTTAAAGATGGGAACAATTTCGGCAAACATGCTTTTGGTGCTGGTAACTACGGTGTCCTTTGTTTCGTTGAACCATTCGGCTTCTTTGCCACGCTGCTGGGACTGGCCTTGCTGATACTGCTGACCTTGCGGTCCTTGCTGGTATTGCTGATACTGCTGGCCTTGTGGTCCTTGCTGGTATTGCTGATACTGCTGGCCTTGTGGAGCCTGCTGATTGGACTGATTCGGCTGGCCCTGCGGGGCTTGCTGATATTGCTGATACTGCTGGCCTTGCGGAGCCTGCTGATTGGGTTGATTTGGCTGACTTTGCGGGGTTTGCTGATTGGATTGGTTCGGCTGGCTTTGCGGGGCCTGCTGCGCTGGCGCTGACTGATACTGGGGCGCCTGCTGCGTAGGTGCCGACTGATATTGGGGCGCCTGCTGTTGGGGCTGGCTTTGCGGAGCCGCCTGCTGGGGTGCCTGCTGATATTGCGGTTCAGACTGACCCTGGAATGGCTGCTGGGGCGCCGACTGATATTGCGGGGCCGCCTGCTGGGGCGCCTGCGAAGCTTCTTGTGCCGTAGTTCCGGCTGTGGCTTGTGTACTACAGGTACACACTTCTCCGTCCTCTAATCTTCTGCCACATTGTGTACAAAATTTTGCCATAATTGCTCCTCCGTTCTTTGTATTTTTATGGATTTTAGAGAGTTTTTATAAACTAGCTTTATTATAAAAATTATGTCGTTTTTTGTCAATGGGATAGGACATGGTTTTCGCTGGAATAATTGGAAGCAGTGAAGGAGTGGCATGCTACTTGCATAAAGCCACTTCCTGATGAATAAAATCAGGTTGATAAACATTTCAGATTAGTATTCTTTCCTAAACACCTTCTTCCCATTATACACGGCCCGGAATTCCCGCTCTATCTTTACACATTTTATTGCCACTGCCCCCGTCGCCGCCTCCAATAACCGTTTCCGTTCAGGATCCTTTTCCCGGACTTTCTGTTTCTCTAACTCGATACACAGTTTTTCAAGTCTTTCCAGCAGCCACGCAAGATTATGTACAGGACGATACAATTTCAGCATTTTAATCATCTCTCGTCCCTTAGGGTCATCGGAGGAAATTCCACCCAGCTCATTGCGGTAAAATATCTCATTGTAGTCTGTCTCTACCGGATTGTAAAACAATTCATTTACTATTCCAGAATCATTTGCGATATCCCCCTGATATTTATCGCCTTTAGACAAATTGCATTTTGGGCAAGACCACATCAAATTATTATAATCCACATCCAGCGAGTCTTTAACCCCTTTAAATGCCTTCACCGGAATAAAATGTTCCACATGATATGGAACGGTAACCAATTCCTCTGACATATTGCAATAACAACAACGCCCCTGGAAATCTTTTTCTAAATATGGACTATACTTCTTTGGCACATTAAAATGTTTATCGCATGTCCTTTGTATTTTATGTTCTTTAAACTTATCGTACTTCATAACATTATCCCAATAGCTCTTCGTACTGCCTCAATTGTTCAAAAACATCCTTCAACTCGTTCATATCCAACATTGTATCCAATGTTGTCTGATACATTTGCTTATATTTGCTTAATTCTGTCTCTATCCGAATGATCTCCTGCAAAGCCTTATCATCCGTCTGGTTTTTCTCCAAATTCTTTAATTCTGTCTCCAGTTTCGCTTCCAGTTCCGTTCTGCGGGCCACATATTTCTGCATGTTCAGTAAAATATTATCTACCATTCTTTTCGTCTCAGCATGACCAGAATCAAGAAATACTTTTTTCATATACACTTTATCTGCGTCTGTGTACCGGGATTCCCTGCTTTCTTCGGGAGCATTTGTCAAAATAACCACCGGAAATTCCGGGGTCTCCTCATGCATAAATTCAATGATTTCCCATCCCTCTATCACTTCTTCTTTCGTATCCAATTTATAATCTACAATAAGCGCATGAATATTCCCTTCCTCCACGTCCATACGTAATTCATCCAGGATTTCTTTCTTCGTTCTCGACTCCAGCTCGTATACTTTAAACTGAATACCGGAATCTATCGCCTCTATCCCTGCATTGTCCAGTATCGACACTTGTATATCGTCACAATCACTTTTGTTATCATCCACAATTCCAATCCGATACATTATTTCCTCCTTTCCGGCTTTCTCCACACAATCTCCAGGCCAAAGCCTTTGTCTTTTGACATAACCGAAATGGTTCCGTCATTTCGCTCCACGGTTTCTTTTACAATCCACAGCCCCAATCCGGTTCCCTTGTCCCCTTTTGAAGTTTCTCCTATTTCAAATATCTTATCCGGATTGTCTCTGAATTTTTCCGCAAGCCCCGGACCATTATTTTCCATAAACAAATGAACATCATCTTCCTGCGGCGCTAACCGGAAAACGATTTCTCTCTGAGGATTATATTCCTGCTCCAGAAACCAGGCAGAATTCAAAATAAAATTATTGAGAATAATATACATATCTACCAGAGCTATCGAAACATCATCTTCTGCCAGTTCCGCTTCTTCCGGATTTAAAGATACCCGAATGTGTTTTTCCTCTAACATGACTTTCCATGGGGCCAATATCATATTTAACATCTTCCGGAGAGATTTTTTTTGTACGCTCAGATTCTCTTTCTTCAATCCGTCCATAATGACATCCAAAAAAGCCGCAGTCAGTCTGTCATTTTTTTCCAGCGTGTCAATGCGATTATACGGATTGTATGCCGGAATTCCCACATATTCTTGTCCTTTTAAAATATATCTTACCCGGCTGCGTAATTGCGCCGCTTCCACATGAAACTGAGTGTTAATGGCATTAAACTCATGAAAAAACGTGTTGAGAAGAATTCCTGATGAACTTAAAATCTGCAAAATCTGTTTGCTATTCAATGCTTTCTCCGAATCCTGCATCAGCTTGTAGACCGTCCCCAGCATCTCTTCTTCTGTAAACGTTCCTTTTTGCTCCCCGGGCGAAGATCCTTCATCCTCACCTCTCTTATTTTCTTCTGTTTGCTTTTCTGTTGCTCTGCGGACGGCCTCCTCCTGCACTTTTTTTGCATAGTCTGCCAGTTCATCTTTTATATCTTCAATCCATCTCGCATATTCTCTGTAAATATACTGCCGGTCAAACTCAAACTCTTTGACACTCTCCTGGAGCAGATTTACAAAGATATAATAGGTATCCGTTAGGGCAATGCCCTCGCGATTTGCCATATCTTCCAGATTCGGATTTGTCTCACGTCCAATTTTTACCAGTCCTATCATCTGGTAGGGCTGAACTCTCCATGCTCCCGACCGATGTGCTACTGACGCAGGGCTTTTCTGCGCGCGTCCGCTTAGTCCAATCCAGTCATACATCGCCCCCTCGTCTCCGTATGGACGCACTTTAAAATCGTCCCGGTATATTTTTATTCCGGAGAACTGGGACAATAATTTTTTCCTTTTTTTGGTGGCAACTTTTTTCATGATAGCATATTTATTATTTTCATTCCTGAGAAAATACATTTCCGCTGAAAAAGGTCCCACCTTCTGTATTTTCTCCAGATTATCAGACGGCAGAATATCCTTTACATTCTTTTCCAGGGTGATCTCTTTGCTGTAATCCTCTTTGTGATAGCCCTCTTTCTGAAACTTTTTTCTTGCCCAAAATTCTTCCACCGATACTTTCTTCGAAGAACCATAAGCCTCCACCGTTATCTGCTTTCTCCACAAATCAACCTCGTTGCGCAGCAATTTTATGCGCAATATCTCATTTCCATCGTATTCTGCCTTGATTCTGTAATCATAATCATCCTTATCTATGGCCACCTCCTCAGTTCTGTAATTAAACTTCGGATAAAACGCATTGTTTACGATTACTTCAAAGCGGTCAACGCTTCCGATGGGGTTAATACTCTTTAAATTCGTATTTACTTTTTGAAACAATCTCTCGCTCCAGGCTTCTCTTGTGGGCTGAAGTATGATAAGTGTCCCTGTGGACCACTGGTGTTCTTTAAAAACCTGCTTTTCTTTTCCCAGTTCTCTCTGCACAATTTCCTGATACTCTATAGGCTGCAACTCCAACTCAGCTTTCACATCACTAATTAATTTGGCATCGGCAAACTGTTCCCAATCCATTCTCCAGCGTACAACGCCCCTGCCTTCTTCCGCTTTCGTGTACATGGTGGATGTCAACGATAATTTATCTAGCGCAAATCTCCCTATTCCTTTTGCCCCTGTTTTAATACGCCCCTTATCGGATATTATATTTGTCTCTTTATTGCTGGTACCAATATACATCCATGCAGATTCTACAATATCCATGGTCATACCGGTGCCATTATCCGCGACAATGATCCGATTATGAGAAAAAAAGATATCCCTCAGCCTATTCTGGACTTCCTCCGTTAGATTCTTTTGTTTTACCCAGCTTCCTTTTCTATCCACATAATATTCCCGCACAAATTCCAATTCTTTCTCGGAAAGCTGCTGAGACAACAGCTCCGGCGCTATCTTATTAGGAATATCAGGGAACGGAACGTAGAAATCCACGTAAACACAAGTTGCATCCGCGTCATAGGCATTTTTTATCAATTCTATCAATGCTCCGTCCACATCCGCAATATTCTCTCGCCCGATTAATCTGGCTGCTTTCGCTCCTACACGAAACTCAATCTGCTGCATACCCTTCCTTCTCCTCAAACATGTAGTTTTCCACGTCATTTGGACTGATTCTGTATGTTTTTCCATTGGCATGGATTCCTACATTCGTAACATACTCAAAAAATGCCTTGCTGCTCAGAATCTCTTCCGCTTGTTTCATCGTATAATTTCCCTTGGGGACAATATACATACCAGAATACGGTACCGTTTCTTTCTCCAATAAATAATATTTCACTTTCCCTGTAATCAATGTTGACAACATAATTTTTTCTTGATTAATATGTGTCAACGCTTGAGAACGGCCATATTCAAACCACTGACTCTTTTTATCTACGTTCCTTTTCTGTAATTTGTCCATGTACTGCTTTAGATACCCTGCAATTTGCGGGAACATCCCCACAAACTGTTCCTCTGTATATCGACAATAAGCTCCATCTCTATAATAATAAGGGAATATAATATAATTTTTTTCCTGATTCTGCTTGCTTTTGGGGCTTGCCGCCAAACGTAAACCGCTTTTCTCCAGTTTGAAACCCGCTGTTTCTATCCACGTATCTTCTTCTATAAAAGATTTAATGATAAATGCCTCATTTAGCAAAGTTGCCACCGGAGCTGATACTTTGAAACAGTCACCAAATCTCTTTTTTCTCTGCTGTCCCATAGGAAAGGAATCGAAAGTCCATTTTCCCTTTAACTGACTTTTTAAAATTTCTACTTCTTTATGAAACTCCCTGTCTCTATAGATAAAAGTATCTCTCTGATTCTGTTTGGCGCAAATGATAATGGCAGAAGAGGTCTGATAATTCTCGAAAATCTTCTCAAATTTGAAATCTTCTAACTCGAGAAGGTATGGCAAAATATACTTTCGAAGTTCCTCTGAATATCTGTTTTTCATAAAATTATTCGGTATCAGATATGCCATAATCCCATCTGCTGCTAAGGCCTTTAAAGCAGCTTCTGTGAATGCATAATAGTAATCCGCCTTTCCTTTTTTGCATACGGCAAAGTTCGTTCTGATTATTTCTCTGTCTGCCAGCTCCATATTATAATATGTAATATAAGGCGGATTTCCAACAACAAACTGGTATTCCGATTCATATGTAAATTTTAGCGCGTCTGCCTGCCTGACATTCCACTCCACATCCCAGATTCCAAATTTCGCTGCAAT
This sequence comes from uncultured Lachnospiraceae bacterium, assembly GCA_944381535.1. GTDB lineage: Bacteria > Bacillota > Clostridia > Lachnospirales > Lachnospiraceae > 14-2. The sequence continues at coordinate 32,273 of CALWLN010000222.1, forward strand.
ATCGTCAAGATTATCCCTGCACTCCCTGCATGCTTCCTTTTCTTTTTCGATACCATGAATATCCCGTGACAGGCCAGCTCTTATTTCGCCTTCTGTTCTGTTATTTTTTCTCCCATCAGCTATGTATCTTCTGACGATTTCACACAAAAAACGGCCTGTTCCACATGAGTTCTCCAATATCTTTTTCCCATATAGCTGCTCCGTGTAACCAATTTTATCCAGCATGTAGTCCACGATTTCCGGTGGTGTATATACCTTACATGTTTTCTCGCCCATTACTGCAATTGTTCCTTTTCGTATTTATGCCTATTATACTGCAAGAATTAAAATTTTACAACGTTTTCAAAACGTGGGATTTATTCACTTTTTCGGCGCGAATTACCAGTAACATTTCATCTCCTTCTTAAACGCACTGTGCCGTGGGAACTGCCTGAGGTATTTCTCCATGCGCTCTGCTTTGCCATTTTCTTTTCCCAAGGATTCCTCCACCTCGCCCAGGGCCGCTCCCAGCATGACCGCCTTAAAATAGCTTCCCCGGTGGCTCCCGCCAACGATGGCCTCCACCCGGTTGTCGATGACCTTTGTCAGGTAAGCGAGGATCTCTTTTTTATCAGACACCGGTATCGCTATCTGTTTTCTCCATAACAAAAACCGTTCTGAGAAATTCGGTTCTCCGTACTCTGCCTCATATCCGAGATATTCCTCCACCTCTGCCCCCATGGCCTTCATCGCTTTTCCTGTTGCTTCTCCCTCCTGTAGCAGCAAAAGCAGCATCGGAACGCCCGTCATGATAAATTTACCGCTCCATCCAAGAGCATCCTTCGTTTTCCGGCATTCCTCCCAAACCTTCCCATACTCCCCGTTGAGAAAGCAGACTCCCATCCGATCTCTATCCCCCTGTATATAGGCGTAGTTTTTTATCCAGGCCCACAGGGCCTCCTCGGATTTTAACTGGGCAAGATTTTGCTCTACTGCTTGCATGAAATTTTAAATTCCATTATGTATCCTCCTGCTGTTTTGTTTCTTAATTTCTTCCATCATTGTACGGGCCAGCACGGAAAATGCCTGTTTATCCTCCCTGTGTATTTTTGCAAACGGGTCAAACACCTCAAAAGGACTTTCAAACAGGAAACCGACGCTGAGAATATCCGCCAGAATCTCACTTTGCTCCTCCTTAGACCGCTCTTCAATCTGAGGAAAGCACTGCTCCTTCATCCATCGCAGAATATGTTCCGAAACCCTGTCTGCCTCTCTCGAATATCGCATATGCACCGCATGGCCTAGTTCATGAAACAGCACGGCCTCCGGAGTAATGTTCTCATCCATTTGATTCATGCAATACAAGAAAAAATGTAAGGACAACTCTCCGTCCATTTCACCTGCAAGGCACTCGCTATTATATTTTCTGCAATCAGACACAAACGATTCTTTTCCAAAAGCAAATATCCATCCCCATAATCCTGGCCCCCAGGATATTTTTTACACTGCATGGATAAAACGTTCCAAAAGATTACCCGCTTCCTCCATCGCCTGCTTTTTCAACCTACCCGCTGTTTCCTATTTTACCATATCAGCCCCCTTTTCGCCACACATAATTTCTCTAAAAAAAGCCCGGGGCTTTAGGCACCGGAACCAAATCTGCGCAGTCCCATCCCTTTTCCTTTACGATATCCGCTACGATACTGTCCCCCGCTTCTCCACCCCCTCCCCCGCCAACACCAGCATTACCGGCAGCAGCGGCAGAATATACCTGGATTTTAACTCGTACACCAGCAAGATCAGAAACGTCCCCATCAGCGCATAATAAAACACCCGAAGCTCCTCCCGCCTCCTGTCCCGGTACAGCGTCAGTACCATCAACCCGAACAGCGCCAGATATTCCGCCCGCATAAAGGAATTCAGAAATCTCCGCAGTCCCTGCCCGTCATTCAGCAAGAAGTCCGTGAGCACCGTCTCATACTCAAATTTCTCCGCGCCGTCCGAAACATCCTCGCCAAAAGCATAACGCTGAGCCTGGTAGGTTCCCTGGCTCCACAGCCAGAAGGTTTTCTTCAGCAAGATTTTCGACACACGCACCGGCCCGTATTCCTTCAACCTGTCCAGAACGTCCTGCCCGGATCGGTCATAGCTGAAATCTCCGTCCATAAAGCCAAACTCCGCCTCATTGAGACCGATATAAATCTGATTCCAGGCCGGATAGGATCTGAAATTCCCCTTTATAAAGGCGTTCTCAATCAAAGTACCGGGTACCTTGTACAGGGCGAAGAACAGCGCCATGCCAATCAGTAACTCACCGGCCGCCGCCATAATTTTTTTGCCCCCTCCCTTTTTCCATACCTCCCAGTGTTCAAACACATAGACGATCAAAACCGCCAGCAGAAAAATACTGACATTTTTTCTCAAAAACCGCGCGCACCCAAATACCGCGCAGGTCAGAATGAGATTGCCATATTTTTTGTGCAGCCAAAGCGCTAGCGTTCCCAAAAATACAAGCGGTATATCAAAGTACACATGGTTTGCGTACAAAAACAACGGCAGAAACAGGAGTGCGGACAAATACACCACATTATAATATTTCACCTGATATACCTCTGCCAGCTTCCTGGTACCGTAAATCACCCCATAAATCATGAAGATATTTAAAATTTTCAGCGTCAGCAGCGTTTTAGGCAGCGGCAGCAACAGGACGCCCCAGAAGACGCTAAGCTTCAAGTTTCCCGGGAAAACAGTCCAGTACGCATCGTTCAGCATTTCTGTCCACTGGAATTTCGCAAAGCTAAGGGCCCCGCAGCAGACGCCTCCCATATCGGAAAAGGGTGTCAACGGAACCATGCAGACATAGAGAACCGCCGCCAGGCTGTAGACCAGAAAGCACAGCCGGTAAGGAAGGCCCGCCTGCAGCCGGTCCCGGTATCTGTAAATCAGTCCCAGGACCGCAAGCACCAGAGCAAAAGCCAGGACATCGTACCCGTCCGTCCAGGTAAAATAAGGACTGTCATCGAAAGAATACATAGCTTTGACAAACAGAGCCGCTACAGCTATCACCCCAAACACCGCCAGCAGAACATTTCTTGCAATAAAATCCATGGCTCTTTTAACAAATTTCATACGCCTTCCTCCTTGTCCGGTATCAACTGCTCCATGGCCCCCTCTTCCTGGTCCGACATGACCTGTCCGTCATTCTCCCGCTCTCACCCTAATCACATTTTCCTCCAAAATCCTGTAATACTCCTCAAACCGCGCCTCATTCTCCGGAAATACAAACCGATAAATGTACGATTTCTCCCCGACACGGTCCGACAGAACAAATCCCTTTGCTCCAAATTTCTCCTGTAAATAATCGTAAAAGTTCCGGACCACCGTATCGGAAACAACGGAAGGCGACAAGGTCAACAGATTGACATTGCAGGCAAAATACACATTGTCCCGCTTCAACGCTCCACCCGACAGCGTTTCCAGTCCGTTCAGCCTAAGGCGCCTGTTATAGCTATCCGAATGATAGGAGCTTCCGCCCCAGGGAATCACACTGGTGGGACGGTTTTGCGCATCCACCTTCCGGGGACTGATGCTGTTATAAAAGCCCGTGGTGGAAATAAAGACATCTCCCGGATGGCTCCCTGCATATTCCTCCACCGCCGCGCTCTGGACCATCAGCTCCCTTTTATAATTGTTTCTGTCCGGATCAAATACATAGCCAAATACCATACGACCGCACAACAGCAAGGCCAGAAGCGCCGCAAAGCCGAAGAAGCATTTTTTCTTCCCGCTCAGACGGCCATGCCTAAGTGCCAGCAGAACATTTATCACGAAAGCGGGCAGCAACACCACCAGAATAGAGCGGTACAAGATTCTCCCCGTAAGCAGCTGGTATAAAAGCAGAAAAAAGCTCCCCCCATTGTTGAGTCCCAGAAACAGGGCATATTTTAAGTCAGATCCAACCATCAGCAAAAAGAGGGACAAACAGGCAGAAAAACCCCACAGGAGAAGCAGCGCCTGACACCTGGCGTCCTCCAGCACAGATGTCAGAAGGGATATGCTCCGCGCCGCCAGATCCTCTTTTATCATACTGTTCTCCGTAATATAGCGAAAGCTCTCCGCCGTGACCGCCTCGTCCATAAAGCACCATCCGTTTACCAGACGATACACATTCTCGTCCCACCCCACTGCCTCATACAATTCCTCATTGCTGTCGTAGGAGTCCCGGGGCTTATCCATATAGGCCCCCCGAGCCCGGTTAAATTCCACAAAATCAGCTCCGTTCAGCTTCTCCATGGAAAAAGAATTCAGACCCGTAAAGCCCGCCGCAAGCATGCCGTAGGCCCCACAGACCACGGCAAACCTTACAGCCGCTTTTCGTAACCCTTTTTCGTTATCCGCCCACAGATAATACAGGTATCCCAGCAAAATATAGCACAATAACGCCAATCCCGTATCCACACGGTGAATCAGAACCAGGAAATACCCCGCAGGGATTGCTCCATGGAGCACGCTCCTCCATTTCCTACTCTGCACCTCCTTTAAGAAGAACAAGACGGCAACCAGTCCCGTCCCCAGGATCGCCGGAACGATCGTAAAGGATACATTTGCAACAGGATATACCAAAAACGCCATATCTACCACAAACACCGTCAACCACGGGAGCCATAACGGCAGCCTTCTGTCTCTGCAGATCCGGAAAATAGCGAAATGAAGCAGCACCATCCCCATTCCAGTCAACAGCAGGCTGTATACATACCACCACTGCACCCCCGGCAGTATCTGATAGAGGGAGGAGATCAGAACGCCCAGCATGACGTTGATAAACTGGTGCGTCACATAGGGCTCCCCGGTGACGTTCCCTGCCAGCAGATTCTGAATGCCGGTATCATCGTTAGAAAGGTATGCCATTTCCGACGACAGCGCCGCAATTCCAAAGCAGGCAGCCACCGTCAGGACAGACAGCGGAACGTTTCCACCCCCAAAAGCGTAGAGACGATTCCCGACATCCTTTACCGACCGCAACTTCTTAAACGTCATCCTCCCCTTCCTTTCTTAAGGCACCCCTTGATCTCCATCCCGCACTCCAATCCCCAGGGCACACACGTACACCAGCACCAGCACAAGATTGACAGCCAGGTACAAGGCCGCAGCCCCCAGCATCCCTCTGGTCTCCACAAAAAGCCGTCCAAACGCAAGCGCAAATCCTGCGGACAAGGCATATCCCACAGCGATACTTTTCGGCATTTCCACAGTGGTCAGCGGCACAGTCAGGAAAAACGCCCATGCATAGAATCCGCCTCCCAGCAGCAACAACCCGAATTCCCTCCGGTATGGCGTGAGGTCTGCCCGGTACAGAAAGGACAGCACAGGAAGTCCAACGAAAAGCCCAAGGGCCAGCGCTGACACGGTCAGCAGCAACACAATCAGCGACTGTCTTTTTACCAGCCCCGCAAAGTCTTTCATCTTTTTTCGGTTCCATGCGTCCCCAAACCTCTTTACCATGGGTTGAAATATAAAATTACTCAAAAGCGTCACCGCAAACACCGGTATCATGAGATACCCGAATATGGCCTGGACTTCCTCATCCATCATGTATTGATCAATCATATATTGGGGCACGTTCCCGATATAAATCGCCAGCACCGTACCGATACACAGCGGGAAACACTTTTTTAACAGCCGTCCCACCTTATTTACACATAGGCTTCCTATTTTCAAGGCAGCTTTTCTATATGTAAGGGAAATCAGGAAAGAATCGCAAAGAATGGACAGGATAATCGCTGCCTGGAAGCTGATGTACAAATTTCCACTCCAAACCACCAGCCAGCAAATCAATACCGTAGAAAAAATCATCCGCAGCGCCATTATCTTCGCGCCCACATCCAGCCTGCCCCTCTGTTGATAAGCGCCTATATAGACATCCTCAAAGGCGTCAATCAGCTTCAGGACTGTAACCTCCAACACAAGCAGCGTCTTTCCCGCCGTATTCTGTCCGGTGACGGCGCCGTATATAAGATACCCTATGAGCAACAACGCCGCTGCCGATACCGTGGCAACCCGCCCATACCAATAATCCCCGAAGGCATACCGTTTTCGCACATCGGTGACTTGAAAATTCCGAATCCCATATTTCCCGATTGCCAGAAACAGATTCGCCACAGCGTATGACAAAGCGACAGCGCCCGCCATGGCGAGCCCTGCCTTACGGGATACAAAAATCAGGATGATTGCGGACTGCCCCGCGCTTATGCTCCCGCCAATGGCATTCCAGAGAATGCCGTCACGTTTTATGGCCTTTTCCCTCATCAGCCAGTCTATGATCATCCGTTTCAGCCCTTTCATTTACCACCTCCTTAATCGTATACTGGGGCAGATTGTTGCTTATCATATAGATTCTTCCCACATATTCTCCCAGCAGCCCCAACATCATCATCAAGATTCCGCCAATCAGCAAAACCACCACGATCAAGGATGTGTAGCCCCCCGGCACCGCCGGCCTTACAAGCTTTCGGATGATAAGAAAGAGTTCCATGAAAAATCCAATCGCCGCCACCACAGCTCCCACAACGGAGGAGATTCTGAGCGGCACAATGGAAAATCCGGTCATGCTGTTCAAATACAGCTGGGCCATTTTTTTGATTGTATAATTGCTCTTGCCGGAAATCCTCTCGCAGTGGGCAAGCTCCACATTGGATATGTTCCTGGTAATCTGCATAATGAAGCCCGTCCAACTGGGAAAGGGACTTCTGTATTTTGCCAGCTCCTTTAGGAGGTAGCTTCGCATCACGGAAAAGCTGGAATTTTTTATGTCCCTGGGCTTGCCTGTGAGGAAATTCAGCGTGGCGGTGTTCACCCGGCTGGCGGCGCGCTTGAGAAGACCGTGCCGTTTCTGAGGAAACAGGGCGTAGACCACGTCGTAATTGCCGCTCTTTAATTTTTCCAGCATGGGAAAAATCCCGCTTACCGGGTGCTGTCCGTCGTCGTCCATATACACGATATAGTCTCCGTCGAGATAGGGAATCGCGGCCAGCCGGGCCGCATGCTGCCCGTAATTTTTCGACAGATTCACCGCTGTCACCCGGGAATGCTCCAGCGCAAGCTCCTTTATCACCTCAAAGGTGCCGTCCGGGGAGCCGTCGTTGACCAGCACAATCTGATACTCCGCCCTTTGCTTTTCAAACTCTGCCACCAGCTCCTCCACCACCCGGCCAATGCTTTTTTCCGAGCGGTAACAGGGAATCGCTACCGAAATCCTCTCTGAACTCACGTCTTCGTCAAACCCTTCATCATCTGAAATCCAAGTTCCACCTTTTCCTTTACTTCTCTGTGGTTGGCCTTTAAGCGAGCCCTGATCTCCTCCAGACGGCTGTAAGTCCTTTCAAAATATTTGATAAAATCAAAATCCTCCCGGGGTATCACGCAGTCCTCTATCCCCATGACAGCAAAGAAGCCGTAGGTCTTGTGGGCCAGAGGGCCGTTCTTATAATCAAAGGCCAAGGTGGGGACATACTGCTCCAGCCCCGCCACCGCCCCGTGAACCCTCCCAGAGATTAACATCGTAAGATTTCCGATGAGCGTATGCATTTCCCAAGGCTCATAGAGGGTGTCCACCTTGTGCAGCAGCTCCATATCCACCCTGCCCCGCTTCTTTAAAATCCCGTACAGCTGGCAGATCATCCTGTAATCCCGCCAGTGTATCCGCTTAAAATTGGGCGGCAGCTCAAAGCCGTTAGAATGGGAAATTAAAAGTACCCGGGCCTTCTTCTCCCGGATGATATACTCGATGAGCTCCACAAAATCCCGAAAATCCTCATCGCTCCGCTCCCAGTTATCGTAGGAGCGGCCCGGCAGGGAATAGGTAGCTAAAATAAAGCCGATATTGGGGACCCCCTCCCGGAAGCCTTCCCTCTGTAAAATAACGTCCTCCTCCACTTGAACCGGATAACAGCTTTTGTCAAACAGGTAGGAAGGGCAGGCGCAGCTTCTGGTTCTCCCAACCTCGAACCCTTCCTCCCGCAATACCTGAACGGAAACGGCCTCCCGGTTGACGACCAGGTCAAAACCGGCGTACACCTTTTTTGCCAGCTCAAGAGTCCTTAACTCCGTCACAGGTCCCGGGGAGCTGGCAAACATCACGGTTTTCCTGCCCAGAAGCTGAGCCGTCCTGGTTTTTAAAAGATCCACCAGAAACCGGTTTTCCCCCATGGTAGCGGAATTGTCCCCCCACATATCCCCGCTGAAATTTATCACCAGGTCGGCCGCCAGCACTTCCCGGATAAACCCGCTCTCCCAGACCAGGGAGCCGCAGCTGTGATAAATTTCCGCGGCTGCCAACTCCTCCAGGGCTTCCCTGGTGTCCGCGGAATCCTCCCGCCACGCATAATAATACTCCATGGGTAATTTAACAATATTTTCCTTCTCACAAAATCCGTCCGTCAGCTGTAGCGTCGTCCGTATCTCCGTCCCGGGGAAATATGCGTGGAGCTTCCGAAACAGCGGCACCACAATGTAGTAATTCCCAATATTTCCATATTCGATTCTTCCCCAGTGCAGGGTCGCCAATCCGGTTACCAGTATTTTCATCTTCTCTCCTT
>CALWLN010000223.1 GCA_944381535.1 uncultured Lachnospiraceae bacterium
ATTGCCTACACGCCCATGAGTCTGATTCGGTCCGGCTGGGATGCGGCAGATTACCTGTTGGTGTTTGGAGCTATTTTGATTCCGCTTATTTCTTTGGGAACACAGCTTTTGAATATCAAGCTTATGCCCACCGCTTCCTCTAATTCTAACGGGGGGGATACGGCTAATACCATGGCGAACTCCATGAAGACCATGAATATCATTATGCCGCTGTTTTCCTTTGTAATGGTATTTTCCGTACCGGTTGGTATGGGTATTTACTGGATTGCCGGTTCCGTTATCCGCAGTATTCAGCAGGTAGTGATCAACAGGTATGTGGAGAAGATTGATCTGGAGGCTCTGATTAAGAAGAATCAGGCGAAAGCCAAGAAGAAACGTGCCAAAAAGGGAATTCCGGAGAATCAGATTGCCACGGCGGCCCGGATGAAAACCAGAACGCTTTCGGAGAAAGCTGCCGTTGAAGATAACTCCCAGGATAAGGAGGAAAAGCTCCGCAAGGCAGCGGAGTACAGTAAGACCGCCAAACCCGGAAGTCTTGCGGCTAAAGCCAATTTGGTCAAGGAATACAACGAGCGCAATAATAAACAGTAAACTCATAAGGGGGTAGTCAGAATGGAATTTATTGAAGTAACAGGAAAAACAGTAGACGACGCGATTACAGAGAGTTTGATTAAGCTTGGAACTACCAGTGACAAAATTGAATATGAGGTGATTGAAAAGGGAAGTTCCGGATTTTTGGGAATCGGAAGCAAGCCTGCTGTGATTCGGGTTCGTAAGAAATTCACGCTGGAGGATGTGATTCGGGATTTTCTGGACAGTGTATTTAAGGCCATGGAGATGGATGTGGAGGTCCTTATCAGCAAGGATGAGAATGCCAAGGTATTTGAGGTCGAACTGAAGGGTGACGATATGGGTGTGCTCATCGGAAAGAGAGGACAAACGCTGGATTCCTTGCAGTATCTGGTGAACCTGGCCGCCAACAAGCAGTCCGAGGAATATGTAAAGGTGAAGCTGGATACGGAGGATTACCGGAAGCGCAGAAAAGAGACCCTGGAAAATCTTGCGAAGAACATTGCCTACAAGGTGAAACGCTCTAAGAAGCCTGTATCTTTGGAGCCCATGAACCCCTTTGAGCGGAGAGTGATTCATTCCGCGCTACAGAGTGATAAGTTTGTTACGACACACAGCGAGGGAGAAGAACCCTACCGGCATGTGGTAGTTACTTTGAAACGGAATAAATAATAGAAAATTCACTTTGTGAATTTTCTATTATCATGAACAATAGAAAGCTTGCGGAGCGAGTTTTCTATTGTTACGAATAATTGATAAAAGGCTTTCTCAACAAAATGAAAATGAGGAAGCCTTTTTCATAAATTGGAGAAATTTTATATGAAATCGGATACGATTGCGGCCATCGCCACCGCCATGACAAATTCCGGAATTGGAATTATAAGAATGAGTGGCAGCGAAGCTTTTGAGATTATAGATAAAATTTATAAATCAAAAAATGGAATGAAAAAAATATCCCAGGCAGAAAGTCACACCGTTCATTATGGGTATATTTATGATGGGGATAAGGTGATTGATGAGGTGCTGGTGATTGTGCTTAGGGGCCCTCACAGTTATACGGCTGAGGATACGGTGGAAATTGACTGCCATGGAGGCTCTCTGGTCATGCGTCGGATTCTGGAGACAGTGATCCGGTACGGAGCCAGACCGGCGGAGCCGGGAGAATTCACCAAGCGGGCTTTTTTAAATGGGAGAATCGATCTGTCCCAGGCGGAGTCTGTGATGGACGTCATTCAGGCGGACAATGATTTTGCCCTGGAGAGTTCTGTTCATCAGCTCCGGGGAGCCCTGCGGGATGAGATTGTCAGACTTCGGGGAAAGGTGATTCACGAGATTGCCTTTATTGAGTCGGCCCTGGATGACCCGGAGCATATCAATTTGGATGGATATGGGGAAACATTGTTGAAAATTGTGGAAGAAGCCTGCGAAGTAGTGGATAAGCTTCTGAAATCTTCTGAGGATGGTGAATTGTTGAAGGAGGGAATCCATACGGTCATTGTGGGAAAACCAAATGCCGGAAAATCCTCCCTGATGAACCGGCTGGTAGGCCGGGAGCGTTCCATTGTAACGGAGATTGCCGGTACCACCCGGGACGCTCTGGAGGAGCAGATCAATCTGGGAGGGATTACCCTCCATGTGGTGGATACGGCGGGAATCCGGGAGACAGAGGATATAGTAGAGAAAATCGGTGTGGACAGGGCAAAGGAATATGTGGCAAGGGCTGATCTGATTATTTATGTGGTGGATTCCTCCATACCGTTGGATGAGAATGATGATGAAATCATAAAATTGATTCAAAACCGACGGACCATCATTCTGTGGAATAAGAGTGATTTGGAACCGGTGGTGAAGATGGAGGAGTTACAATTTGCGGCGGATCATAAAATTATCCCCGTTTCGGCAAAAGATGGAACCGGAATTAATGATTTGGGAGAGGCTATAAAGGAGATGTTTTTCCGGGGCGATATTTCTTATAATAATGAAGTTTATATCACAAACGTGCGGCAGAAAACCGCATTGGAGGAGGCTTTCAAGAGTTTACGAATGGTGAAGGAGAGTATCGAGGCCGGAATGCCCGAAGATTTTTATTCCATTGATCTGATGAATGCTTATGAGGAGCTTGGAGCGATTATCGGAGAGTCGGTGGGGGAAGATTTGGTAAACGAGATATTTTCTAAATTTTGTATGGGAAAATAAATGAATTGTTTCTTATATAAGAGAGGATGGAAGTTATGCCTTTTGTGAATGAACAGTATGATGTGTGCATTGTGGGAGCCGGCCATGCAGGGTGTGAGGCGGCGTTGGCCTGCGCCAGACTGGGGCTTGAGACTATCATTTTTACGGTGAGCATAGAGAGTATCGCCATGATGCCCTGTAATCCTAATATCGGCGGAAGTTCCAAGGGACATCTTGTGCGGGAGGTTGACGCCCTGGGAGGTCAGATGGGAATCAATATTGACAAGACCTTTATTCAGTCTAAGATGTTAAATGTCTCTAAAGGGCCTGCCGTTCATTCACTCCGGGCCCAGGCGGACAAGGCGGCTTACAGCCGGTCCATGCGTCAGACTTTGGAGGAGACGGAACATCTGACCCTTCGCCAGGCGGAGGTTACGGAGCTTCTGGTGGAGGATGGGGTGATTCGGGGGGTGAAAACCTTTTCCGGCGCCTCTTATTACAGCAAGGCGGTGGTTTTATGTACCGGAACCTATCTGAAAGCCCGGTGTCTCTATGGAGACGTGGTGAATTACACGGGGCCGAACGGACTACAGCCTGCCAATCATTTGAGTCAGTCCTTAAAAGAAAACGGCGTGGAATTACTGCGCTTTAAGACAGGAACCCCGGCAAGAATTGATAAGCGCTCCATTGACTTTTCGAAAATGGAAGAGCAGTTGGGAGACGAACGGGTGGTGCCTTTTTCCTTTACCACTGACCCGGAGGATGTGCAGATAGAGCAGGTTTCCTGCTGGCTCACCTATACCAATGAGAGGACCCACCAGGTAATCCGGGAAAATCTGGACAGGTCCCCGCTTTATTCGGGAATGATTGAGGGAACGGGTCCAAGATACTGCCCTTCCATTGAGGACAAGGTAGTTAGGTTTTCGGATAAGAACCGCCATCAGGTGTTTATTGAGCCGGAGGGATTATCCACCAATGAGATGTATGTGGGAGGAATGTCCAGTTCCTTGCCGGAGGATGTTCAGTATGAGATGTATCGCACCGTGGCCGGACTGGAACATGCAAAAATTGTGCGCAATGCCTATGCCATTGAGTATGACTGTATTGACCCCAGGCAGCTTCGGCCCTCTTTGGAATTTAAGAAAATCCGAGGTCTTTTCTCCGGGGGTCAGTTTAACGGAAGTTCCGGTTACGAGGAAGCGGCGGCCCAGGGACTGGTGGCCGGTATCAACGCCGCCATGTATGTAAAGGGAAAGGAGCCTTTGATTCTGGACAGGTCCGAGGCATACATCGGTGTGTTGATTGACGATCTGGTAACAAAGGAGAATAAGGAGCCTTACCGTATGATGACCTCCCGTGCGGAATACCGCCTGCTGTTGCGCCAGGATAATGCGGATTTACGTCTGTCCCGGAAGGGGTATGAGATTGGGTTGGTAAGTAAGGAGAGATACGACTGGATCGTGGAAAAGGAAAGGCTCATAGAGCAGGAGGTAAAAAGGATTTCCCATGTTCACATCGGAGCTGGTGAAAAGGTCCAGGATTTTTTAAAACGGCATGAAAGTACGCCGCTGAATACGGGAACGACCCTGGCGGAGCTGATTCGCCGTCCGGAGCTTTGCTATGAGGATTTGGCGGAATTGGATCCGGAGCGTCCCAAGCTTCGGTATGACGTTATCGAACAGGTGAACATTCATATTAAGTATGACGGTTACATCAAGCGGCAGATGAAACAGGTGGAGCAGTTTAAGAAGCTGGAGAAAAAACGGCTGCCGGAAAATTTTGATTACGATCAGGTTCCAAGTCTCAGAATTGAGGCCCGGCAGAAACTGAATCTGTATCAGCCCCATTCGGTGGGACAGGCCTCCAGAATCGCCGGCGTATCGCCGGCGGATGTCTCGGTGCTGCTGGTATATTTGGAGCAGAGGAGAAGTATTTATGGATCATGATTTAAGTAAATTTTATAGTGGGTTGAAGGAACTACAGATTTCTCTGAGTGAGGAACAGATAGAGCAGTTTCTTGACTTTTATGAAATGCTGATTGAAAAAAATAAAGTGATGAACCTCACGGCCATTACGGAATTCGAAGAAGTGATAGAGAAGCATTTTCTGGACAGTCTCAGTCTGGTGAAGGCGGTCACTCCCGGAAACTTACGTGTTCTGGATTTGGGCACCGGAGCCGGATTTCCGGGAATCCCTTTAAAAATTGCGTTTCCCGGGCTGAAAGTGGTTCTGATGGATTCCTTAAATAAGCGTATTTTGTTTTTGGAGGAAGTGACAGAGAAACTTCATCTGGAGGGGATTACCGCAATTCATGGCCGGGCGGAGGAGATGGCCAGAAAGAAGGAGTATCGGGAAAATTTTGATCTGTGTGTTTCCCGGGCGGTGGCGAATCTGGCTTCTCTGAGTGAATATTGTATACCTTTTGTGAGAAAAGGGGGACTTTTTGTTTCCTATAAATCCGGGGATGTGGAGGACGAATTAAAGCAATCGCAAAAAGCGGTGAAACTTCTGGGCGGTTCTGTCAGAGATGTGGTGAAGTTTCAGCTGCCTAATACGGATATGGGAAGGTCCCTGGTGGTGGTAGAGAAGGTGAGGGCAACACCAAGGTCGTATCCCAGAAAAGCTGGAACGCCTGGGAAGGAGCCGTTGCGGTAGAATATTTAATTTTAGAAAAATTGATTACAAAGGAAAAGAGGAAAAAGAAGGCGGCTGATTGCCGCCTTCTGTCTTATTGTGTTGCTAAAAATTTTTCAACATATTCCAGCAGCTTTTCCGGAATTTCCAACTGTGGCAGATACTTTGAATGTTCTACACAAGCGGATTCAATGGAAGCGTTGTAGTTGCTGTAGGAATCAATGATATCCTTGGCTCTGTCATTTTCCTTGCTGCAGATGATGTACATAGGATTTTTTATCTTACCCAGCGCATACGCCACATTGATGTTGGTATAGTTGGATATGATGCTGGAAAACAAGTATTTTCCATTGCTGTTAGCAAGATGGGCGGATTCATAGTAAGCGTCCACCGTAGCGTCGGGAAGCAGCTGGTCGTCCGAATAGTATTTTTCTTTCAGAAGATTTTCAACAGCTTTACCGGAATAAATCATATTGTAAATAAAGGTTCCGAAAATAGGCATGTCAATTAAGAATTTCAAGGCATTTTTCTTCTTACTTGGCATTTCTACCAGTTTTCCTAAATCTTCCGGGTTTAGCAAAATAAGATTCTCAAACTGTTCCGGCTCCATGTTGCAGGCCATAATAGAAAAGGAGCAGGAGGCACCGGTAGAAATCAAGCTGGTCTTTTCGCCGATGATATTCTTGATAAAATCGGTGATCAACTGTACATACATATAGTTGGTGTAGGTGAGATTGGGTTTGTCACTGCGGCCGCAGCCCAGCAGGTCCAGGGTGTACACGGTGTGCTTTTTGGATAAGGGTTTGTAAATTCGCTCCCATTCCTGGGAAGAGGAAACAGGATTCAAATCATGTATCAATAAAACAGGTGAGCCCTTGCCGGACTTTGTATAAAAAATCCTGCCATATTTCCAATCATAAAATTTGCCGTGGTCCGTTCTCAGTAAATTCTTTACAATGCTGGAAACGCTTATCATCTTATTAATGAGATGTATGGTGACAGTGGCAAGTGCAGTTAATATCAAAAAATTGCGGATATGTTTTTTCATCGTATGGACCCTTCCTTTCTAATATCTTTTACTACCTATATTATAGACGAAAACCGCCGGATATACAAATAAAATATCTATTTTTATTTCGAAATACCAAAGAAATTGTCTGGTTACTGTTTGTCATCCACTCTTAGCGAGAAAAACTACTTTTTATAATAATAGTGGAATTATACATAAAGGTTTGATAGAATAAAGGAAGAATTTTAGCAAACGACAAATAGATTTGGCGTTTACTATAGTATATAGAAAGAACAAATGTTCTAAGGAGACGATAGATGGTGATAGAGTATTTGACGGATTATTTGCAGGAGCTGCTGGGAAGAAGAATTGATCTACAGGAAGAGCTTCAAAGGAGCGAGACTTCAATAAGAGAAAATAAGGAATTTATTCGCATGATTGAAGAATCGGAGGATAAAAGTTATGAGTCCTTTTCTCCGAGAAACTATAAGAATGATAGAAATGAGAAAAAAATAAAGGAATTGAAAGATCAGCAGCAACAGCTTCGGGAAACTAGTATGTCTTTGAAGCAAGAATTGGAAAGATTAAATCGAAGAATCGAAGAACTGGAGAATCTGATCAGGGCGGAAAAGAAAAAAGAAAATTTAAAATATGTGAAATTAAAAAAACAGGAAGCAAATGAAAAAATCTATGAGTTGGCGGTTCAGCAGCTCACAAGTGTTATGAATAAAATTGAAACCTGTGAAAGGATAGTTGAGGTAGATAGATATCGCTGTAAAATGGAATTAAGAAATTTGGCTGGAATAGTAAAAGGAATCATAGAAGAACTTAACAAGTATGAAATGTAGATTTGATTCTAACAGGGCCGATGTTTCACGTGAAACATTTAAATGTCAGTTATAAAATATGGTACCCTATGTAGATGAGGAAAACTGGATAAAGTTGTATTATAAAAAATGATAATTGAAATAATGTTTCACGTGAAACATTGACTTTCAACCGCATACCATTTACATCCAATATTTATTTTGTATAGCATTTTATATAATTTCATGATATAATAAATTTTGCGATTATAAGGGATGGAGAACAAAGCATAAAATATAATGTGGTAGAACATTATAGAATGTGCCGGTTCGATATTGAACCGTTGGAAAAGCATGAATCAGAAAGGATTTACCATGGGAAGAATCATTGCAATAGCAAATCAAAAAGGCGGAGTTGGTAAGACAACAACCGCTATCAACCTGTCCGCATGTTTGGCGGAAGTAGGGAAAAAAGTATTAACCATCGATATGGATCCCCAGGGAAATACCACCAGCGGGTTAGGAATTGAAAAGGAAGAGATAGAAAATACCGTATATGAATTAATGCTTGGGGAATGTACCGTTCGGGAAAGCATTCACAAAACGGGAGTAGAAAATTTAATGCTAATACCTTCCAATGTAAATCTGGCCGGAGCGGAAATAGAACTTTTAGGTATCAGTGAAAAGGAATACATATTAAAAAATGAGGTGGATTATATCAAGGATAATTATGATTTTTTAATTATAGATTGTCCTCCCTCACTGAACATGCTGACAATCAATGCCATGACTACTGCCAATACCGTATTAGTTCCCATTCAATGTGAATATTATGCGCTGGAAGGGCTCAGCCAGCTTATCCACACCATAAATTTGGTACAGAAAAGACTAAATCCAAAACTCCAGTTGGAGGGAGTGGTATTTACCATGTATGACGCAAGAACAAATCTGTCCCTACAGGTGGTGGAAAATGTAAAGAGTAATTTAAATACGACGATATATAAAACGATCATTCCAAGAAATATCAGATTAGCTGAAGCTCCCAGTCATGGACTTCCCATCAATTTGTATGACGCAAAATCTGCCGGAACGGAAAGTTATCGTTTATTGGCAAAAGAAGTAATAGAAAGGAAGGACGTATAGGATGGCAGCTACAAAAAAAAGCAGTTTAGGAAAAGGCCTGGGAAAAGGTCTGGACAGTCTGATCGCGGACAAAGTGGGCGAGAAGGCTGCGGCACAGGCAATTGAAGAGGGAAAACAGGAGGTATTTGTACCAATTGCAAAGGTAGAACCCAATCAGGAACAGCCCCGGAAAAATTTTGATGAGGATGCGCTTCTGGAATTGTCGGAATCTATAAAACAATTTGGTATATTACAGCCCTTACTGGTACAGGATAAAAAAGGATATTACGAGATCATAGCCGGAGAACGGAGATGGAGGGCAGCCAAGCTTGCTGGCCTGAAGGAAGTTCCTGTCATTATAAAAAATTTAACGGACCAGGAAATTATAGAAATTTCTCTTATAGAAAATATTCAGCGGGAAAATTTAAATCCTATCGAAGAAGCCATGGCCTATAAGCGTCTGCTGAATGAGTTTCACTTAAAGCAGGATGAGGTGGCGGAGCGGGTATCCAAGTCCAGGACCGCAGTCACTAACTCTATGCGTTTATTGAAGCTGGATGAACGGGTGCAGCAGATGGTGGTGGATGATATGATTTCCACCGGACATGCCAGGGCTTTACTGGGAATTGACCAGGGGGACCGTCAGTACAACCTTGCCCAGAAAATTTTTGATGAGAAGCTCAGTGTGCGGGAAACGGAAAAACTGGTAAAAAAACTTCAGAATCAGAAGGAGGAAATACAAAAGAAGCCGGCAGAAGATACCATGGCTATTATTTACCAGGATTTAGAGCAGAAACTGAAAAATATTATAGGAACTAAGGTAAGTATTCACCAAAAAGGAAATAATAAGGGAAAAATCGAAATCGAATACTATACCAGGGAAGAATTAGACAGAATTATGGAACTTTTTAATTCTATCCATGAATAAGAAATATTATTGGAAAAAGTATATTTAATTGTGAAAAAGAACATGTGTTCTAATATTAATGAATAGAAAGGAAATCACCATGAATTTTTTTGATATTATAAATGACTATGCAGCTTACATCATTCTCGGTATGGCCGGACTGATTTTGATTTTATTGATTTTAGTTATCATTAATATTGTCCAGAATCGAAAGTTGAAACAGAAGTACAATAAATTTATGATGGGAAAGGATTGTAAATCGCTGGAGGACAATTTGATAAGGCGTGTATCGGAAATTGAAGAGCTGATGGCCAGCAATGAGAAGAATCAGAAAAATATCGAAAGAATTTTCCGCAACTTAAACAGTACCTTTCAAAAAATCGGCATGGTAAAATATGATGCCTTCCATGAAATGGGCGGGAAACTAAGTTTTTCCCTGGCGCTCCTGAATAAGGAAAATGACGGATTCATCATCAATGCAATGCATAGCCGGGAAGGCTGCTATACGTATATTAAAGAAATTATCAAGGGCAATTCCGTGATTCCCCTGTCAGAGGAAGAGAAGGAAGCACTGGATATGGCTGCCGGTGTGAAGAGGGATGAATAATAGAAAGATTTTCTATAGATGCCAAAAAGATAGCTGAGGATATTTAAAATATTTCTAAATATAAGTTTACAAGAGAATGCGCTATGGTATATAATAGAGGAAGCCATTTGTTCTGAGAGGAGGGAGAGTATGCACAGCTTTCTAAAAAGCATCGGCTTTAGCAATGTGAAAAAGAAAAAAGAAATCGACGCTTTGATTCAGGATGTCATTGACCACCCTGACAGGAAGACGATTTCTGAGGATGAAGAAGGAAATGTTTACGCCGAACTTTGCCGTGATTACGGAGATTCTATCGGCATTGCTGTGCGGGGCGAGTACACGGATGATGAAGTCTTTGAGGCCAGCTATTTTTATCCCTATTTTCTCGGAAACGGAATCAGCACATTGGAAAAGGTGGATGTGGAAAAGCATGCGGAGAAGGATTCCTATGCTGGCGTCTGCGATGAGATGAAGCTGGGTGTTACGCTGATTTTCTACCTTCAGAATGTGATGGAATATCTGAACAAGGAAAAAAACAGCGGATTCAGTGAAATAAATATGGCAACCACCTTGTCAGCGCTGTCCGGATTTGGTAAAATATTATTGCCCATGAAGAAGGATGAGAACCGGACAAAGTCGGATGAGCGGATTTCCCGGGAACGGAATCAGATGATCGCCGCAGCCAGGGATGGAGACGAAGAAGCCATTGAGAGCCTTACTTTGGAGGATATCGACACCTACTCCATGATTTCCAGAAGAATCATGTATGAGGACGTTCTGACCATTGTAAATTCCTATTTTATGCCTTACGGCATCGAGAGCGACCAGTACAGTATTCTGGGGGAAATTCTGGATTACCAGTTGATTGAGAATCGTCTGACCCAGGAGAAGCTTTACGTGTTGAATATAAACTGCAACGACCTGGTATTTGATGTGTGTATTAACAGTAAGGATTTGATGGGAGAGCCGGCTATCGGACGCAGGTTCAAGGGGATTATATGGATGCAGGGAACCATTCATTATGAGGATTAGTTCCGACAGACCATTGACATAAGCTTTGTTTATAAGTTATAATTGAATAGATTTTAAAATGTCGCTATAGCTCAGTTGGATAGAGCGACCGCCTCCTAAGCGGTAGGTCGGAGGTTCAAATCCTCTTAGCGACGCCAGTAAATTCCGCCGAAAACATTGAACTATCAACGTTTTCGGCTTTTTTAATTGGCTTTTTGTGTAACAGTTCAGCATGGTGTTGATAACAGCAATCTTTTTACATTTTTGTTTATCTGTCCACCGGATGTTTCATAATCTCCACCAGAACCTTCACAGCCGTCTCCATGGCTTCCACCGTGATATGCTCGAAGGGTCCATGGAATCCGTCGCCGCCGGTTCCAAGATTGGGACAGGGAAGCCCCCGGAAACTTAACTGGGCGCCGTCTGTGCCACCCCGCACCGGCGTGGAAATCGGCTCAAGTCCTACGGAAGCAATAGCGTCTTTTGCCTTTTCTACAATGTAAAAGTGTTGCTCTATGATTTCCAGCATGTTGCGGTAACTCTCGGAAATAGTAAGGGTCACCGTACCGGCGCCGTATTTCTCATTTATGCTGTTCTCCACACCTTTTAAAAATTCCAGCCGCCGGGCAAACAGATCCTTGTCATGGTCCCGGACGATATAATGAAGTTTTGCAAAAGCCACTTCGCCCGTCATACTGTCCAGATGATAAAAGCCTTCCCGTCCCTCTGTGTGCTCCGGAGTATCTGCCTTGGGAAGCATGTTCTGAATCTCACAGGCAACGGCGGCTGCGTTTACCATGATATCCTTGGCGGAACCGGGATGTACGTTGACACCTTTGACGGCAAACTCCGCGGAGGCTGCGTTGAAATTCTCATAGGCTATCTCGCCCTCATAATCCCCGTCCACGGTGTAGGCGTAGTCCGCCTTAAAATAATCAAGGTCAAACAGATGGGAGCCAACGCCCACCTCCTCATCCGGCGTAAAGCCGATCCAGATATCTCCGTGGGGAATATCTTCCCGGATGACCTGTTCCACCGCGGAGAGAATCTCCGCCACTCCGGCCTTGTCATCCGCCCCCAGAAGTGTGGTTCCATCGGTGACGATCAAGGTCTGACCGGCCCTTTTTGCCAGACG
This sequence comes from uncultured Lachnospiraceae bacterium, assembly GCA_944381535.1. GTDB lineage: Bacteria > Bacillota > Clostridia > Lachnospirales > Lachnospiraceae > 14-2. Next base: position 11,956 of record CALWLN010000223.1, read on the forward strand.
GGGAAAATCGGATACCTTTAACAAATCCCTGGTGGCGGAGAGAATTACATCTCTGCCGTCATAGTCTGGTATCAGCACAGGATTTACATTTTTTCCCGAAAAAGCAGGAGAGGTGTCCATATGGGCAATAAAGCCTATGGCCTTCTTATTTTCATAGCCTACGGTGGCGGGCAGCAAACCATATACATAGCAATGCTCATCGCATACAACCTGGGAAAGTCCCAATTCCTTCATTTCCCGTTCCAGTTCCCTGGCCAGGTCGAATTGGCGGCCGGTACTGGGAATTCCTTCTTCGTCCTCTTTTGAGGTGGTCCAGTAGGACACATATTTTAAAAATCGTTCCGCAACTTTCATGAGTTCCTCCTTGGAAAAATTCGATATTATCTAATAAAAATAGAGACAGCTTTGCACTGATTTGACAGTACAATTCTATCTCTATTCTTATCTTATGTCAAGAATACTATTCTACAAAGGATACGATGGCGTTAGGTTCCTTGATACGCAGAGCGGCTGTTTCCAGAATACGGAAGGAGTG
>CALWLN010000224.1 GCA_944381535.1 uncultured Lachnospiraceae bacterium
GGCAATACTAAGAGTAAGGAAGAAATGTGACAGCAAATTTTTTAGAATAAGTTTCGTTTCTCTACATATCTGATTCCAATCAGAAAGGAATTTTTAACTTAGAGACACATAAATATTTACGCCCTCCCATGTATATCAGAAAGCAGAATATTTTTACGGAAAAGAAAATTTACCCGTATGTAACGATGGAGGATTTGAGGTTGGATATGCTTCCCCAGCTTCGGACAATTGCGGTAAATCATGGAATGGGCAGTCATCCCTGGGAGAAAATGGATGATGAGCAGCTATTAAAAAGCGCGGGATTATATGGTGTGGACAGAGCAACCGGAGAGCAGGGGTATAATTTGGCTGCAGTCATGTTGCTAGGCAAGGATGACGTAATTATGGATGTGGTCCCTGCCTATGTGACTGACGCATTGGTCCGGAAAAGGAATGTGGACCGTTATGATGACCGGGAAATTATTAAGACAAACCTGGTTGAAAGCTTTGAGCGGTTGATGGAATTTGCCAGAAAACACCTTCCGGATAAATTTTATCTGGAAGATGAGCAGCGAAAGAGTCTGAGAAATATTATCGCCAGGGAAATGTTGGTGAATACTTTAATCCATAGAGAGATGACCAGTTCTTATGTGGCAAAATTTGTGATTGAAAATGATAAAATGTATGTGGAGAATGCGAACCGGGCGAACGGGGATGGTGTGATAACACCACAAAATCTGGAGCCCAATCCAAAGAACCCGATTATTGCTGCATTTTTCCGCAATATCGGTTATGCGGATCAGCTTGGTTCCGGTGTGCGCAATCTGTATAAATATACAAAACTTTATTCCGGACAAGAGCCGGAATTCAAAGAGGGGGATATTTTTCGCATTACAGTGCCACTGGATGAGACATATTCTTTTGATTATGGTCAGAATGGGTATGAAAGTGCCGATAAAATGCCGATAGGTGCCGATAAAGTGCCGATAAGTACCGATAAAGGTGGTGTTTCGGATGTGACAAAAGGCTCCGATGACACCATTGACACCAATTGTGACACCATTGACACCAATCATGATACTGTTGACACCATTACATCAGAGAAAGGAGAACTATTAAAAATCATTTTAGAACATCCGGATATTACGCAAAGAGGGTTACAAGAAAGACTGGGAGTGTCATTGAGTACCATTAAACGTATGATGACATATTTACAAAAAACTGGCGAATTGGTAAGGATTGGAAATAACCGTTCCGGAAAATGGAAAGTCAAAAAATGAATATTCCTTGATTTTATAGAAGAACAATAAGCGTCAGGAGCAAGAAGATGAAAAAACTTATCACAATCATCGGCCCAAATGGTGTCGGCAAAAGTACTACAGCAAAAACATTTTTAGAGAAATGCCCGAAATGCGCATATGTGGATGCGGACTGGTGCCGTGTAATCCATCCTTTTTCCTTTACAGAGGCGACACAGCGGACGGTAACGGAAAATCTGTATTGCCTGTTGCGGAATTATCTTTTATGTGAGGATATAAATACGGTAGTTTTTCCGTATGGTTGGCATGGCGTGCGGAAAGAAATATACGAAACTGTGATCGGTAAATTAAGAAATGACGGAATAGAATTTGAAGAAAGAATCCTTGTTTTGAAATGTTCTTTGAATGAAAATATAGAACGTGCAGTGAGAAATGGCAGAGATAAGGAGCGTATTGCCCGTGGCATAGAAAATACTTTCTCATTTTATGATGGGTATGATTATCCGTGTATCGATACAACGGAGTTAACGCCGGAGCAAGTTGTGGAAAAGGTATTTGAAATCGTGGGATGAACAGGAGCTGACGATATGATTTTAACAGAATTTGACCCGGAAAAGAAAGCGCTTATTAATCCGGGAGATATTATCAAGCCAGTGGAAGGTATGCCGGAGGTTGCGGTAGCCTGTTATTCTAACACCACATTTGAACGAATGCTTGGTGAGTTAGACGCCAGGATGGTGGCCACAACAAGCACTGCAAACGGCGTGACCCCGGTCTACAGCGCCAAGTATAAGAGTGCAGAGATTGCGCTGTTTATGATTGACGTAGGCGCTCCCATGAGTGCGGGAATGTTGGAAGATGTATTTATGATGGGGGTCAGGAAGGCGGTTGTTTTTGGGACATGCGGTGTCCTGGATCAAAGTATTGAAGATTGCTCCATCATTATCCCCAACCGTGCGGTAAGAGACGAGGGAACCAGCTACCACTACGCGCCGGCTTCGGATGAAATAGAAGTGAATGAAAACCATATGCATGTTTTTACCAAAATGCTGGCGGAACTGCGTGTGAAGTATACGGTGGGAAAAACCTGGACGACAGACGCTTTTTACCGTGAAACGCCGGAAAAGATAAAACGCAGAAAACAGCAGGGCTGTATTTGTGTTGACATGGAATGCTCTGCTAATGCGGCGGTGGCCAAATTCAGAGAAAAGGATTTGATACAGTTCTTCTATGCGGCAGATAATCTGGACGCGGAGGAGTGGGATGTCCGCAGTCTGAGTAATCATTCAAAGCTGGAAGAGAAGGACCGGATTGCCACGATTGCATTGGAACTGGCGGTAAGAGTTTAGAAAAATAGCATTGCATAATTAGAATAATATTAGTAAAATAAGATGATAAGATATATTTATTTAGAAGAGAGATACGAATTCATGTTAACAGTGTTACTTTGAGAGGATGATGTATTATGGCAGTTACTGCAAGTGAAGATTATAAAGTTGCTTTAGAGGAACACCAGTTAGAAGTCCGGGAAATGGTTCTTGACGGATTAGAACAGATCAAAGAGGGCAAGACAAAAGACTTCAATGAGGTATGTGACAGATTGGAGAAAAAGTATAGAAATGCGGCAGTACACGGTTAAGATAAATGAGCAGCTGCAATATTTTCCGGAGAGTCATGAGTTGGATGATGATCCGGCACTTGCGGAATTGGGAGTACATAAAACATATTACAAAGAATATAAGATATTCTTTATTATTGACTATAGTATGCATATTGTTTATGTAGTTAGAATTTTTCATATGCTAGTGGATAGTAAGGCATGGTTGTATCGGACATTTGGAATTACAATGTAGAGCATAATGTATACTGGAACAGTCGTAAATTGTTTTACAGAACTTGCTGAAATATTAGAGCGAGAATTTTGGAATACAAACGAAGGAACATGAGCAGATATATATAATCCAACCAAACAAAGGAGGACATCACAATGAAGCAAGACATGATTGTAATTTTGGACCTGGGAAGCACCGAAAATACGGTTTTGGCCCGTCAAATCCGTGATTTGGGTGTGTACAGCGAGATTCATCCCCACGACATTACGGTGGAGGAACTGAAGGCTCTGGAAAATGTGAAGGGCGTTATTTTAAACGGCGGAGTAAACCGTGTGGTGGACGGGAAAGAGGTTGAAATCTGCCCGGAACTGTACGATTTGGGCTACCCCATGATTTCCGTTGATTATCCAGCTTCCAGATGTGAAGAGCAATTTGCGGCTTTGCCGGACGAAGAGGTGTTGAAAGATTTTATTTTTGGCAAATGCCAGGCAGAGGCCAACTGGAACATGAAGAATTTTATTGAAGACCAGGTGGAATTGATTCGCAGACAGGTGAGCGACAAGAAGGTGTTGCTAGCCCTGTCCGGCGGTGTGGATTCTTCGGTTGTGGCGGCACTGCTGATTAAGGCTATCGGGCAGCAGTTGGTCTGCGTGCATGTGAATCATGGATTAATGCGTAAAAATGAATCCGAGAGCGTGGTAAAGGTATTTCAGGATGAGCTTCACGCTAATCTGATTTATGTGGACGCTGTGGAGCGGTTCCTTGGGAAACTGGAAAATGTGGCCGACCCGGAGCAGAAGAGGAAAATTATTGGCGGCGAGTTTATCCGTGTGTTTGAGGAAGAAGCCAGAAAGCTTGAGGGTATTGAGTTTTTGGGACAGGGGACCATTTACCCGGATATTATCGAGAGTGGTACCAAGACTGCCAAGATGGTGAAGTCCCATCATAACGTGGGCGGTTTGCCGGAGGATTTGAAGTTTGAATTAGTGGAGCCCTTAAAGCAGTTATTTAAGGACGAGGTTCGGGCCTGCGGCGTGGAATTGGGTCTGCCTTATGAGATGGTGTACCGTCAGCCCTTCCCGGGGCCGGGACTTGGAGTGCGGTGTCTTGGCGCTATTACCAGAGACAGGCTGGAGGCTGTGCGGGAATCTGACGCTATTTTGCGGGAGGAATTTGCGAAGGCCGGGCTGGATAAGAAGGTTTGGCAGTATTTTACAGTGGTGCCGGATTTTAAGTCGGTGGGCGTGAAGAACAATGAGCGGGTGTTTGAGTACATGGTGATCGTGCGGGCGATTAATACCGTTGACGCTATGACTGCCTCTGTTGAGAAGGTGGACTGGGACGTGCTGGAGTGTGTGACGGAGCGGATTTTGGCGGAGGTTCCCAATGTGAACCGGGTTTGCTATGATATGAGCCCGAAGCCGCCGGCTACGATTGAGTTTGAGTGACCGCTTTTGTAAGTTTAAGCAAAGAGATAATTTTCGAAAATTGCTTTATTGCTGTAAAGAGCGGATTGTCAGTGTTTAATGCTGACAGTAAGAAGCGGCAGGGATAGAACTTTAT
>CALWLN010000225.1 GCA_944381535.1 uncultured Lachnospiraceae bacterium
CTTCCGTGATGGGGAATTTGAATTATTTGATGTTCTTTAGCATTTTCTTCAATAGCTTTTGTACTAGCATCTCCAACTAGTAGAAGTTTTGATGTTCCTAAATTTATACTTATTTGAACACTAGCAGCATTCACAGTTGTTTCATTATCTATAGAATCTCCTTGTCTTGAGTCTAATGCTTGTCCAGCCACTTCTAATACATATTCTTTAGATGGACCTACAACTTCTATTCCATTACATATTTGAACAAATGAATTATCATCATTATATATATTCTTTAATAATCCCTGTTCTCCTAAAGAAGCTATATTTGAATATCTTTCTAATATTTGTCTCTTTATGGAATCCTTTGTTTTTCTGTCATCATCAATCTCCTCTAATAATTCTTCATAGAATTTTAACAGTAAAATCGTATAAACTTTTTCTACTTTATTTTCCTCAATTAATTTAGGTATTCCATCAAAATGGTCTGAATCGTTATGTGACAAAACAATTATTGCTTTTTTATCAGGACCATAATTATCTTTTAAATATTTTATTACTTTCTCAGCATGTTCATTTGAACCACAGTCAAATACAACAACATCACTTCCATTATCTGATATAAAACAATCTCCAAAATCATGTTCTTCATTTTCTTTATAACCTTTAGAGCTTAACATAAAAGTATTCATAAAAACCTCCTTATATGGTATAATGATTTCGTATTTATATAAAACACAACTTAAATGTGGTTTATATTTTTATTACATTTTGATTATACTAATTACTTTAGCAATTGTCAATATATTTTGCTAAAAAATTACATTTTATTTAAAAAATATTTACATTTTATTTATTCTATAATATAATTGTTTTAAATGGAAGAATATACGATGAATAAAAATAAATTTTATAAAATAATAAAAAAATTAAGAAAAAAAAATAATCTAACACAGCAACAATTGGCTGATATAGTTGGAATTACTGCTACAGGAGTATCATATTGGGAATCTGGAAATGCAACTCCAAACACTGAAACCTTAAATAAATTATCTAATTATTTTGGAGTAACTGTTAATTATTTATTAGGGATTAAGGATAAAATACAAGAGGAAGATAATTCTAGGACGGCTATAATTTTTAGAAAAGCTGAGCAAGTTGATCCAAAAGAAAAAGAAAAATTACTTGACATATTAGATAGTACAATCGATGTATTTTTAAGAAACAATAAAAATGGTTAAACCAAATTTCAAAAGAGCAAAAGAAGAAGCATACAAAACATTAATGTTACAAGAGAATTTTTCTTTTCCTATAAATCCTAAAAATATTAAATTAAAAGAATATGATGTTAAAATAATTAGTTTCCAAGAATATGCACAAAAGACGAATCTAACTATAAATCAGTTAACCTCTAATGGTAATACTAATGATGGATATACATATATTAGAAACAACAATATATTAATTTTTTATAACGAGGATATAGAAACAGAAGGAAGAAAAATGTGGACTATATCTCATGAATTAGGGCATATAGTTTTAAAACATACTATTCAGTGTGATAAAAATGAAGCTGAAGCTAATTTTTTTGCAGCTCAATTATTAGCTCCTCAATGTGTTTTAAAGGAGTTAGTTAAAAATGGTGCAAGAATTACACCTATATATTTATCTGAAAAATTTAAAATATCTAAAGAAGCTAGTGAAAATTGTATTAATACTTTAAGTAAAGTTATTGATAATGAATTTATAACAACAGATTATGATGATATTGTAATACAATTGTTTAAACCATATATTAGTATAGATTATTCCTATGATTCATATTTTGAGGAATTGGAAGATAGAAGAAAAAGTTTTTTCTTTTAAATTTATATAAATATTAGTCAATACAAGAAGATAACTTTATAAAGGATTTTATTAGCTTTATTTGTAATAATAATTATAATAATAGTTACAAGGAGTGATTTTATGGATGACAATATTATTTTGTCTTTACAAAACGAATTTAGGAATGAAGCAACTAATGCGCCAATGCTTTTCAAAGATTTAGCAAAAGTAGAGCAGTATATTGCAGAAAGTTATAAGACACGTTCCTTTATAGAATTAATACAAAATGCTGATGATGCAAATTCTAATAAATTTGGAATTCATATATACGATAAATTTGTTATAGTTGGAAATGATGGTCGAGATTTTAATTACGATGACGTAAAAGCAATATGCCGAAGTGGTTCTTCTAATAAAGTAAGAGGAGGAGATACTATTGGTTATAGAGGAATTGGCTTTAAATCTGTAGTTAATCTAGCTGAAAGAGTGTTTATATTAAGTAATGATATAAACTTTATGTATGATAAAAAACTAACACAAAAAATTTTAAATATAGATGATGATGTACCTTTAATTAGAATTCCACATTTAATAGAGTCAATTCCAAATATGGATAAAATAAAAGGATTAAAAGAAAAATATGGATATAAAACAATATTCTTATTTGATAATATAAAGGAAAATGTTGTGGAAGAAGAATTACAACAATTTGATAAAAGTTCTGTATTGTTTTTAAATTCAGTACATAAAATATATTTAGAAAATTATGGCAAAAAAAGAGAAATCACTAAACAATATAGTAATAATATATGTAAAATATCTGAAAATTCTAATACTGAGGAATGGATGATTATTTCTTATAATAATAAATATGATAAATTGGCATTTAAAATTGAAAATAATATGATTATATCTGCAAATGTTGATGAATCAGTAATACATAGTTTTACACCAACTACAGAAAGTTCTGGTGGATATTTTAAAATGAATGGTAATTTCAGTACGGATCCATCAAGAAAAAATATAGATTTTGATGATATTTCAGAAAAATCATTCTATAATTGTTGTCAGATGATTACAAATATTATAATGGAGATACTAAATGGTAATAATAATTATATAGGCTTTTTTAAACCATTCACAGAGTTTAATAATGCAATTAGTTCAAATAAAATAAGAAGTAAACTTATAAAACAAGTTAGTTTTAATTTGAAACAAAATAAAGAATTTGAAACTTTAAGGTTAAAACCAGAAATGATTTCAATTGAAGATTATAATGAAATGTGTAAAGATAGGTTTTTTAGCATTAAAGAAGAAACACAAAAAAATTACCCAGAAATAAATGTTTTTTTTGAATTATTGGATATAAAATACTTGACATTAGAAGAAATGATAGAATGTATAAGAAATGAATTAACATTATCTGAAGTATGTTTGGCAACAATACTAGCCAAAATCATAAAAAAATATAGATATGATTTTTCTAGTCAGATATTGGAAAAATTAAAAAATATAAAAATATTTATAACCAAAGATGGACAAGTTGATTCAAAAAAATTGATTAAATATTCTGATTTGAGTGAAAAATATAAACAAATATTAATAGATAATTGTGATA
>CALWLN010000226.1 GCA_944381535.1 uncultured Lachnospiraceae bacterium
ATTTCACCCACAAGGACGCTCCTGGGGTCCTAAAGAGCATTCACGGGGAGCGCATCGGCTGGGGGCTTAGGGGCGGCATGGTGGACTTTAACGAGCTGGTTCCCGTGGACGCCCGGTTTGCCAACGGCCTTCTGGGGGACAAGATGCATAATTTCTGGGTGTGGTGGTACGCCAAGGCCTACCATGACCTGTACGCGGAGCTGGCGGACGGCGATTACCTGTGCTACATGCGGGGCGCCTGCGCCGGGTCTCAGAAATGGAACTGCACCTGGACCGGGGATCAGATGAACAGTTTTGACGGCTTAAAGCAGCAGATCGCAGGGGGCTTAAGCCTCTCCGCCAGCGGCTTCTCCGTCTGGGGCACGGACATGGGCGGCCTGTCAGGTAAGCCCTCGGACGAGGTCTACATCCGGGCCTTCCAGTTTTGCGCTTTCCTGCCCCTGATGCGCACCGGAGGCAGCGCCACAAAGCTGCCCTGGGACTACGGGGAGCAGGTGAGAGAGGTGTTCCGGCACTTTTACTGGCTGCGGGAAAATCTTCTGGATACCATATACAGCGGCGCAATCCACTCCCACAGGACCGGGGAACCCATGACCCAGGCCATGGCGCTGGCTTTTCCGGAGTGCAGGGAGGCCGCGGGAAATGAGGAGCAGTATCTGTTCTGCGGCAGCCTGTTGTTCGCCTCCGTCTTCCAGGAGGGGGCCGTCACAAAGGAGATGTATTTCCCGGAGGGCGTCTGGTACTCCCTGTTTGACGATACGGTGGTAGAGGAATCCGGCTGGCGGATCGTGCCGGCTCCCCTGGCCTACTCCCCGGCCTACGTCCGGGGCGGGGCCGTGCTGCCCGTGACGCTGGGGGATTCTCTGGAGCTGGGATCGCCCATGCAAAAAGTCCGGCGCAGGGGACTTCTCCTGACGCCGCCCAAGGCGGAGCGCCGGAGTGTGATGTACCTTGCCGGTGACAAGGCCATCGAAGCAGGCAGCGCTCCCGCAGGGGAGAAGGAATTTGTGGTGGAGCTTACGGAGGACGGCTCCTTTGAGGCGGCGGTCATCTTAGGCGAGGCCAAAGAGGTTGTCGTAGACGGCAGGAGCCTTCCGAGGCGCGAAGACCCAGCGGCTTCCGGGGCAGAGGGCTTCACGGTGCGGGGCCGCAGGACCTATGTGTGGCTGCGGGAGCCTGGGATTCGGACTTTGCGGGTGCGGGAGTGAGAGTGATGGGGTATGTAAAGAAGGAAAGTCTTTATTAATATTGATATTTTTGTTAAATAAGTAAGTGTGGCGCTTATTTATAATTTTTATTTGAAAGGTGGGAATATTTAGTAGGAAAAACTGTCAAATCATATGTCTGCTGAAATGTCAATCAGAAAGGAAGAACAGTTTTAGATATCTTACATACTGTACATTGTAGAGTCTTAAACTTTAGATTAGTTATGAAAAATATATGTACATTTTTGGGATTTATTGTGCAGGTGTTTCGAAAGAACAGGCTATATGTATGTACTCGAATTATTATGACGATCATTCAGGGATTTTATCCTGTTATAAATGCTGTATTACCAAAGTATCTCTTGGATGCTATTTTGGTGGAACAGGATTGGCTTTATTTTATTTTTTATTTAGTATTGGCTGTATCATTGGAGTTTACGGTGCCTTTGGTGTATTCTGCTCTGAAACTATGCCTGGACAGATTCTTGTTTGAGGTGAATGTGCGTGTTACCACTGATATGCTGGATAAAGTTTATGGCATGTATTATGGTTTTTATGATGATCCGGAAACATCAAATGTAATTAATCGGGCTTTTGGGTTTGCAACAGGTTCTGGTGTTAATACTTTTCAGGTGTTTTTAGATATGATAGCGCAATTTATTACAATATCATCCTACATCTATATCGTTGCTAAATTTAACTGGCCGATATTGTTTTTGATTGCTGTAAGTATTGTGCTGAATTATTTGTTAATGTTAAAAAGAACAAAGCTGGACGTTGCTTTTAACAATGAGAACGTATTACAGCAAAGAAGGATGGAATATTACAAACAGTTGATTTTAAATAAAAATCAGGCGAAAGATATACATTTTAACGGTAATTTCAAATGTGTGAAAGATTCTTATATAAAAACGTCTTATCGTTATAATAGAGAATTTATGAAAAATAATATCAGGATTTTTGGATTGAATCAAATGGGGATTTTCTTTCAATCAGCTTTGACGTTTGGGATGATGTTTACTTTTGGACATATGCTGTTCGTTCACACGATCACAATGGGAGAATATACTGTTTTATTAAATGCGTCCATGCAGTTTAGCAATTTGATTTTTGGTTTTATCAATTCCATATCCAGCGTATATACCGGCGTTCTGGAAAGCGAAAATTATTCGAAATTTTTAAATTTGATACAGGAAGAAGAAAAAAAGAAAAAGTATTTAACGTTATTACCTTATAAGGAAAAAATCAAAATAAATTTAGACCATGTCTCCTATCGATATTATGGTGAAGAAGACTATGCCATAAAAGATGTTTCCTATGAATTTTGTGAAGGAAATGTGTATGCAATCTTGGGAAGTAATGGGTCTGGGAAAAGTACATTGATAAAATTACTGCTTGGTTTATATTATCCTTCGGAGGGAAAGGTAATGGTAAACGGGTTTGACTTGAGTAAATGTGATTTGGAGGAATTTTATGAGCATACTATGGTAGTATCTCAGGATTTTCAATTTTTGGACGGAATATCTATTCGCGATAATTTGTGTATTGATTCCCTCAAAAAAGAAACTGTTTTCAGGGATTATATAAATCAATGGGAGTTATCTGGGGTAAACAATATTGATATGGAATTTTCGAAGATGTTTCATGAGAAAGGCTTAGAATTATCCGGCGGGGAAAAACAAAAGCTGGCCAATATTCGCGCTAAATTACGTAATGCAAGAATAGCTGTCCTGGACGAACCAACCAGCGCTATTGACGCTGCAACAGAGAAAAAAATTTTTCAAGATTTGTGCCAAGATAGAGAAAACAGGATAACCATTTATATTACTCATAACTATCAAATGGCTCAATATGCAGACAAGATGATTTTTTTGGATAAAGGAAAATTAGTATAGCAAGGAAGTTATGATATAACTTTGCAGAAGGATATATTTTAAAAATGGATAATGAATATTATGTTTATGGATTTAAAATACATACAAATAAAGAGTTTAGCATGCTTTCCAAATATACAGGACAAGAGAAATTAGGAGATATATCATTGATAATTAATATATCTGAAAAAGAGAAGCAATTCGATGATTGGGAAATTCATGTTGAGTATGAACAAGAAAAATGTATACTTAAAATAGGTAATAATATAAAATATTATATTGATCATATTCATCATATAATTAGTAAACGTCAAATCCCTCGCCTTTCGCTAAAAGCGTTTTTAGTCTATACTTGAAAAAAACAACAAATTTTTTCAAGGAGGTACCTAAGACTATGGATCAATGCACTCATGAAGTCCGTGCAGAATACTGGAGAAGGATCATCAAAGCCTGCGGACAGCGTCCGGCAGGACAGTCAGCCAAGAGCTGGATGGAGGAAAACGGCATCCGCGAACAGAGCTATTATCACTGGCAGCGGAAATTCCGGCAGCAGGCTTATGACCAGATGAAAGAACAAGGCACCGCAGTTCCGGCAGTAACCGGAACATCTGATATTTCCTTTGTGGAGATCCCATGCGGTCCGTCAGTCCGGAAGGACACAACGGTCATAACGGATGCCCCGGTTGCTGTCATCCATACTCCCGTAGTAAGGATAGAGATCACCAATGACATCTCGGATACTGTCCTCAGCCGGATATTAAGGGAGGTGTCCCATGCTTGAGGATGCTGCCGGTATCCGCCGTGTGGTGCTGGCCTGCGGCACCGTTGACCTGCGGAAAGGGATCGATGGACTGGCCACGATCATAGGAGACAGATACGGACA
>CALWLN010000227.1 GCA_944381535.1 uncultured Lachnospiraceae bacterium
ACAAAATAACCCATTAAGAACAGATTTTATGTCAAATACTATGAAAGTTATGAATAACGAAACTGAAAGTATGAATTTAAAATGGCAATCTGGATTTAGTATATGGGAAAAACTAAAATCTGCAATAAGTGGTGTTACTGGTTATATAAAAAAGATTACTCCATTAACAAAATTATGGCATAAAGTTATACTTAATATATATTCTCAAATAGCTACATTAGTTAACCCATTAAATGTATTTCGTAGAGCTTGGGATGATTGGATAAATAGATGGGATAATTTACCAATAAAAAATACATTTGAAGTAATAACATATAATTTAACTACTATAGTTGCTCCATTATTAGAGAAAATAACGAGAATAGTATTAAATTTATTGCAATATGTAAATGTATTTACAAAGAGATGGTTTGGTGTAGATTTATTTGATAAACAAGCTTGGGCAGCTGAAAAATTCAAAAAACAAATTGGTCAGCTTACAGCAAGTTTTGATGAATTACATTCTAGTAGTACAAATCCAAATGAATATAACACTATATTTGATACAGGTGATATAACACTAGACCCATTAGCTGAGGAAACAGTAACCAAACTAGAAGGATGGGCTGATAGAATTGCTAGTGCATTCCAATGGATAATTGATAATTGGAAAACATTAGTTGCTCTATGGGCAGGATTTACTATAGCTAAAGGTTTATGGAATTTATTTAAAGCTTTTGGAGGTTTAAGTAATACTATTGGTGGTTTACCTGGTTTATGGACAACATTCAAAAAAGCATTACCTATTGCTGGGATGGTTGTAGGTGGAACATTGTACTTATATAATTCTATATCATTAGCTAAAAACTGGAACCAATTAACCGAAGAAGAACGACAATCTAAAATGAATTGGGGTAGTGCTGGTTCAGCATTATTTGGAGGAAGTTTAGGTTATAAAATTGGAGGAGCATCAGGATTAGTTACAGGAGGTTTAATTGGATATGGTGTAGGTTCTACCACTAATGCAATAACAGCATATCAACATGGAGATAAAGAAAGTGTTGAGTCTGAGGCAACTAAAGCTGGTACAGCATTCGGTGGAGCAGTAGGTATGACTGTAGGTAAAAATATTGGTGCATCAGTAGGTACTGCATTAGGAGGACCAATTGGAGCAGTATTAGGCACATTAGCTGGTGCAGCATTAGGTGCATTAGTTGGTAATGCAGCAGGTAAAATTGCTAACTGGTTCCAATCTGATGGTGATTATGCTAATTTAAAAGTAACAGTAGATGATTTAACTGCAGCAACAGAACAATTAACAGAAGCTCAAAATATATATAATACTAGTTTATTAAATCTAAAAATATTAGAGGAACAAACCGGTCAGAGTGGAGAGAAATTATATCAAGCTGTTCAAAATGGAACATTATCAGTAGATAATATGACTGCTTCACAATTACAAGTATATCAAGCTTATGTAAATACAAAGGATGCTATGGAACAATTACATACAGCACAACAAACACAAATGGACTATGAAACATCTATGGATTTGGAAAGAGCTAAACATACAGATAATTATCAAGGTTATATTGATAAGATGATGCAAGCAAATGAAGATGGTATATATTCTAATGATGAACTTATGGATAGATTATCTCAAGTATATGCAAAATTGGATAAGAACTCTCGTGAAGCATTTATGGAACATATACCAGAGAATATGAGAGAAGGTATTGAAACTGGAGCAGAACAATATTATTCTGGTTGGGATAAATTCTGTACAAATGCCAAAAATCTATTTAGTGATTTAGGCGATTGGATTGGTAATTTCTTTAGCGATTTATGGTCAGGTATAACTGGTTTCTTTGAAAGTAGTTGGAATTGGGTTACTGGTCAAGGGTTCAAAACAAATGAACAAATAGAACGAGAGAAAAAGGACACTGAACAATTAGCTCAAATTCAAACACAGAGAGATAGACTAAATTCAATAAAAGACAAAATACCTGCAGATGAATATAATAAAGTAATGAATGACTTAAATTCTGTAGAACAAAGTATTAAAAACAGAATTGCATCATATGATGTTGGTACACCTTATGTACCAAATGACCAATTAGCTTATGTTCATAAAGGAGAAGCAATTATACCAGCAAAATATAATAAACCATATACAGGAAGTGATAATTCAGCATTATATTCAGTAATAGATAGTATGAACCAGGAAATTGGAAATTTGAGACAGTTGATACAAGAAGGTATACCAGTAACAGGAACATTTAAGCAAAAAGGTAGTGATTTGCTTGCAGTAACAGAAAGAGCAAAAAGTAAAAGGGGTAATAACCCAATTAGCAATCCGGCTTATGCTAGATAAAGGAGGTAAGGTTATGGCATTAACACATTATATGTATTATGTAGTAAGTGAAAAATATCCACTATTTACATTTGATGGCGAAAAAATGCCAGAACCTGACCAACCTGATTGTTCTTGGGGAAATCCAGGTAGAGGATATTTGGAAAAATCCGAACAATTAGTTCGTTCAACTAGAAACGCTTATGGTCAGGTTATAGCTCAAAAAATAAACAGAAGGTTAAGAAAATTTGATAGTTTAAATTGGCCTATACTTACAGCTAATCAAGTACATTGGTTAAAACAAAAAGTTGCTAACTTTGAAGTGAAATTGGGATATTATGACATAGAAGATGATGCTTGGGTAACAAGAAGATTTTATTTTGGAGATATGGAATGTGAACCAATAGAATGGGAAGCTATAGATGCTGGTCCATTTGCTTCACAGAGATATGATAAAAGACCTACTGTTTATAGAAATGTAAAGGTGAATATTATTGACATGCGGGTACTAAATTTGGTTTTATTTGGGGTATTAACAGAAGGGAGTTTATAAATGTTAGAACAAAAATACTTAAATGTACGAACAAGAAATGAAGGCTATATAGATTTATTGATGTTCGTTCAAGATACTAATATTCGTATAACTAATGTAAGTTCTAATGATATGCTTTCTTATTGTGATATAAGCTCCATTATAGATTTAGATAGATATACAAGTGATACTATGGCTACATTAGAAGAAAACTTATGGATATTAAATGGAGCTTATTACAATCCTGAGTCAGGTAGACTTTATGATGGTTATATTTCAAATAGTATGTCAGATGATGATGGTAATTTTACAACAAATCCAACTATAGATTTGACTTTACTACAAGAATATAAAGCTGAATACTTTTCAATAGTATTAAATCCATCTGTAAAAAGTGCCTACCCAAAACAAATAATTGTTAGTTTTTTAAATAGTTCTGGAGAGGTAGGGAGTCAAACCATCAATTTGGATGAGGTTGATACTCTACCTAGTTTAATAATTGAAACTAACTTAGGAGATACTATGATAAATAGTGTTCATATAGAATTTGTTGGAACTCAAGTTAGACATAGAAGAATAAGAGTATCTACATTAATGTTTGGTAAAGTTGAAGTATTTTCACAAGACCAAATGATAAATACTGACTGGACTGACAAAACATCATTTGTTGCAGATAGTATTCCATCAAGAGTATTTTCATTTCAAATGGAAAACTATGATAAACGATATAATATTGACAATCCAGATAATAAACTTCCAGTAATGGATAGAAATACACAGGTTATGGTTAGATGGGGTTATAATATAGCAGGTTACAATGAAGAAACCGGTGAAAATGAAAATACCGGTAATAATGTTCAAATAGAATGGACAGATTTTAAGCATTTGAGATTAACTAGTGTATCAACTACAAGTGATGGTTTAGTTGATTTTGAATGCGGTTCAGTATTGGATATGATGGATGATATTTACGATTCGGATGTATATGTAAAAGATAGGACTATAAGAAATGTAGTATCTAATTTGTTGGATTTTTCAGGTGTACCAACAGATACAGTAATCTATGATGGAGATTTTGCAGATACTATAATAGATGTTCCATTATCTGAGTCTCCAGTGAGAGAACTAATCCAATTATGTGCTTTTGCTTGTGGGGCTACTTTAATGATATTGGATAATGGAAAAATAAAATTTGCAGATATAGATTTGGATAACCCACAAATAAAACAAACTTATGATTTTACTAGTTTTATAGATGAACCTAGAGCAGAGCAATTAGAATATACATCCAATTTATCATTAAAAGCATATCATAGTGAGATAGCAGAAGATGATAGTAGTATAACTACTCAAACAGTATATACTAGAGAAGTAGATATTACATATTCTGCTACTTATGGAGCTACAGCAACAATAAAATCTGGTAATGGACAAATAACTAGTGGAAGATATTATGCTACTAGATGTCATTTAGTATTAAACTTACCAGACAATAATGGAGTAGAAATAGAAATTACTGGTAGACCAATTACAATCCTTGAAACTCCAGATAAATCAGTTACAAACGATACATTAGTATTAGATAGTACACTAATGAAAGAAGATACTAACGGTTTAATAAAACAAAAATATATTGGATGGTATAGTAAAAGGTTTAAATACACAGTACCAACAAGAGGTGAACCATTAGTTAATGCTGGAGATTTTATACAAATACAAACACCATTTACACAAACACAAAATTACCAATTAGTA
>CALWLN010000228.1 GCA_944381535.1 uncultured Lachnospiraceae bacterium
GTGTGATCCGCGGCTTCCCTCATACCCCAAGAAAGCAAAATTGGGCAAAAATAGATGAATAGTGGACATTTTGGACATCCAATCAACATCATTCTGCCCTTGTCTGTACCTTTGAAATAAAACGTAGAAACGTGGATTGATGCCAAGAACCCAATAATCACCAGTGGTTGTCGATTCCCGTTTTCCTCCCCGCTCACTTTTTGAAAACGGAAAAATCACCGCCAAAAATGCCCATTGTGAGGAGCGCTAGGGCAAGGGTCCCAGATTGACAGCAATAAATAGAATCAATCGTGATAACGCTGTTATTTGTAGTTTGAAGTCTTGGCAGGATAACTAGACCAATCTGAGTGTTCCTACTGCAAGTATCCCAGGAGGTACGGCAGCTGATCTACAACCACTAACGGCACTGATAGCTTTAACCGCCAGCTATGCAAGGTGCCCAATTCCAATTCCGCCTCCAGACCATTCTCCATAAATTCGGCTATCGTCTTCTTAAACAGATTTGGGATATCATCTATACTGCCGATATTTGACATCTGCAGTAACTCACAAATCTTCTCCCAGCGGGCATTTTCTTCAGGGGTACGATTCCTTCTGGCCATAACTAAAACCTCCATTGTACTATCTCTATTTTACACCACTTTGGAGGTTTACACAATCTTTGGGATAGTCTCCAATAAACCGGCGATGGTAATCCCGGCGTTGCGGTCATTTTCTTTCCGGCGTTAACAAACAGCAGTAAATATGACTGCACATTCATAACCAAGATTCATATATCTGCCTGGTTACCACCTATCTGAAGGAATATGCTGAGAATTAGTCTGTATCCAGATTATACCTTAGCAAAGAATCTATAGAGATCACACCACTGTCGACAGCTTAATTTCATTTTACAGGAATCTTTTTTGCAAACTTCTCTTGACGCAGTTTTTTGATAGTTCTTTGATTATATTCGCATAAGTACGAATAAGAATACTTAAGTAAATTAGTTTATATAGAGTTCTAAAAGTCCTCGGTGTAGTTTAGCGAACTGAGGTTGTAAATGTTCAAAGAACAATAAAAAGTCTTCGACTAAACTCTTAGCTTTATTTATATCATTTTCAACAAAAAGAATATAAAAATAATCTTTTAGTTTTTTTAATTGCTCGCGTTTTAACTTATTAAATTCTTGAGTATACATAGCCGCATCTGGGTTGATTTTTTTACATTCTAAAAAGAAAGAATAGAGCCAGTCAAATTCAAAATCTAAATTTCTCACTCTTGGTAACATATATTCACTAATAAAATCAAATATTTCTTGTATTTTAGGGTCAATAAATCGATATATACTTTTATCGTCTAAATAAGACTCGCCCGGTAAAGCTAAATTATCTTTAATAATTTTTTGGTACATGGCAGTATATTTATATACTCTCAAATATGAATATACATACATAAAAAGATTATCCATTTCAATATCGACTAAAAAATAATAATTTTCTTTTATAGTATTTACTGTTGAGTAAGGATTGAAATTTATAAAGCCAATTTGTGGAGCAATTTCATATTTTTTTAACAAGCGTAAAATAGTATAATTTTCTTCAACAGTCGTCAACTTATTATATAGCTTTAAATCCGCAGCATTTCCTGCTTCAATACCTACAAATATTGTTTTAAATCCTGTACTAGACATTTTTTGAAGTAGGGCATTATCTTCTGAATTATCATGTAATGAATTTGCCTTTATATAGCACTTAAAAACTAAATTATGTCCCAATTTTTGTATTTCATCACATAATTTATTAATGCGCACTTTTGCTTCACTATTATTGGGATCTAAAATATTGTCATCTGTAAAAAAGAATTTCTTGATTCCAAAACGGCGATACACAGTATCTATTTCTGTAACAATATGAGATATATCTTTATATACGATAGTGCCTTTTCTTTCCGTACAAAAAGTACATTTTCCTGTACAAACATTATTCTTAGTTTGTAAACAGTATTCTTTTCTTCTATTACGAGAAAAACGATCTGATTCAAAATAATCCCACGCGGGATAGTAATCAATAAAGTCATTGCAATAAGGGTATTTACCTTCATATTCATTCGGAAATACCAAGTTATTATAGAACGTAATATAATCGTCAAACAAAGTATGGTTTAACAAATTTTCCATTGGTATTTCTCCATCACCAAGGATAATACAATCGACACTATGACATGAGTCAAATATTTCCCGATAATACCGGGTTGGATATCCTCCTCCAAATACGATCATTGCTTTCTTATTATAACGTTTTATATAATCAGATAACTCCGAACAACATTTATAATTAGACGAATTTATCGAAAATCCATAAAAATCATAACTTAGATCAATGGATTTAATTACTTCGTCTACGTATAAATTTTTATGATGATAAAGAATATCAACACAGAAACCTTTTTTTCGAAGATATCCTGCTATTTGATCTATTCCCACATTACTATAACGCCATAAGTTATTTACTGATATTAATAAAATTTTATAACGTTCTTTTACTTCTTTTTTTGTATTCATGTAATCACTTCCATTCTCCTGTATATGGATTATATTTACAACGAGGATTTTGACTTGTAATGCTTCCTTTCACAGAAATACCAAGTGGACGACAATCTTTACAAGAATAACGAAATTCACAATCTTTACAATATTCAATAAAATTGAAATCCATATGCCAGTAATCATTAAGACGTTTTGATTGTAAAATATCGTTAATAGAAGATTCTCTCACATTTCCATAACTGATATTTCTCTCAAACACACAAGGAAGAATGTCGCCTGTTTCAGTAATAGCGATTTTTCCAAACCAGCAACTATTTCTATAACAGTTATTATCAAATCTCTGCTTTGAAGCCCTAAAGTGTGGGCGACAAAACAAACAACTATCTATTATTTCCTGATTTGTAGGAGTGTGTTGATCCTGTGTCCCTCCAAACACATTTCTTATAACATCAAATTTAGAATAATTGGCACCTAATGAGTGGACAAAATCTTTAATGTGGGATAATTTGTCTTGATTTTCCCTCATAGCGACAACTGCAATATCTACTCTAACTCCATTTGTTACTAACGTCCTAATATTTTTTACTAATTTATCAAAAGAACCCGGACATTGTGTAATCAGATCATGATCAATAGCATTATCTGCGTATAAAGATACTTTTACGGAAACTTTATTTGAATAATAAGTTATTAAATCAATTAGGCGAGGACTGATAATAGTTGCATTTGTAAACAGCGTAGTATCAATATCTTGCTTACATAATTCCAAAACAATATCGCAAATATCTTTATGTATGCATGGTTCTCCACCTATTACTACCACACGCGATACACCTTCAGCTTTTAACTCAGATATAATTCGTATCCATTCACCACAAGTCAAAGTATTTACAACCGACTTATGTTGATCGCCCTGATAGCAATGAAGACACTTGCAATTACACGCTTGTGTAATTTCTAACCAAGCCATTTCCAATTTATTTATATTGTTAATATACGGATTATATTTCTTAATTTTTGTTTCTCTTCGGTAAAGCCGTTTTGACTCAAGCAATGCTATATATTCCCGTTCCTCCTTAGTAAATGAAGCATCTTCACCATTTAGAATAATTAGTTTATCAATCAAACTGCAGGCTTCACTGCTTACCCAATAAACATTTTCGGAAATAAAATCATAAATTGCCCCCTTTTTAGCACCTTTAACATAAACCACTCCATTGTTTATTTCGTACATTTATATCAACTCCTTAATATTTTGAATAAAAGAACAAGCGTGTGAATATTTCATTCGCACGCTTGCCGTGATTAGCTTTAACGCTTACGATCATCCGGCTTGCAACTATTATCGGGATGACAATAGTCATCAGGATTGCAACCTTCAGACGGACCGCAATCAGTCAAGCAAAAACCACGAACAGAGGGATTTTTTTCAGATACACACTCCAAAGTAAACATATACACACCTCCCATTTAAATATTATTTATACCATTATAATATATCAACGCGAATAACAATTGATATATTATATAGCATTTGTGTATCGCTTTAGTTTTTCTGTGCAAAAATTCATGATTCAATCAAACCGCCAATAAATCCTAATACAGCCCCTACAGTTGCACCAATAACAGGCCCAATCAC
>CALWLN010000229.1 GCA_944381535.1 uncultured Lachnospiraceae bacterium
GCCCCATATGCCAATGACAGAATCTGGTGTCCCAGGCAGATACCGAAAATTGGGTGGCTTCCGATCAGGGACTTTACGGTGGCTATGGTCTCTGGCACATCCGTGGGGTCTCCGGGACCGTTGGAGATAAATACTCCGTCGGGGTTCAGATCTCTGATGGTTTCAGCCGGGGTATCCCAGGGCACCACCGTCACTCGGCAGTCCCGCTTATTCAAGCTTCTTACAATATTCAGCTTCATGCCACAGTCAATGGCCACAACATGGTACTTTTCCGTCTCCGGCAGGGATACCCACCTTTCTTTACAGCTCACTTTCGACACCGCGTCGGTGGGAATAGCCGTCTCCTTTAATATCGCAAGCCCCTGGTCCCGGGGAGTGGAGGCGCTTGTGATAAGTGCCTTCCGGCTGCCGTGGTCCCGGATGGAACGGGTCAGCTTGCGGGTGTCAACGCCGGATATCCCGGGAATCCCATAGGTCTTCATGACCTCCGAGAGGGTGGCGGTGCTTCTGAAATTGGAGGGCGTATCGTTATATTCCCGGACGATCAAGGCGCCGATGGTGGGGGTTTTCGTCTCATAATCGTCATCCGCCATGCCGTAGTTTCCGATCAGCGGGTAGGTCATCACCACCGCCTGGTAGGTATAGGAGGGGTCGGAAACGATCTCCTGGTAGCCCACCATGGAGGTGTTGAACACAATTTCACATACCTTATCCACGGGTTCCCCGAAGGAATACCCGTAATACTCCTGTCCGTCCTCCAAAATAATCTTTCTGTCAAAATCCATTCCCATGTGGTACCTCATTTCTTCTCTCGTGATAATTTTTGCTCGAACCGGTCCTTGCGCGTATCGGTGGGAATCTGCGTGGGGTAATCCCCGTTAAAGCAGGCGCTGCAATACCCGCAGCTTCCGATAAGGTCTCCCAGCTTGTCCACCGGCAGATATCCAAGGGTGTCCGCCCCGATCAGCCCGGCAATTTCCGCAATCGTATGCCTGCAGGCAATCAGATGTTCCTCCGAATCAATATCGGTTCCGTAATAGCAGGGGTGTAAGAAGGGCGGGGAAGAAATGCGCACATGAATCTCTTTCGCTCCCGCTTCCCGGAGCAGATTGACGATACGACCCATGGTATTTCCACGCACAATGGAGTCGTCCACCATCACCACACGCTTCCCTTCCACGCTCTCTCTCACCGCGCTCAGCTTGATCTTCACCTGGTCCAGCCGCATCCCCTGCCCGGGTGAAATAAAGGTTCTTCCGATATACTTATTTTTGATAAGACCGATGCCGTAGGGAATGCCGGACTTCTGACTGTAGCCCAGAGCCGCGTCGATTCCCGAATCCGGAACGCCGATCACAATGTCGGCTTCCACGGGATGGGTCTGTGCCAGTATCCTTCCGGCGCGGATTCTCGATGTGTGAACCGATACCCCGTCAATGACCGAATCGGGACGGGCAAAATAAATGTACTCAAAGATACAGAGCTTCTTTTCCTTCTTCCCGCAATGCTCCTTTCGGGACACGACGCCATTCTTACCGAACACAAGAATCTCCCCCGGCTCCACATCCCGGATCACCTCCGCTCCCACCGCACGCGCGGCGCAGGATTCCGAGGCCACCACATAGATACCGTCCGCCGTTTTCCCGTAACAGAGGGGCCGGAATCCATAGGGGTCTCTGGCGCAGATCAGCTTCTGGGGAGACATGAGGACAAGGGAATAGGCGCCGTCCAGGGTGTTCATGGCACGGCTGACGGCGTCCTCAATGGAGGGCGCTTTTAACCGCTCTCTGGTTACGATGTAGGCGATGGTTTCCGTGTCGCTTGTGGTGTGAAAGATTGCTCCCGACAGCTCCAGGGCGTTACGAAGCTCTGCGGCATTGGAGAGATTCCCGTTGTGGGCCAGTGCCATTTTGCCTTTCTGATGATTGACCTCGATGGGCTGGCAGTTTTTCCGGTTGGTGCCGCCGGTGGTTCCGTAACGGACATGGCCCACCGCCATGGTTCCCTGCGGGAACTTCTTAAGCGCCTCACCGGAAAATACTTCGCTGACAAGTCCCAGGTCCTTGTGGGAAGAGAATACGCCGTCATCGTTCACAACGATGCCGCAGCTTTCCTGGCCTCGATGCTGTAGAGCGTACAGACCATAATAAGAAATATTTGCCACATCGGTGGGTTCGGGGGCCATGATTCCAAATACCCCGCACTCCTCATGGATGGCCGTTTCCATGCTGCTTTCCCGCATTCTTTTCAAAAATCCGTTTTTCATGCTCATGCCTTACCTCCGCTTCTATATGCGGACGCCGCGCCGATAAAGCCTTTGAACAGCGGATGAGCCCTGTTGGGCCTGCTCTTGAACTCGGGATGGTACTGTACGCCCACATGGAAGGGCCGCTCGGAAATCTCCACGGTCTCCACCAGCCGTCCGTCGGGAGAGGTCCCGCTTAAGGTCAGACCATGGCTTTCCAGTATCTCCCGGTAGTCGTTATTGAATTCATAGCGGTGCCTGTGCCGCTCGCTGATGGAGGAGCTCTCATAGCAGCGCTCCATGGTGGTGCCGGGCTTGATCTCACAGGGGTACGCCCCCAGTCGGAGGGTGCCGCCCTTGTCGATATCCTCGCTCTGTCCCGGCATAAAGTCGATGACCTTGTTACGACACTGCTCGTCGAACTCGCCGGAATTGGCGTCCTTGATACCGGCCACATTTCTGGCATACTCAATCACCGCAATCTGCATTCCAAGACAGATTCCGAAATAAGGGATTTCCCTCTCCCGGGCATACT
>CALWLN010000230.1 GCA_944381535.1 uncultured Lachnospiraceae bacterium
TTCTATACTACATTATATATTATAATATAGCATAAACAAGGAATTTATAAAACTATTTTCTATACTACATCTTATTCATAATTATAGGCATCTGATATAATTTACAATCAGATGCCTATAACTGGTCGATGACATTGACCCCGATAAAATCGGGGTTTATGCGGAACATATCTTTTTTATGTTCCTATTATGACGGAGATGGTGGGAGTCGAACCCACGCGCCCTTGCGGACCTATCGCATTTCGAGTGCGACCTCTTACGACCACTTGAGTACATCTCCATGTTTAGGTATTCGTTCTGCCAGGTTCGATAAAACCTCGCCAAGCAGAAACTATTATACCATAAATCCCAAAAAAAGCAACGAAAATCTTATTTACCCGCAAAGTCACCGAAAAGAGAATTCAATGTCCCCGCTTCGTCCCGGATGAAACACAATCCGCATGCCGCAGCCGGATATGGGATCAGAAAACCCATAGGTTTCCCCTTCTTCTCCCAATTTGCCGGATATCTCGGGACGGCAAAGTACGATTTCATCCCGGATCTGTTTATATTGCGCTATCAGATCTTTGGTCATCTGCCGTTCCTGCTCTGTCAATTCGGCAAAATCGCCCCATAATCCAAGCGGTCCCAAAAGACTGCTCAAAACGGCGTTTTTCCCGTTTTTGAGCCCGTCGTTCGGATACTGGGCGTGATTAAATAAAACAGGAGGGATCATCCGGCCATACTCATACACCATCTTGCGCCCTGTAACCGTCCGGCCTTCCCCGTAATCTCCATAATCGAACACGCCATTGTTGGTCCAGTAATAGCGCCCCTGTGAAAAAAAGCTCAGACCCACGGCTCTGTCCGCTTCCGTCACGTCAAATTCAATGATCAATTCCGGAGCGTACACATTTAAATCCCGGGCAATCCTGGTCAATTCTTCGATATACCTGCAGCGTGCCCGCGCCCTACGGCTGTCCGGGCTATGGCGGAAATCCCCGTGGGCATGCTTTGGGGAACAGCATTCCGTGGGGTCTAACGCGTCCCATTTGATGTAGGAAACGCCCTCGTCCAGAAATCTTTTGCAGACGTCAGTAAAATATTCCCGATATCCGGAGGAAAGGCACATCCGGTACCCTCTCTGATCCCAACAGTTCCGTTCAATGGGTCTGCCAAAACGGTCGGTCTGAATCCATTCCGGATGTTCCTGAACAATTTTGGAATCTACGCTGGCCGTTGTGGGTTCAAACCACAGTCCCACCCTCATGCCGTAGGATTCCGCGCGGGAAAGGATTGGCTTCAGTCCGTGGGGAAGTCTTTCGGGAGACGGATTCCAGTCACCAAACCGGTCGTACCAGTACGCGTCTATGACAAAGACATCAATTCCCAGCTCATGGACAAGATCCAGCATTTTCAGCAGTTCCGGCTCGGTCATTCTGTCCGTCAGACTGCCGCCCTGCATCTGGTCTTTTCGCTGAACCGCCCAGGTATTATAGTAAAGGCACGGCTGCCGCAGGCTTTTCTGTTCGCTGATGCCGGTAAGCAGGAATTGCCATAGCATTTTCAGGCCATCATCATGCCCGGCGCCGCCGTATCCGCCGAAGTCCACCCATGGGCTCTTATAATGAACGGTATCCGTGACTCGTTCCCCCTCAAGATAAACGCCCGGATTTTCACTGAGGACGGCAAGACTGTGGCACGCTTCCCCCTGCGAAAAACGGACATGGTAATAGTCTTCTCCGGGAGTATCCGGCGAACCGTGTTCATAGCAGAGCAGAAATCCGGTTTGAGTCTGCGGATAAAATGCGGAAAGAACCGGCCCCTTTTGCTCGACCTCGGCAGCGCTGCCAAAATCTATGCTTCGGGGGCTGTAGGAATGTTCCTGCTGATTCCCATTCCATTCCGCCAGGCTGATGACCTGTACATCCGGCGTGGGATTCCCCTGCAGCGAAAAGGCCGGAAAAGTCCAGACCGGAAGTCCCTGGCGGTAACTGAGGCAAAATTCCTGTCCTTCCGGCGGACATAACTCCAGCCGGTGCCGTGTCATGGCGCAGTCCGCAAACATTTGAAGATGGTAGAGCATCCGTATCCGGGTCACGCCGTTTTCCCTGAGATGAAGCCTTATCTTAAAATGGATGCCGCCATTTTTGAGCGGAATCTGTTCGCAGCCCCCATAGCAGACTTCCACGGAACGGGGAGAAAAAATCTCGTTTTCTGCCGCAAAACAGAACCAGTTCAAATCTTTGTGGCCCACAGTATAAGACTGCTTTGTTTCCCGGTCAGTTAGTTTTTCCAGGTAAAAAGAATCGGCAGTTTTGGAAAAAACTGCTTCCATGCGCTTATTTGAAAGACATAAAGCTGTCTCAGACTCTCGAATATTGTTTTGGTTATCCATCCTGTCTTCTTTCCTTCTTTTCTTACTGATTTTTATTGAAAGTAATCATACCATAAAATCCTTACAAAAACAAATATTCTATAGGAAACCACAAATAAATTTGCCGTTTCCGTTACTGCTCACGGGGTGGGGAATTTGCAACCAGGCACACTTGCTTTTCACAGGACCAGAAGTTTTTAGGTTTTGTCTGGAGGTCGCCCTGGATGGCATATTTGTTATCGCAGACGCGCTCTCGCTCAGCGAAAGACGCAGCGGTACTAAGCTCACTGCCCG
>CALWLN010000231.1 GCA_944381535.1 uncultured Lachnospiraceae bacterium
CCTATATTCACATGGGTATAAACGGCGTTGAAATAGGAAGATCGGGCGACCCAATTCATGTGCAGCTTGCAAATAATAAGTTATCTTTCATACGTCTGGATTCGAGTTCGGAAAACGAAGGGCACGAAGTTGCATATTTTGAAGACGACATGTTGTATGTAACTGACGCAGAGTTCTTAAATAGCATCATTATAGGAAATATAGTTATAAAATCACGTGAAAACGGTAATCTGTCGTTTAAACTCAGAGTGTAAAAGGTTGGTGAAATATGGCAGTATTCTATGCATATAGTGGGACCTGGACTTTAAAATTAACGGTCACGGAAGGTGATTATAACATAGAAAAAAACACGTCCCCTTTGACGTTTAAACTACAGCTAATATCCGGAGGATACGACTTCTGGATGTATGCTTTAGGTGCGAGTATTACCGTAGATGGAAAGGTAGTAGCGTCAAGAAGTAGAGCCAATGATCCACAGATGTCTTGTGGGGTTAACGAGACTATAAACATCATAGATAATGCTACATACACGGTAACGCACGATAATGATGGCAGTAAAGAAGTATCTATAGGATTTACTCTGGATATGGCCAAAGTATACTATACTCCAGGAACGATGAGTTCGTCTGGAAATATTCTAACATTGGTGACTATACCCAGAGCAACTACGCCTTCCGTTCCGGCATCTATGATAATGGGACAAGCTTATTCAATATCTCTCACATCAAGAGCGTCATCCGGTTTTACTCATACACTTATTTACGAATTTGGAGGCAGCAGTGACACAATAATAAGTAAAACGTCGTTAACCTCAGTATCGTGGACGCCACCGTTATCTCTCGCAAATCAAATACCATCCGATACAAAGGAAACCGGTACTATAACATGTCATACGTATAGCGGCTCTACGCTAATTGGCACAAAAGAAGTCGATTTTTCTTTAAGTGTTCCAAGCAGTGTAAAGCCATCGGTTAACAGTATCTCACATTCAGAAACGGTATCAAATTTAAACTCTAAATTCGGTGGATACGTTCAATCAAAATCGAAGATTAAAATTTCTGTGTCTGCATCTGGTATATATGGCTCGTCCATATCCGGCTGTTCAGCTGTGGTAGATGGTGTATCGTACGCCGCGTCAAAATCTGGAAATTACTGGGTGTTTACTACCGATCCGATTGATAAAAGTGGCTATATACCGATAAGCGTTACTGTAACGGATTCACGAGGGCGTTCTTCCGGCGCTACAGACTTTTCTGATATTATCCGTCAGTTAGCTTATTCTAATCCGACAATAACTAAATTTAACGTGGCAAGAATCAATGAAAGCGGCGAACTGTTCGATGAGGGAAAGAGACTTAAGATCGAGATACAATATACCGTTTCTTCTGTCAATAATAAAAATACGGTTGAAGTGGCAGAGATATTGTGCAAACGGAAGACAGAAACTCTCTGGGATAATCTTAATTTCATTCCATTTGGTTCGCCGCCATATTCTCTAAACGGAGTTTATGACCTTTTAGATGACAGTTATCCCGAATTTTCAATTGATTATGGCTACGATATTCAGTTGAGAATAGGCGATTACTTTACTGAATCTAATCCTATCACTTTGTCTACGGATATTCCTACAGATATAGTTTTGCTGGATTTAAGAAGTACCGGTAAGGGCGTAGGCATCGGTATGGTGTCGCAAAAGGACGCAATGGAAGTTGCAATGCCGGTGGAGTTTTTAAAAGAGATAACCGCTGATGTCAGTAAGACGCCCTTTGCGGCAAAGAGTCATACACATAGCAGCTTACAAAGTATGACCGGAGCAACTATGAGATATCAATCATCTGCCGCTCTAAGCTTATCAGAAATTGATTATATCGCAGGCTTTAAAGACTCAAATACTTTGGCTCCAATAGACGGAGGAAATGTAAGACAATTTTTGAAAGTACCCTATTGCGTTTCAGACGGAAACTATTATGGCCTGGGACTGCCAAACGGGTCGACAGATGGATATTTAAGAGCACCTAAAAGTGGATTCCTTCCATACGAAAGCGGCGGAAGCGGATATCTTGGCACATCCACATGGCCGTGGAATTATGTATATGGAAATAAAATTTATGGTTCAAATTTTAGACTTACAACACTTTTTGCTGGGAATCTCTCTTCAAGCGGTTCAACCGCAACTTTAACAAACGCATTACAATATGCGATGCTTTGTATTAATGGGTTTCCGGGTAGCGGAGAGAGCCTTACTTGGTGCACTTTGCCTGCATTAACAACCGGCTACACAATGCAACTCACATCTAATGCAGGATATATAACTTTTACACTTACTGCCTCAGGCAATAATATAATTTTAAAGAAAACTGGAGGGTCTTCAGGTTCGTGGATATGGGCTGTATATGGAATAACCCGATTTACAGAATAGGAGAAATGCAATGAAAGTAAGAACAAATAACCAAGGTTATATATCAGACTTCTGCTTTATAGGAGATATTTCCGATAGTATAGAGATAACCGATTTAGCAGAAAGTGAGCAACAACACTTTGCGGACATTTTTCAAGCGTACAAGCTTGTTGATGGAACGCTAGTTTTTGATGAAGAAAGATTATTAGAAATTAATGCCGAAAACCAAAAAGCAACCATACGCCGACAAAGAGAGACAGAATGTTTCCCAATAATTAATCGTGGGCAACTTTGGTATGCAAATCTATCTCCTGAGCAGTTAGCGGAACTAAGCAACTGGTATTCAAATTGGCTCGATGCTCCTGAAACCTTGACGATACCTGACGCACCCGAATGGCTTAACACCGTTACACAAACCAATTAAAGGACGTGATGCCAATGCAATGGACAATAAGTAATAGGAGGGGAACTGATGGACGCACCAATACAAAGAGCTGAACATGAAGAATTTTGCAAGCGTATGGAAGACGAGCATCGTCGTCTCAACAAACGTATAGAAGTGTTAGAAACCGCAGTAAAACGAATTGCTGATATTAATGTTTCCGTAGCGGAACTGGCAAGTAGTATGAAATCAATGCTGGAAGAGCAAAAAGATCAGGGGGAACGCCTTAAAACGATAGAAGACAGAGACGGTGAAATGTGGAGGAAAGTATTAGGGTATATCGCCACCACTATCGTTGGTGTTGTAATCGGTTTTATTTTTACAAAATTAGGAATGTAAAGAGGTGCTTTTAAATGGATATATCAGAACTTAGAGAATACGTAGTAGTTATAGTGCTGGGAATATGCCTGTGCGTAGGATACATATTGAAAAACCTCATACCCACAGACAAGATAAACAGGTTTATTCCCCTTATTATGGGATTACTGGGGGTACTGCTCAACATGTGGATAAGCTGGGGAGTAACCCCGGAAATAATCCTCGGTGGTCTTATATCTGGCCTTGCGTCTACAGGGCTTTATGAGGCGTTTAGAAATATGATTTCGGGAGGTAATAAGGAATGAGCGGCAACGTAGAATTGGGATTTGGCGTAGATGTTTCAGAATTTCAGGGAACGATTAATTGGGAAAAAGTACGATCCTCCGGAATAACTTTTGCAATGATACGAGGCGGTTTCTCAACAACACTCGATTCGGAAGCGATAAATAATTTGAGCAGTGCAACAGCCGCTGGCGTGAAGTGCGGTATCTACTGGTTTGGTTATCCTTTGTCCGTGGATGACGCAAAGCGAGAGGCACAGTGCTGTATAGCACTTGCCAAGAAATATAAGCTGGAATATCCCATTGCTTATGACTTTGAATACGACAGTGTGCGCTATATGCGTGACAACAACGTTCCAGTTACAGTTGAAAATGTAACAGCGTTCACAAGAGCGTTTTGCGAGACAGTAGAAGCTGCTGGATATTATGTAATGGTCTATACTAACTACGATTATTACAATAACTACTTCGATAAATCACTTTGGGAAAACTACGATATGTGGCTGGCAGACTGGGACGACAAAGGATATAAACCGAGGTTGTCGTACGCGCATATTGTTCAGTATACGTCGCAGGGACGGGTAGACGGTATAAACGGCAACGTGGACAGGAACTATAGCGTAAGAGATTACCCAGGTATTATCGCTGGTATGAATACTGAATCTGGTGAGAAACCCGAAACTGTTCCAACGCCTGTGCCAGATCCGGAACCGGTAAATGAAATTGTCTATACTATTCAGCGCGGAGATACGCTGTGGGGAATAGGAGAAAAGTATGGGATTTCTTATCAAACTATTGCAAACTATAATGGTATTGCAAACCCCTCATTGATATATCCTGGCCAGAAAATCAAAATACCGGGTACGAATAGTGGTTCAAACGGATATTCGACATATACGGTACAGTCGGGAGATACATTGTCGGGTATTGCCGCTAAATACGGTACAACGTATCAGAAGATTGCTGCCGATAATGGTATATCAAATCCGAATCTTATTCACCCGGGACAGGTTTTGAAAATTTATTAAAAGAAATGCGCACCTGATGAAA
>CALWLN010000232.1 GCA_944381535.1 uncultured Lachnospiraceae bacterium
TGCCGGAAGTAGCCAATATCTGCCCTTTGCAGTGTAATATGTTGTTTTCAAGGAACTACGCTACTGATGATAGTATTTTCGCATAAAAGGCAACAGCGCACAAGGTACGTACTATCTACCGTTTACATAGAAGCAGACGTTTATAGAGTAAAATTAAAGAATAATATTATTGACGTTGGTAATGAGTGGAAAGCTTTAATAAAAAATGGGGAGAGAGAAAACAAATGTTGAAGATTGCAATATTAGACAGTGGTGTAGATTCTTGCAAAAAAGGGATTACAATTAGTAGAGGAGAAGACGGTACGTTGTCCTACTTAGATAGTGGGTATGATTTTGATGTACTGATGCATGGCGATGTAATTGACCAAGCACTTAGTGATATTGAAAATGTAGAAGTGTATAGCGTTAAAATTTTTCAAAATAAACTTTACACTACGGCAGAAACGCTTTGTGCTGCTATTGATTGGTGTATAAATAGCGATATAAATATTATAAATATTAGTATAGGAATAGAACCAGAAGACAAAAGGGAAGCGGATGTTATAACTAATATTTGTAAGAAAGCATATGACAATAATATTGTTATCGTATCAACATATAATGAGAGATTTTGTTATCCGGCAGTATTGGATACGGTTATAGGCGTAAACGTGGACTATAATTTGCTGCCAGGAGAGTATCAAATTGACCACGAAGGACTTTTTTTAGCTAGTGGGATAGTTGGATATGTTGATAAAGTCAATAAAGCAAGAGGCGGCATAGGTGATAACAGTTTTGCCTGTGCCAGGTTGACAAAAATAATATTGGAATTGTTCTGTGATGAGGAAAAGATTGATTATGATACAGTTGTTGCTAAATTAAACAATTATATGAATTTCGGTGCGCAAAGCGATTTGAAAAATCTTAATATTGGTATCAGTGGTTTAATGTTTGTGAATAATACAAATGCGCATTATTTATGTGACCCTCAAATCGTTAACTATAATATAAAATACTTATTTAACGCTACAACTTTTTATAAAGGAAATCTTGAACACAACTACAAGATAATCAATTTTGAGCTTTCAGATATATTTTACTCTACAGAGAAAGTAAATAATCTTTTTAAAGATATTGATACTGTTGTTATACCTAATCAGGAATTTTTGAAAAATAAGGTTGATGATTTAGAATCAAAAACCATTGATTTTTTACTTTCTTTGGCAAAATGTAAGAAAAATGTTGTTTATCTGGGTAAGATACAACACGTTTTAGTCGATAAGTTATCAACGGAATTTAGAAAGAATGGAAGGTTCATTTATTTTACAAATGAAGTGAGTAGCAACATAGGCACGAACGTTAATATGGAAGCGGTAAATAGAACATTGCTAATATCTGTTTCGCGCATTGTTGACAGCATTTTATTGGAATGTAGTATAAAAAGAAAATATGGTAAAGAATGTCTGATTTTGTCCAATAATTATAACTCGCAATTGATAGGCTCTCGGACGATATGTGAAATGTATAATGATCAATTTTATTGGTTTAAGGATAAAAAGCAGACTTTGGATTGGAATATAGAAAATGGTTTGAAATCCAGTGAAATCAAAGATGTTTATTTGAGTATAGATTATCCAATTTTACAATTCAATATGGATGATAACCGGAATGAGAATTATTTGAAATTTTTATTTACTGTGTTGGCTTATAATCCAGATGACATTATAGTAATTGCAAATCAACAGGATGACGTTTTGGATATAGAGGCAGCAATACACACTATTGAGACTGTTGCATCAAAAAAAATCAATACCGTAGTGTTTTCAAGTGTTTCCTATTGTGATGGAGATAATTACGGATATGAAAAATATTCATATTTGCCTGGCAACAGAGAAAAATTAGCTGTGAAAATGAAAGAATTAAGTAGTTTGTTGCCGGATATAGAAATATCTGAAATACTCAATATATAATATCAAAAAATATGGCTATGTGAAATTATAGGATTCCAAAAAAGGGAGGTGAGCTGTGATGGAACGTGTATCGGATTATTACGGAGTTGTGCGAATGTCGAATAAGGTTGTTGAGGGATACGGATGTGCTTGTTACTGTACTTGCCGAAGCGGTAATAGTTCTCCACAAAAAACGACACTAACGAATTACCTATCTTCTGGCAGCTATCGCTAATTAACTACCTTAAAAAATTAACTTGTAATACACATGGCCGTATTAAATATCTTTTAAAGTTTACGAAAGGAGAATCATGGTATGGAAAATGCTACGAGTATGTATTACGGAATTGTACGAACGTCAAATAGAAACACGCAAGCTCTTGCTAGTTGTATTTGCAGATGCTTTGGTACATCAGATGATGATCAGAAAAGAAGTATGCGTTATAATTTGACATCATATAACTATGCCTAGTTTATAATTTTTGGGCAACCAAAATACATTTTTGGTTGCCTAAATGATGATTTGTGAGGGAGGAAATAGAAATGATAAAACCACTGTTTGAGATTTTTGAGATAAATGAAACGTATATATTATATGATCCGATTACTAATAAATTTAGAACAATTCCTTTCTGTGCATATAATTTTTTGCAGGAAGTAAAATTGTGTGCAAACAATGAAGAAATCCCTGCAGCGTTGATTCGAAAGCATATTGATGGTTATTCATATATTAATGGATTGATGTCAAACGCCAAATTTCTCGTTTATAATAAGTTTTGTGAGCCAAAGTATCCTTATTCAGAGGAACAAGTAGAATATATGTTAAATCATAGACAAAAACAGATTATTTTGGAATTGACGAAAGATTGTAATTTTAGATGTAAATATTGTATTTTATCAGATATTTATAATAAGGACAGTCGATACGAGATGGGGCATATGGAGACTTCGACAATAATTAGAAGCATAGATTTTTTTATTGAAAATTCATCAGATTCAGAAATGTTGACGATATCTTTTTATGGTGGGGAACCTTTTATGTGCTTTGAGCAGATAAGACAGTGCGTTGAATATACTTTATTAAAGACTACAGGAAAAAAAGTTAGTTTTACAACTACTACAAATGGAAGTTTGCTTAATAAGTCAATAGTTGACTTTATAGTAAAGTATGATTTTAATGTCATGATTAGTTTGGATGGACCAAAAGAAATTCATGATATGAATCGCGTGTTTAATAATGGAAAGGGAACATACGATATCATTGAAGAAAATTTGCAATACATAAAAGAATTTTATCCAGATTTTTTTAAGAAAAATATAATTTTTCATTCGGTTGTTGCTTTTCCAGAGTTTACGAATGAGGTAATAGGTCATTTCAATGATACATATGCCAATGATTTTAATTACAGTTATGTAGAACCGGGGTATAACAGAGAAAAGTTTGAAATGTTATACAAAGATGGGATAGACAATTATGAAATGAAATATTCGAAAAAGAATTTCATGAAGGAAATGCAAGAAAGTATAAGGAAAAATCATATGCTATCAAATAATATAACAAATTTGTATGATAAGGATATAGCTGAAATATTTCAGATGCGTCCGAGAAATAGTAACAATTTTTTTTGGCCTGCGGGTACTTGTGATATTGGAAGCAGAAGGATGTTTGTGGATGTTAACGGAAATATATTTCCTTGCGAAAAGGTATCTTATGATGATGAGACAAATTGCATAGGAACTATTTTTGACGGTTTCGACATTTCTAAAGTAATGAATATAATTAAAGATTATGAAAAAACAGCAACACCTTGTATGGAGTGTTGGTGCGCAAATTTGTGCAAACGTTGTTGGAAACAAAAAAGTTTTGAAAGCGAATTCTGTGAAAATATGAAAAAGACTGTTTATAAACAGATAAAAAACAGTCTTGAGCTGTTAATGGAAAGTCCAACAATAGTAAAGCGATATGATAAAGTTGAATTGAAATGAGGGGGGGAGCGCAAAATGTCAAACGTAAGAAATACAATCAAATGTAATGTGATGAATTTTACATTTATGCTGAATTGCATAAAAAAAGTGAACGCAATAGCGCTGGTTGTATTAATAATAACTGGTGTAATAAAGGGGCTTTTACCTTTGCTGCAAAATTATCTGAATAAGGATATAATTGATAGCATTTCAAGCATGATAGGTAATGGAATTTCTTCACGAATGTGGATATTTCTTCTGCTATATATTTTTTTTCAATGTCTTTCTTATTTTATCGGATGGACCGAAGATTACATAGCAAATAATATAGGTGATAAAATTGGTAATTATTTTCGAAATTTGATTATAAATAAATGTAAAACAACACAATTTAAGAATTATTATGATGCAGAATTTTATAATCAATTAGAAAAGGCATCAATGGGCGTCAATTCTTCACCACTGCATTCGGTACAAACAATAATCGCAGTTTTTGTTACGATAACAGAAATAGTTGCCAGTGTATGTATACTGTTGTCTTTTAATATACTTATAGTGATAATTTTAGCAGCCTTTGCCATGCCAGCAGCTTATATAGATAACAGGTATCGTGATAAATCGTTTGACATGAGCAATCGGTTAGCGCCGAAGCGCCGTAGGATAGCCTATTTGTTTAGTTTGTTCTACGATAAAAATGCGTTTAAGGAATTGCGTATAAATAATGCAGAGGAGTATATACAGAGTAAGGCAAATACAGCTTTTGATGAGTATCATGCAGAGAATGTTGCACATTATAATAAATATGGCATTATAACACTGGTAACAACATTGCTGAATATAGTTTCTCAAGGGGTGGTGTATATTTGGTTTGTAAAAGCTGCATTGTCCGGGGAAATAACATTGGGTGAATTTACTTTCTATTCGGCAACGGCTTTTTCATTTGTTAATTTGTTTGATAGTACGATTCTGGTATTATCTACATTGCGCTATTCTTTGGGATATATAGGAAATTTGCGTAGTTTCTTGAAAATGAAAACATATGATGAAATAAATAAAGAAGAAAACACGTATTTGATTAATGATATCAATACATTGGAGTTCAAAAATGTTTGTTTTTCGTATGACAATAATCCAGCTTTTAATTTAAATAATATTAGTTTTAAGGCTCAAAAAGGTGAAAAGATTGCTTTGGTCGGATTAAATGGTGCGGGAAAAACAACTTTATTGATGTTGTTAATGCGTTTCTATGATCCTACAGAAGGAGAGATTTTAGTCAATAATATTAATATAAAAGAAATACCATTAAAGCAGTATCGAAGTTTATTTGGTACAGTGTTTCAGGATTTTGTAATATTTGCATTCACATTGCGGGAAAATATAGCATTGGGAAACCTAGAACAGTTGGGAAATGAACAGAAATTACGTGATACGGTAAAACAGTCGCAGTTGAACAAAATTTTTAAACCTTTAGAAAAATATTTGGATGTTCTTATTGGTAGCGATTTTGAAAGAGGAATCAATTTATCAAAAGGGCAGCTTCAACGGATTGGTTTGGCAAGGGCAATTTATAAAGGAAGTCAGATAATGATATTTGATGAACCTACTGCTTCGATGGATGCGGTCAGCGAGTATGAGATTATGAAAAAATATCAAGAACTCACACAGGGGAAGATTGCATTTATGGTATCGCACAGATTATCATCGACCATTATGGCGGATAAAATTATTTATATTAAAAATGGAGAAATATATGAAGAAGGGAGCCACGAACAATTAATGAAGTATAATGGCGAGTACGCCGAAATGTTTAAAAAACAAGCAGAAAACTATGTACAAAAAAACAGATAATGTTTTAGGTTGGAATTTTAGGGAGAGACAAATATGCGTGTGGATGATGAACTGGTATCTTATGTTTTCAAAAATCATAATAATGATAAAAAAAGTATATTGAGAACCAATCGTTTATTTGATAAATTTGGGAATTTATTTGAGGAATTTACAAGCGAAGATTATGTAGAAATCAATAATAATAGAAAACGTTCTTTGGCATACAAATATGAGCTAAAAAAAGTATGCAATTTGTTTGTGCAAAGTCAAATTGTTTTTTTTATATTTAAAGGGGCCATTTTATCAGTTTTGCTATATGGAAATGCTATGAGCAGGGTCTCTAATGATATTGATATCTATGTAGATAATGATAATTATGACAAGGCGCTATTATTGCTAAAAAAGAATGGCTTCAAATTAAAAAGTAGAGCAGAGTTGAAGAATGAGCATCATGCGGTTATGATAAAAAATTCATCAATCGTTTTGGAATTGCATAAAAAAATATATAATCCAATGATAAACATAGACGAGATATATTTAAAATCAAATTTGCAATTATGTGATTTTTACAATCAACAAATTCCGACTTTTAACATTACCGCTACACTCTTGCATTTATTGTATCATTTTTATATGGATATATATCCGTTAGTAGATTACTTTATTTTTTACAAAAAAATTTTGGAAACAGGACGTTTTTTATGCCGCGCCTATGAAATTGCCCTCTTTTCTGAAAAATATTATAAAGAGATTATATGGGATGATATTCAAAAAGATATCAAGCATCAAAAGCTGCATGTCATATTTAAGAAGATGATTTTAGATATTTTAAATGCTTTTCCAAATGCCTTTCCAGAGAGTTTCATTCACACTATATTGCAGAAAGAATATACAGTTGATAAATCAAGATATATGGCAAATTATCTATTAAATACAATGGATATAATAGAAGAAAAAGTCGTTAATCGTGTATTGTGTAAGTATGTAGATGACAATTGGAATATTCGCAAAGAAAGAAATATACATAAAAAAATAGGGGAATCATTTAAAATTGCAAAGAATTTCGCAAGCACAAAATCTCAAGAAGAATTATGTTGCCAAATTGAGACAAAAAAATTATCCGATGGTATAGAACTGACTTTTTCAGTTTCTGATGATGATTTATATATTAGTGCTACATACGAATATGATACAATGACAAGTGATGGGGTACATTTAATATTATGTGGAACGGAAGAATATTCTTATAATAGTATTTTCCTTTTTCCAAAAGCGGTCAGTGGTGAGATTAAGGTTGTGCCATGCAATGTGTTTAATAATGCTAATATTGTTTTAGATGAGAATTTAATGAGGACAGCATTTGTTAAAAATAAAGAAGGATATTCTATCACGACATTTTTTTCCAATAAGTTTATTAAGGATAATCATATAGACAATTATTTTTATATGGGTGTAGTAATTTCGGACTGTAGCAGAATAGTGAAACAAAGAACTAGAGAAGTTATTTTGTCAGAAATTGGTGATGAATGGTATAATCCCATTTATTTTGCAAAAATTGAAATTTGATAAGGAAATTATGTGTTTCCTAAAATGAAAATAGCGGACTGAAAGGAAAAATCGGGAGGGGATTTCAAAAATGACAACCATGTGCTTTGAAAAATATCGGGTAAAAATGGCAAAGCTGGGGGGAGAGAGCAGTGTGCCGCCTATCTTTCGGACACAGAATGTTCAGCAGCTTACGAAGAGTGAGCTGGATGAAGAGGATGGCCTGTATGTGGGATATGGCTTCTTGGAAGATAGTTTTCCATATCGGAAGCAGAATCTGTATACCAGGGAAGTTGAGGAGGCAGAGCTGCCATCGGTAGTCCTTGAAAATGAGTATGTAAAAGCGGTGTTCCTGCCG
Source organism: uncultured Lachnospiraceae bacterium (assembly GCA_944381535.1). Lineage (GTDB taxonomy): Bacteria > Bacillota > Clostridia > Lachnospirales > Lachnospiraceae > 14-2. The sequence goes on from CALWLN010000232.1 coordinate 7,624, forward strand.
ACTTTAGGAGCCCGGCTGTGGCAGCTGTATGATAAAGAGGCACACAGGGATTTGGTGCTTACCAATGAAGAGATTGTGTTTGGCAATCTTGCTACCCGCACGGCCTGGTTTTGTGGTGGAGTAGAATGGAACTTTGGCATTATTGGACATTCCCCCTTTACCTGCTCGCCGGTGTATACAGCTGTCCTTAAGGCGGATGACGGTACGCCGGTGGCGCGCTTTTACGAATACGAACGGATTCGGGGCTGTACCTATCAGATGGATTGCTGGCTGCCGGAAGACAGCCGCCGCTTGTATATTGGAACGCGAATTGTAAATCCCAATGAAACAGTAGTCCCAACCTATTGGTGGAGTAATATAGCGGTGGCAGAAGACGCTGGAGCTCGGGTCATTGTGCCTGCCAGCGAGGCCTATGTGAATTATGGTGGAAGAATATCAAAGAAAAGAAGTTTGCAGACGCCGGAGCGTGATGTGACCTATCCGGTTCAGAATCAAAGTGCCTGCGATCATTTCTTTAGGACAAAGGACGCTGACTACAAATTTATAGCCCATGTTGATCAGGACGGTTATGGCCTTTGTCAGGCTTCTACTTCTATGATGCAGGGACGGAAGCTTTTTGTCTGGGGACAGAGCAGGGGCGCGGATAATTGGCAGAAGGTGTTGGGAACTCAGGGAATGAATGGCCATTATGCGGAAATTCAGGCAGGACTTGGGCAGACTCAGTATGAGTGTATTCCAATGCCGCCCAATACAGCCTGGAGCTGGGTAGAGAGCTATGGGGCGATTCAGATGGATCCGGCAGCAGCCCATGGAAGCTATGACAGGGCAAAAGCAGCGGCAGAAGAGATTGTTTCAGGTTATGGTTTGGAAGAAGTTTTGCGTACGGCTACCCATATGAAGCGTCCTGCGGATAAAGTACTTTTGGAAGGAAGCGGCTGGGGTGCCCTGGAAGAGATGGCCCGGGCCGGCAGAGATATCCGACCCTTGTCTTATCATCTGCAGTTTGGAAATATCAAAGAAGAACAGAGGTCCTGGCTTCGCCTGTTAAAAGAGGGAACGCTGGGGGAACATATGCCCCAGGAGGCGCCGGATTCCTGGATGTGGGGAGAAACCTTTACAGAACTTCTTAAGGAGGCTGTCAGAGGCAGGGACGTCAGTAACTGGTACACCCATCTTCAACTGGGCGTGATTTATCATGTAAAGAATCGCCTGGAGGATGCGAAAGCTTTATTGTTAAGATCCGTGGAACTTCAGGAAAATGCCTGGACACACTATGCGTTGGCCTGTCTTGCGTGGAAGCAGGGCAAATGGGAAAGGGCAGTAGAAGAGGCATTGTGTACGCTGAATATAAAGTCTGATGATGTATCACTGGCCCGGGCTGTTCTGGAGATCCTGGCAGCGGCCAAGAAGCATGAAAGCGTTGTGGAGCAGGTGGAAAGGCTACCTTCTGCGGTCAGGAAAGACGGCTGGATTCAGCTGGAGTATGCCATATCCTGTCTTGCCTTGGAGCAATATGATAAGGCAGTAACAGCAGCCGGAAATGACCCGATAGATTTTGCGGTGCATGTCAGAGAAGGTAACTGCAAGGCTACAGAGTTCTGGATTCAGTTGCAGGAAAAGAAGCTCGCTAAGCAGGGAGAGAATCCTGCCAAAGCAGCGGAAATGATTCCGGAGGAGTGGGACTTTCGTATGAATTAGATTTGACAGCCGGATATGAATTGTTATTGCGACATGAAGAAAGCGCATGATTTGTAATTTTTATCAATTGGAGGATACAGGGAGAATACAAATGTGGAGAAACTCGGATGTACTTGTTATTGGCGGAGGTGTCAGCGGCACGATGGCGGCAATTGCGGCTGCCAGAAAAGGTGTAAAAGTTACATTGGTTGAACGTGGAGGATGTCTGGGCGGCACCTGGACAGCCGGCCTGGTGGGCATGACGCTGGACAGCGGAGACAAGGAAGGCCTCCTAAAAGAATTTTTGACGATTGTATATCATGAAAAAGAACAGGGGACGGCTACGATTTTTGAAATACAAAAATATGTCCTTGAAAAGCTCTGTACAGAGAGCGGCGTAGAAATGATGTTTCACAGCCAGGTCTGTGATGTAAAGACGGATGGACATCAGATAAAAGAGGTTCGCGTGATTACAAAATCAGGGCATATTGATTTTCATGCAAAAGTAATAATTGATGCTACCGGTGATGGAGATGTGGCGGCCATGTCGGGTTGTTCCTATGATTATGGAAGACCATCAGACGGTAAGGCACAGCCTATGAGCATGATTGCATTGGTCAGTGGGCTTGATGAAAGAGCAAATACGTATATTTCATTTCCGGATAATCCCTTCTGGGACGCGCGGAACCGTCTGAAGGGGGTGCTTGATGCTGTAGGGGCACCGTATTCCATCGGGTGTCCGTCCATTCAGCCCTTGTGTGGGGAAATTTATATCTTAAGTGCCAATCAGGAATATGGAAAACGCGGCTGTAATGTGAACGAACTCACGGAAGCAACCATGAATGCCAGAAGGGAAATCTACCGGTTGGTGGGCGCGCTTCGAAATGGAGCGCCGGATGTTTTTGGCAATCTGATGCTGGTTAGCACTCCGGAATGTATCGGAGTAAGAGAAGGGCGAAGAATTCACGGAAGATATACCATTACTGTGGAAGATATGATTGTGGGACGCAGACATGAGGATGCAGTCTGCCTGGTGCGGTACTGGGTGGATATTCATTCCCTGGAAAATGATGGGGGAAAAGGATTTACAGACGATGGAATCAAGATGCAGCCATATGATATTCCTTTTCGTGCGCTCCTGCCCAAAGATATTGATAATTTAGTTTTGGCCGGACGATGTATCAGCGGAGACTTTTACGCGCATGCCAGCTATCGCGTGGCAGGGAATATGGCACCGGTGGGCGAGGCGGCAGGGACAATGGCAGCCGAAGCAGTAATGAAAGGTAAAAAAATCTGTGAAGTAGAATATCAGAGATAAGGAGGATAAAAAGATGCCATTTGAACTTTTTCATGATCAGGGAAAAGGGTTTATATCCAATATTGAGCCGAGGGCGGAGGACTGTGTGACGGTGCGCCTGCGAGCCGCAAAGGACGCAGTGTCGGAGGCTGTGATACAGTATTCCCGGGAGGGGAGCCGCTGGCAAGAGATTGCCATGGTCAGAGGGAAAGACGACGCTACGGGGTATTATGAGTTCTGGGAGGGTACGATACCGGCCATGGAGCACCGGTATTACTATCGCTTCTGCGTCAGAGGGCAGGAAGGGTATGCTTACTTTGGGGCGGAGGGCATGTCGGAAAGCGCTCCGGTGTGCAGAGACTGCTTTGTGCTTGTGCCGGGCTTAAAGACGCCGGACTGGGCGAAAGGGCTTCTCTGGTATTCCATTATGCCGGACGCCTTCTGCAACGGGGACGTCCTGAACGATGTCACGGAGAGTGGATTGAAGAAGACGATTCCCTGGAACGGGCGGCGGCGGGGGCTTTATGACTACCATGGAGGAGATATCAGGGGAATTATATCCAAACTGGACTATATAGAGGAGCTTGGTGCGGGGGGAGTTTATGTGAATCCCATGTGGACCAGCGAGTCCAATGCGGGATATGGACCTAATAATTATTATGAAATTTCCCCCAATTTCGGGAATGAGGAGGATTTCATAGAGCTTTGCAGGAAGGTACACGGGAAGGGCATGAAGCTGATGATCGATGCCGTGTTTTCCTACTCCCAGCCCAACAGTATTTTCACCAATATGAATGGTCACCAGCCGCTTCCCGGGGCGTTTGAATCCCAGGATTCTGTTTACAGCGGCATGTTTCATTTTGAAAAATGGCCTACGGAATATACACATAAGTGGGGCGGGATTGAAAATGATCTGGGGAGTGAAACGGCAAGAGATTTGTTGTGGCGCAGAGAGGACTCAGTTTTGCAGCGTTATTTAAGAGAGCCTTACGACGCAGACGGCTGGCGTTTTGATGCCATCGCATCGTATGCGGGCACCGATACAGATCTGGAGCAGATTGGAGCGGAGATACGCGCGTGTACGAAAGGGGTAAAGCCGGATGTGCTTCTGACGGGAGAGGATTATGGTGTACGGGAAATAATGTCCGGAAACTGGGATTCTATGCAGAACAGCTTCTTCCTGTTTTCCGCAAAGCTGTGGTTCCAACAGGGGCAGTTCAACCAGTCCTGGCTTG
>CALWLN010000233.1 GCA_944381535.1 uncultured Lachnospiraceae bacterium
TGCCCGTGTCCTGGGCTTACGCCGCCGGGAATACGGGCGGTAGCGGCGCCGGGGAGACGGTGGAATTCGTGGTGCCGGATTCCTCCGCTCTGGACGTGACCTCCTGCAGATACACCCAGGCGGAGGAGGATGACCGGAAGGCGGAGAACCGTCTTTCGGACCTGACGGGCTTTGAGAAGAAGCTGGAGAGTCAGGGTCTGGCGCTCTACTATTCGGAAGAGACCAGGGGGATCCGGATCCTCAATAAGGAGACGGGGTACGTGTGGGGCGGACTGTCCCAGGCAAAGCCCGAGGACATGAACGAGACCTGGTCCGCCATGGCAAATTCCATCCTGACCATTGATTACTTAAACGTCAACTGCCAGTCCAGTCGGGCTTCTCTGGGAAGCAGCGGCACGGAGACGGTCTTTACGTGGGGGGAGCAGGAGGCCTCCTGCGATGTTACCTTCGGGGCGGCGGGGATATCCTTGTCCTTCACCATGGAGCTTTCGGAGGATTCCTTCACCATAGAGGTGCAGCGGGACAGCCTGCGGGAGACCGGGGAATTCAAGCTGCAGTCCGTCTGGATTCTGCCGTTCCTCGGAACGGTGCGGGAGGATGAGACGCCGGGGTACATCCTGATCCCGGACGGCTCCGGCGCGCTGATCCGCTACAATAAGGCAGGCACCTACACCTCCGTCTATGATGAGCGGATCTACGGGAAGGATGTGTCCGTGGACGAGCTGTCCGTGGCGGGGGATCTGGTGGCAAAGCGCAACAACGACTATCTGACGGACACGCCGGGGATCACCATGCCGGTCTATGGGGCGGTACATGGGGTAGATCAGAACGCCTATTTGGCCGTGGTGGAAGAGGGAGCGGAGCATGCCTCCGTCTATGCCTCCCCGGCGGGCATGATCACCGCCTATAACTGGGGCGGCGCCCGGTTTGACTACCGTCAGGCTTACAGCTATCCGGTGAACCAGAGCGGCAAGACCATCATGACCACCCAGGAGGAGCCGCTGGATTTTGACAGCCGGATCACCTTCTATTTTATGGAGCAGGAGGAGGCCAATTATTCCGCCATGGCGGTGCGGTACCGGGAGCTGCTTGAGGAGAGCGGCGCGCTGTCGGGCACGGAGCGGGTGGATACGCAGATGCCTTTGTACCTTCATGTGATGGCGGGAACCGTCAGGGAGGGGATCCTCTTTAACGGCTATAACCGGCTGACCACGACGGAGGAAGCCGCCGGGATCGTGGAAGACTTAAAGGAAGGCGGGATCACCAACCTCTCCGTGTCCTACGAGGGCTGGCAAAAGGGCGGCATCGGCGGCGGGAAATACGGCTCGGCGAAGGCGGATACGGGCCTGGGCGGGGAGAGCGGCCTTGCGGACCTTCAGACGGCGGTCTCGGAAAACGGCGGCAGGTTCTACCTCTATGTGGACCCGGTGAGCTTCAATGAGGATCAGGCCAGAACCGCCTCCACGGCGGCCTTGAGCATTTCCCGGAGCTATTCCGCCTACACCCGGAGCAATCTAAGCCTCATGTATCCCACCGAATACTATGCCCATCCCGTCCGGGCAGCCGAGACGCTGGGGGAGCTTTCGGAGAAATATGCGGATTACGCGCTGGATGTGGCCAATCTGGGAAATATGATCTACGGGGATTATTCCAGAAATGACCCTGTCACAAGGCTTCAGAGCCAGGAGCTGTTCCTTCAGGCTCTTGAAGAAGTGAATACGGAGCTGCTGCTGGAGACCCCCAACCAGTATCTCTGGAATCAGGCCGGGGAGTATACGAATATCCCCCTTAAGAACAGCCAGTACCTGTTCGAGACGGATTCCGTGCCTTTCCTGCAGATCGTGCTGAAGGGCAGCGTGGATTATTACGCGTCCTACGCCAATCAGGGCTTTTACAACCAGACCAACCGCCTGAAGATGGTGGAGTACGGCGCCTACCCCTCCTTCATCGTGATGGCGGCGGACAACGAGATGCTCATCGACACGCCCCTGGAGGATTATTTCTCCTTGAATTACGGGGACTGGTCGGAGGTGATCCGGGAGGTCTATGCCTACGTGGGCGGAGCCTTACAGGAGGTGGAGGGCAGCCGGATCCAGGCCCATGAGATGCTGGATACCGGAGTGGCCAGGGTGACCTACGACAACGGCAAGACGATCTATGTAAATTATTTAAACCAGGAGTATGTGACGGAGCAGGGGCTTGTGATCCCGGCTTCGGATTATTTGGTGGCCGACAGATGACCCGGCACAGGATGGGAGATAAGATGGCGATACAACCAAAGGTAAAAAGGAACCAAACGAAAACCTACAGAAAGACAAAATACAGAACGGCGAAAAGGAGGGATACCTTAAAAGGGCTTCTGTTCCTTTCCCCATGGCTCATCGGCTTTTTGGCGTTCACGCTGCTGCCCTTTATCAACAGCATTCTCTACAGCTTCAACGCGGTGTCCATCACACCGGGAAAGGTGAACCTGAAATGGGAGGGCTTGGAATATTATGATTACGCCTGGAACGTCAGCACGTCCTTTAAGCTGAGCCTGTCCTCCTCCGCCATGCTGATCTGCTGTGCGACGCCGGTGATCCTGGTATTTTCCCTGATCATAGCGATCCTGCTCAACAACCGGTTCCGGGGCAGGACCTTCTTCCGGGCGGTATTTTTCATGCCGGTGATCATCATGAGCGGCCCGGTCATCAGCAAGCTTCTGACGGGCTATACGGTGGATTTCACGGACGAGGGTTCTCAGCTGATGCTGTTCCTTACGAGTCTGCCCAGCGTGGTGAGCAACCCCTGCGTGTTTATCTTGGACAATCTGGTGCTGATCCTGTGGTTCTCCGGCGTTCAGATCCTGATCTGCCTGGCGGGCCTGCAGAAGGTCTCCCCCAGCCTCTATGAGGCGGCGGAGATCGACGGGGCCGGAGCCTGGGAGAAATTCTGGAAGATCACACTGCCTCACATGGCGCCCACCATATTGATCAACGCGATCTATACCGTGGTCACCATCGCCAACTATTCCGAGCAGGCGGTGAACCGGGAGATCTCGGAAAATCTGTTTAATACCTCTATGATGTACAGCCTGTCGGCGGCCATGTCCTGGATCTATTTCCTGCTGGTGCTGCTGATTCTGGCGGTGGTTGGCCTGTTGTTCTGGCTGGTGAGTAAGAAGGAGAAGGCGTGATGAAGATAAAGAAGAGATCAAAGAGCTTTGCGGTAAAATTATTTGTGTATATCATACTGATCGGCATGGGCTTTGTGTACCTGTATCCCATCCTCTACATGGTGGTGAACAGCTTCCTGTCCGCCAGCGATCTGACGGACCCCAGCGTTACCTGGGTGCCAACGGAGCTATGCCTCAGCAATTTCCAGACGGCCTTTGAGACGCTGGATTTTGCCTCCAGCTTCGCCATGTCCATGGTGATGAGCCTGATCCCGGCTATTTTGCAGACGGCGGTGACGGCGGTGGTGGCCTACGGGATCGCCCGGTTTCAGATCCCCGGCAAGAAGCTGATCCTGGTGCTGGTGCTGGTCACATTCCTTCTGCCCTCCCAGGTGATGCTGGTTCCCCGGTATGTGCTGTTTGACAACTACCATCTGACGGACACCGTCTGGGCCCAGTTCCTGCCTGCCATCCTTGGGCAGGGGCTGAACAGCGCGATCTTCATCTTCGTGTACTACAGCTATTTTGCCTCCTATCCCCTGGTGCTGGATGAGGCCGCACAGATCGACGGCGCGGGAAAATGGAAGATCTTCACCCGGATCTCCATGCCCATGGCAAAGGGAGCCACGATCTTAAGCATGCTGTTTTCCTTTGTGTTCTATTGGAACGAGACGTATCAGAGCAACACCCTCTGGGGCGGGAAGATCCAGACGCTGCCTTTAAAGCTTCAGAGCTTCACGCTGCAGTATGAGGCCATTTACGGGGAGGAGGCTGCGGGCTCCATCAGCGAGTCCGTGTCCCTGGCCGGGACCCTTCTGTCCATTCTGCCGCTGCTGGTTCTGTACCTGATCTTCCAGAGGCAGTTTGTGGAGAGCATTGAATCCACGGGAATCACCGGGGAGTAGGAAGAGAGTAAGAAAATGAGAGACTGGGAAGAGAGTAAGAGTATGAGTATGAGAGACTGGGAAGAGATTGAGAAGCGTGTGGAGGAGCTGCTGGCGAAAATGACCCTCCACGAGAAGGTGGGACAGCTCCATCAGGTGGCGCCCTCCAAGGCCGGGGGCTTTGAGATCCCGGTGGAGGAAGCTTTT
>CALWLN010000234.1 GCA_944381535.1 uncultured Lachnospiraceae bacterium
TTGAGTATGGACAGATCGACCAAGCTTCTTTGGACTCCTGCCTGAAGACAAAGACAAGAAACCGGATTGATGAAATCCTCATGTCTGTAAATGGAACCCTGTCGGAACATCAAAAAGCATTCCTTAAGATTCTTATGGACCATTTCAAGCAACAATAAACAGAAAGGGGTGCCGAGAATGTCTACTTAACTGAAAAGAGGATGAGGAGATATGCCGTTTACCGAAACTGTCACATTTTGAAAATCGAGGTGGACGGTTAGATTTGAGTATGTTGGAAGTTTGTATCATGGCGATTCTACAGTTTCGGTATATTTGTATGAGGCATATCAACAGATTTGGATTCTGAAGGGGCAATTGTAAAGCGATTTAATCGTGGTTTGTATGGCTAAATTTTTTTTTGAATTCAGTGGGTGTTAGTCCCACATTTTTCTTAAAAATTCGATTTAGATTATTGGCATTTCCAAAGCCACAACTTTGAGCTACTTCGTCTACCGTCAAATTTATTAGAAGACGTTCTTTAGCTTGGTTGATGCGATAGGCAGTAAGGTAGCTATATGGAGACATACCAAAATAATCTTTAAACAGCCTTATGAAATAGTAACGTGATAAAAATAATGATTTGGCAAGATTATCAATATTTATTTTGAAATTAAAATTCGTTCTCAGATAAGTTGCGGCTGTTTCCAACTGATCCTGATGTGGCTGTTTGGCTGATTGATGGAGGCGTGTATATACTATTTCTGTGAGAATGCCAGAAATTGCGTTTGAAATCACGTAAGGCGCTGTAGGGTGATTCTGGTCGACAGATTGAAAGATTTTATCAAAAAGTTCTTCTATATGAGGATTACTGTCGGTTAGGCCTAGAGTTTGTGCTGGTAATGCCTGTCCGGCCGGAGCGCAAAAATGGAAATGCTTATATTCCCAGAAACCCATATTCCCAGGATGATAGCAGTGGCGTGGCATACAGTCTAAAACAAAGAGGGTACCTTTTGTGCAGTCAAATGATTCTCCATTTTCTAATTCAATGATGGCATTACCATCCACGGTTAGAATACATTGATAGCCAAGACGTCCCTCGCGTTGGGTAAAATGCTTTTCACCTACACGAAAATGTCCAGCAACTGTCAGATAAAAGGGTAAAGAAATAGCGATATCATTTGGAATATAGGGTACAAGTATTGGCAAGGTATTTTCTGGATAGGAAGCTATTTCTTCATAAGTGTTTTCAAAGGTAATGAATTTAATCTCTTGAAAATCCATATTAAAATTTAATTTCTCGTTTTCGCGCCAAAATGGAATCATGAGTGTACCTCCCTTAAGTATGGAAATTATTTCTTGTACCTTCATTCAAACTGTGCGTGAATTACTAAAGCATATGATTTCTTCTAATTTTCAACTTAATATCCTGTATTATCTGGCTTTCTAATGCTTATATATGGTATTTTGTGCTTGACATTTTCCGCGCTCTGTTTTTGCAACGTTTTACAGTACTATGAGTGTTCGAGTTTTTCTCTTCATTGGAATTCTTGCCACATTTTTGAGTGGTTTTCATATTTTTGAAAGAGAAAATGGCGGGTATCCTCTGTTTCGATACCATAAATATCATTAGCCGTGTTGAGTTTTCAAATCGGGGGACGTTGCTATACAATCTATATGATTGTTATGAAGGTGGGACATGTTGTGAAAAAGAACGCTTCGGTTACCTCCACCCCCGTAATATTTACCTATTCAAGTATTTCACTTATAAATCATATTATAACAAAATATTTTAAAATTATCTATATAAACATACGTTCTGAAGCTTCGGCTTCGAAATTTCTCTATACAGAGATATGGAATACGGTAGTTACTTATCTAAAACTCTATAAAATAGCAAAGCATATTAATGCTACTTAATGTTTATTTTGCATAACGTATAGCTTATCATCATCGCTCCTCTTATATTTTAGTTATCTGGGAAAACGTCTTGATGGAAACTCTCCTCGAAACCATAACGGTTTCAAAAGAACGGCGAATATTATGGAATCCAAGAAAAGGGAGTGTTTGAACGTCAGCCTTTTCACAGTATTTGTTGCTTATCTTCTTAAAGCCTTTCGTTAAACTTCGATGGGGCTTTAGCAGTGACCGGCTTGTGGCTACCGTGTTATTATAGATTTCGTCCTCGAAGTAAGCCGAGATGATGTTCCTCTGGTTATTATTTGAGTCAGGAGTGTGTAATCGCAATGGTAACTGAAACTCAGAAATCCATTTGCTCAGTATCTGCCAGTGATGAAAGTATACGTATAATATGAAGTTGTAAATAATGATATTTAGGATATACTACGGCGGAAGAAACCAGTTCATTCAGAAGCTCTTTATACAAAGTTTTAAGTTTAGCAGAATAGGACTTCACATCTAGTTGGATAAAATCATACAATTGTTGCTTGAAATCTATTAATAAATGCGATTCTGCGGGAAATACATTTATTAAAAGCTATATTATTGTTATAATTTTGGTACAATATGATAGAAGAAAAGGAGATTTTCAACTATGGCACAGTGGATATGGTACCCAGGAGATTTTGAGTTTTTTCTTGGTTTGAATGTCATCCCCTTACGTACTGAAAGAGGTATTGTGATTACACCAAACTGGCGTATGGAAAATTTTTATAATAATGTGAAATTTTGCAAAGAATTTGTGCTGGAGAAAGATGCATGCATTAAAATACATAGCACAGGGACTCAGTGTGTGACATTAGATTATGACTGGTATTCACACTACGATCCGGATGAAGGATTATTTGTATCTAAGGGGAGGCATGTGATATGGGTTCATGTTTTTAATCGGCTTCAGTTACCGTCCATCTATATCGAATGTCCGGGAGTAGAAACGGATGATAGCTGGATGGTTACTTGCGATAATGTGATTTGGAAGCCGGTTGGAAGCTGGAATTTTACAGACGTGAAGAGGCCTCCTACTTCGTTTCGGTTAGAGACAACCCACATTGAACCGGTAACGATTACAGCTATGGATTCGGGTATATTGTATGATTTTGGGCAAGAAACAATGGCCTTTGTGAAAGGAGAGGGCGTATTTGACTGTAAAGAGTTGAAAGTATTTTATGGTGAATCCAGGGAGGAGGCTCTCGATATAGAAAATTGCTGTATTTTTGAGTGTGTGAATATTGATGAGGGAGAATGTACATTTTATATACCGCGAGCTCAAGCTTTTCGGTATATTTATATTCCGAATGTACCGGGTCTCCACATTGAACATCTGAGTGCTGATTATGAGTATCTACCAGTGGTAAATAAAGGAGCGTTCAAGTCAGATGATTCGTTGCTTAATAAGATTTATGATGTGTCTATTCGAACTATGCACTTGACAACGAGAGAATTTTTTTTGGATGGGATTAAACGAGATAGGTGGGTTTGGAGTGGAGATGCAACGCAAAGCTATTT
>CALWLN010000235.1 GCA_944381535.1 uncultured Lachnospiraceae bacterium
ATGCTGGGGGAATTAAAGAAACTGGGAAAGCCCATCGTGACCGTGCTGTTCAACGGCAGGCCCCTGGCGATTCCGGAGCTCTGTGAGCTGTCCGACGCCCTGGTGGAGGCCTGGCACCTGGGTACGGAGGCGGGAAACGCCGTGGCGGACGTGCTGTTCGGCGCTTACAATCCCAGCGGCAGGCTGACCGTCACCTTCCCCGGCAGGACCGGGGAGTGTCCCATTTACTATAATCATCCCAATACGGGGCGGCCTGCGGGGGATTATTTCTGGACAAATAAATATATGGACGCGCCCAGGGAGCCGCTGTTCCCCTTCGGGTACGGATTAAGCTATTCGGAATTTTCCTACGGGCCGCTGGAGCTTATCCGGACGGCGGAGGGGATTCGGGCCGCCGTTTCGGTGACCAACGTGGGAGAATACCCGGGGACGGAGATCGTGCAGCTTTATATTCACCGCAGGAACGCCCTGCGGGTGCGCCCGGTGCGGGAGCTGAAGGGCTATGCCAGGGTATTCCTGGAGCCAGGAGAGAGTAAGAAGGTGTCCATTGAGGTGAGCCGTCAGGAATTAGGGTACTATGACACGGAGCTTCAGTACCGGACGGACGAGAGTGATTTTGACGTGTGGATGGCCCATGACAGCAGCTGTGGGAGCCACGGGAGGATAAGAGTGTGAGAGACCGAAAAGAGCAGTATCTGTGGATCACCTTTGGAAATGAGGGGATCACGACTCCGGTGAGCTGCTGCCGGGAGAAGAGCAATGTCCTCATAGGGCTTGGTTATCATGAAAAGCCGGGGACAAAGGTCATGGAGACCAACCATTACTGTAGTTCCAACCGCCGGGAGGGTGTCTGGGTGGAGAAGCGGTATGCGTTCGATCCGCCGGCCGCCCATCAGGTGAAGCTGACGGTGTCCGGGGAGGAATATGTGCTTTGGATGGACGGGGAACGGCAGATCGCCGGGCCCCTGCCTGTTGGGTATCTGGGCGGTTATGTGGGAATCGGCACGGGCTATACAGGGACGGAGATCAAGGATATCCGGATAAATGGATGTGAGGCGGAATTTTCCTCCTGCGCGTATTTTGCCGGCAGTCAGAATGAGGGGCTTAAGCGGGAAGCCGGGGAATTCTACGAGAAGCAGGCGGAGGGATACACGCGGATCTTCAACGGCTGCGGCCAGTTCCTCTCCAACATCCCCATGCTGTATTTCGGGGAGCGGTTTTCCTTCTTTACCCTGGAATTTGAATTACGGTTTGAGGAGGTCTTCGATGAGAATGCCTCTGCGCCTAGGGAGCTGGCGGACCCCTTCGGCACCTATCTCTTCGGTCCCTATCCCTTGAAGGTATTCGCCCAGTGGGAGCCTTATGGTAAGGTGTATGAGACGGCGTTCCATGAGGACTGCCTGGAGCTTAAGCTTCGTACGCCCCCGTGGGCTCAGACGAAGCGCTCCCTGTTCCTCTCCTGTCCCAGCGTGGGCGGTATCCGCATTTCCTCCCAGCCGCCGAAGAAGGCGGCGGAGGCCTTTGTGGGAGATACGGCTGTCTTTGAACCGGAATTTTCTCTGCCGGTGGACAGGGAGCAGTTTCAGGGGGAACTGACGGGGGCGGACGGCACCCGTGCGCGCGTTGTGCTGAAGGGGGACTACTGGGGGATCGAGATCTATAACCGGGAGGGAAAGCGGGTACAGACCATCCATACATGGAATCTGTCCCGCTCCGATGACAGGTTCGTCACCCGCCAGTATGCCTTGGAACTGCCCCTTCTGGGGGATGAGGTGATATTCGGCACGGGAGAGCGGTACAATCATTTCAACCAGCACGGGTGCCGGATGTGCTTCTGGAACACGGATATGTGTTATCACGGCGATTCCTCCTTAAAAACCCATGAGCTGTGGAGAAGCTACAAGAATGTGCCGGTGGTCAACAGCAGCCGGGGCATCACCTACTTCTTCAATAGCGCCTGTTACGGGGAGGGGGACTTCGGCTATTCGGACAGGACCCGGATGAAGCTGACCTTCGACGACAGCCGTCTGGACGTCTATATTTTTACGGGCGCTCCGCTGGAAAATCTGGTGAAATATACGGATCTGACGGGCAAGCCCCTCCTGCCGCCCAAATGGGCTTTCCGCTATCAGGCCGGGGGCTCCAACGATTTCTGGGGCTTCGGTCAGAACCGGGGAAAGGAGTATCCCAGGAAGCTCTTGCGGGAGATGATCGACGGGTTCCGGAAAATGGGAACGCTGCCCTCGGCCATCTACATGGAGGGCGGCGGCGCCGACGATAAGGCCTGCTATGAGATGTGCGCCGAGGCGGGTATCCGGGTGCTTCAGTGGAACTGCGGGGATTTCATGCCCCGGTTCATGCATGAGCATTATCCGGACAAAGAGTATCAGGAGCTTCCCATGGTGAAGAATATCTTTCATCCGGAGGAGGTCCATTATTTCGGGGATTTCACCCACAAGGACGCTCCTGGGGTCCTAAAGAGCATTCACGGGGAGCGCATCGGCTGGGGGCTTAGGGGCGGCATGGTGGACTTTAACGAGCTGGTTCCCGTGGACGCCCGGTTTGCCAACGG
>CALWLN010000236.1 GCA_944381535.1 uncultured Lachnospiraceae bacterium
TAGAATAAAAGTAATCGGCAAGCCGTACCGCAATCTCCGGATACTCACAGCTTTCAGTCACCACAAACCATTCGGGCCACATAGATTCCACTTCCTGATTTGTCCAAGTACAATTGCCAAGGTCATCAGTAAGTGGAGGTACCACGACATATTCCTCCGCCCGCTCCGCACTAATCTGATCAGGCACACCATCAGTCACAAAGGAACCTACAGTTGAAATGGCCCCATCTACCTTTTTCATGATATCTGTAATACTTTGATTATAAAAATCCTTTCCAATCAGTCCTTCCTGATACAAATCACGGTAATAAATCAGCGCCCGTCGATAGCCATCTTCAACAGGTGCCCAGTGTACCTGCCCGCTGTCATCAAGATACCACAAATCTTTGTACACAGGAACGCCAAATGCACCATACAATCCCGTAGGCAAATCTTCCTGTAAATCCAGAGGAATCTCATCCTGTACCCCATTTCCATTCGGATCATTATCCCGAAAAGCTTTTAATACATCCTTAAATTCCTTTGTAGTTGTAGGCATACTAAGCCCAAGATTATTCAACCAGGTCTGATTAATGTACAAAGCACCCGCAAAACGTCCCGTATCATTCTCATAACTTCTCACCATGGGAAGCATGTACACATTTCCATCATATCCCGTACATAAATACTCTGCTTGTGGATAATCACTAAACATCTTAATGATATTTTTTCCATATTTTTCAATGTAAGGTGTCAGATTCTGCACCTTTCCTTCCAAAATATAGTCCCAATAAAACTCATATCCCAAGGGAGCCATTCCCATCAGAATATCCGGCATATTACCACTGGTAAAAGCCAAGGTTGCTTCTTGATTTACCTCCCAACCGCCAGGAACCACCAGCCATTCTATTTCTACATTCATTTCTTCCTTCATCCACTTAGTGATTGGAGCATTGTCCATATCATATACCGCCGAACCACTGTCATCCTTCACCATAACTGTTAGCTTAACTGGATCTTTGGCAATGGGAAAGCCTGTTTCATAACAGTTATTCTCCACCGCAATATCCGAATTGTCTGCTTCATTACCGTTTTCTCCATCACTTCCACCACATCCTATGACTCCTACCATCAGTGTCATCAACAAGGTAATCGCAAGACTTCTGACTATTTTTTTCTTCATCCTCTTTTCTCCTCACTTTATTACATTTAAAAATTTTTTTATAACATATCGTTTATTGTGCCGGTTCCACAGTATACACTTCCTTACCATCCTCTATAAAGGACACATTTGCGGTATTCCCCATAAAATTAATCATATTTGTATCAATATCACAATCCTCGAACAAAATATTCTCAGCGAAATAATGCGGTTGAACACCAGAGCCTATATTACATGTAGTTCCAATCTGCATCATATAATCCGGGCTGATATAGCTTACTTTTGAATCTGGTGCTTTTAATGGATTAAATACACAATTCCTAAAAGTGATATCTCGCGGAATCGGTCCTTCCACACTCGGAATATTATCAATCCAAGCATATAGTGTATTTAGTGTGCAATTTTCAATCGTTATCGGAGTTCTGAAACGATAAGTACCACTTATAGTACAGTTACGAATAACGGAATCCGGTTGCCCCAGGGAATCCACATATACTGCAGTACCATAGCCATTTAAAGGTAGTGGATCCTCAACAATAATATGGTTTGTAGTCCCTTCTTGCTCTACTACCTCCTTTATTTTTGTACGCCCAACAAATACTCCCGTCACCTCATTGATAAGTGTAATCGTGTCACCCACCTCCAGAGGCATATAATAGTTTCCTTCAAATTCCTTACAGAACATATTGAACTCCGTCTCTGACATAATATTATCCACATAAAGATAAGTTGTAGATAAGTTAAAAACATCATCATTGGCCTTTTCCAACAGACAATCCTCGATTACAAATTTACACCGATTCTCCTTTAGATGAAAAATATCTACCTGAGCCGCCCAAGCCTCGTCCGCACCAGGTTCCGTTGTAACATTACAGTTTTTTATATTAAAATCACCGTAGTTATTTCTCATATGGAACACGAAAGATGTAGCAGCCCAGACATTAATATCTCTCATATCAACATTCGTAGTATTTGTGACAATAATCGATCCGGATCCGTCACTTAACTCTCCCCTATCCCAGTAAGGTATTCCAAGCATAAATTGCAACTGATATTCTTCCAAGAAACTCATTTTAGTCCGTACATCATCCCAATCCTGAAAATATACCCGATACTTCTGTTCCTCAGCATCAAGCACCTCTATACGGTCTATATACATATGGCTGCGGTTCATACCCTCTGTATAGGGCAGAGCGAATTCCGTGCGACAATCAGGTGTATATGTTTCAGTGATTCCTAAAGTGCGCTCAGTTGTAATGTCTATATAAGGCGGATCCGTCTCATTTACATGATTGATAGAACCAGCTCCTTCATCCGGAGTGCCTTGATGAAAGGCATCTACCGTAGAAAGCGTATACCATGGCTGCGAAAATTTAAAGTTAAATCCCTCTATCGTAATATTTTCTGACTCATTTATATTCACATAAGTAATCAGGTTAAGACTTTTATCCATGATAATCGTAGTGTTATCGCCACGTAAAGTAAGATTCTTATATCGTTGCAAATCAAAAATGATACTTTCTCTATTCATATCCCTGAAGTAATAGGATTTATCTTTTTCAAACTCGATTACAACAGGCGTATCATCCTGACCTTTCAGCTTAGCCATATCAAGTACAGTATCAATCGCTGCTGAATCATCTGTTGTACCGTCTCCCACTGCTCCATACTCCGATACTTTCAAAACAACTGCTTCTTTTTCATGCTCTTTTTCTGAAACATTCGAGTCTGTGGATGTACCCTTTGAATCGCTGCAGCCCATAAGGGCTGCTTGCGATACCATGATAACCATCAACAACATCACTGTAAATTTAAAGCTTCTTCCTTTCCTCATCCTCGCACCTCTTTTTTTCTCATTTTGCCTTTACGAAGCCGTGTTCCTGTAACCAACAGCACAAGCGCCGAAACAGATACACATATATACGGCACAATGGGAAAATCATCTCCAGTTTTGGGATTTCCACTCCAACCATAAAAATCAATCCCGTCCCAATAAACCTCTGAAAGCTCCATATAACTTGTATCTTCGCAAGCTAATCGCACATATGCCACTCCATCAGATAATCTCTTTACCGCTTTGGTAATCCAGCTTGTGACCACCTCATCGTCACCATCGTCTGCCACTGCCTCAATCATACGATCGTCAATAGCCAAATAATATTTCTCCCTATGCTGTATAAAACTGAAGGTATGTGTCGCATCAAAGTCAAAGTTACTGAGGCATACCAACATGCGTTCCTTCTCTCCGTCCCACATAGAAAGACGAAGCTGATTGTCATTCTGACGTCCTAGTACGAAACACATCATATCATGCTTGTTGTCCGGTCCCCAGAAAGTATTGACAATGGGTGAGGCTGTATTACCTATGGTAAGTAATATCCAGCTGTCATTTTTCGGTTTAAACTGAACACGTAACTTGTCATTTTTTACATCAAAAGGAGAATTAATACCAACAATCCCCGCTCCTGAAGCTGACAAACCACTTTCCGTCACATCCACATTCACATTACCATTCGTCAATATGCTCGGCTCAGTAAACGCTTCCTTTACAAAAGCTATTTTTTTCCATTCTGTACCTGATACTTGATCATTAAGGAAACGGACATATACTTTATTATCCAATTTTTGAAGCAAATTCGAAATTGCGTTTGTTATATAACCATTCTCACCGTCATGCTCAGGCCACTGAAGAATATCACCGTCCAATGCAAGATAATAATTGCCATTTTTCTCAACAAAACGGAACTTATGTACCGCATCAAAATTAAAATTTTTTACCAGTGCAATCAACTTCTCTACAGAACCATCCGGAGATTTTCCGTACAATGAAATACGCAAATCCTCATCGTTCTGGCGTCCCAGTATAATGGAGATGGCATTATAAGGTTCTTCCGGTACTACAAGTCCAGGTACAACCGTATCGCCCACCGTTAGCATCTCACCAATAGTAAATGAGGCCCAACCG
>CALWLN010000237.1 GCA_944381535.1 uncultured Lachnospiraceae bacterium
TAGGACCTCCTGTGTTATATATTTGTGGTTTGCAGACCTACATCTATTTTAACACAGGAGTATTACTTATATCTAAAGATTTTCCCTCCCCCTGCATAGCAGGGGGTTTATTTTTACTGTGACACAAGAAAACCTCTATGCAAATGGTTCGTCCATTCACATAGAGGTTTCATATTTCCCGTTCACTTGGCATAGGTTAGTATTTTCGCAATACTTCTTTATGCTCCTCTGCCATTTGGCGGCGGTTTCTTTGATTGCCTGTTCGTCACGGACAAAGTACAGCTCGATAATCTGCAAATCCTCCATGTTGTTCCCCCCTTATTGAAACCAAAAGGCCTTTTCACGTAACAGTTCTGACACCTGAACTGTTGCCTTTTCACTCCATAAGTACGATTTTTTTCGGTTTAGTTGCAAAGATTGGGAAAATTTTTTTGAATATAAACAAAACTACCGAAGGCTTGTCATTTTACCTCCGGTAGCTTCTTTCATATGGAGCGCTTTTCAGTGTTATCCTTCTCAGCTGTGTTTGATAAGGATTGATGGCCACGTTTACGTTTCACCGCTAACAAAATAGCTATTACATAAAAAATTACAGCTCCGGCTCCAGGCGGTATCAACACTATTAGGGATTTAAACCTATCTAATTCAAATACAAAAACAAGAAAGGTTATACTCCACATAATACCCACTATAGAATAAAATCCCGGAGATTGTCTCTTTAACATAGTACCACCTCCCAAATACCCCTCTAACCAATCAACACCTGTTTCCCTTCAAAGACAAACCCATATTTCCTGATTTTCTCTGCCGGTATCCCTTTGGCCCGCAAATTCGCTTCATACTTCTTATCTTCAATCTGCCGCAGCGCGTTTTGCAGGGTTTCCTCAAGACTGTTCTCTTTTCTGAAATTATACACTTTAAATTCTATAATGATTGCGTCGTCCGTCAGAGACAGCGGCTCCAGCACCACATCATATCTTCCGAATCCGCTTTCCCGGTTGGAGGTAAGCACATATCTGCCCCTTAAGTCTACCATCAGCCCCAGTACAAAACCGTGGTAAAATCGTTCCGGCTCCGCTTTCCCGGAGGAGCGCTTTCCGGTATCGAAAAAGCTGAAGGTCTCAGCTGTCACCCGGCTCATATATTCGTTCATGGCGTCCACATCCCCCAGAAGCAGTGCTTTTACAAAATCATTATAATCGGAGCGCACTGACCCAAACCACATGCGCACCATACTCTGGAACATGAGCTTCACTTCCAGGTTTGTCAACGCCAGTTCATACTCCGGCTCCTTGTAATCGCCGGTATCACCATATTCTTCATAAGTCTCGAAGGATACCACCTTCAAATATCCGCTGGCAAGAAGCAGGCTCCAGATAGCCTGTTCATTTTCATCAAGCTGACTATATACAATCTGTTCATCAATGGGAGTTTTCAAATGCTCTCCGTCTAACAAAGCCTCGAAAGAGGTCTTAATAGCACTGCTTCCCTGACGGATGAGTTTGCCCACCAGACTGTTGGAGCTGGTGTTCGCCCAATAGGTTGCGCATTTTCCTGTATCCAGATAATTCAAAATAGACCATGGGTTATAAATATCCCTATGTGTCCCGAACACAAAGCCGTCATACCAGTTCTTTACCTCCTGTTTGTCTGAATAGCCATACTCATCCATGGCGGCAAAGACTTCTTCCTCCGTAAATCCAAAAGCCTGCGCATATTCGTCCGATGTAGTAGTAACTACCTTCAGGTTATTCAAATCCGAGAAGATGGACTCCTTGCTGACCCGGGTGATCCCTGTCATGATGGCACGCTCCAGCCAGGGATTCGTCTTAAATGTAGCGTTAAACAAGTTTCTGATGAACGCCACCAGTTCCTCCCAGAATCCGTCCACATAAGCCTCCTGCATAGGAGTGTCATACTCATCCAGCAAAATGATGACCTTCTTGTTATAATAACGGCTCAAATATTTTGCCAGATTATGAATAGCCAGGGATGCCTCCACGTCACCCATATCCACGGATAT
Source organism: uncultured Lachnospiraceae bacterium (assembly GCA_944381535.1). Lineage (GTDB taxonomy): Bacteria > Bacillota > Clostridia > Lachnospirales > Lachnospiraceae > 14-2. The sequence continues at coordinate 2,024 of CALWLN010000237.1, forward strand.
TCTTTTGAAAAAATCCCTGTCTGCATCTTCCATGATATCACTGTCCAATAAAAATGCATGGTCTGCATACAGATCCGCCAGCAACTGGCAAATCTTTCTTCTGGTGGTAGCATAATCCGTCTCTTTTATATTGGCAAAGGAGAGGCTTATTACCGGATAGGTTCCCTGCAAAGCCCGATATGTTTCCTCCTGCCAGATAGCCAGTCCTTCAAAAAGATCCGCCCTTCCCGCATAATCCACCGAAAAAAACTCCTCTGTCATGCTCATGGTCAGCGTCTTCCCAAACCGACGAGGCCGGGTAATCAGGGTAACACTATCTCCGTTCTCCCACCACTCTCTCACAAAATCGGTTTTATCAATGTAAAAATAATTCTTTTCCCTTATCTGCGCAAAATCCTGAATTCCGATTCCAACCGTGCGCGCCATTTTCCCCGCCTCCTTGCAGTGATTTCCATTTTCCCAAAATACCATTCAATAAAGCCTTCGTTTCCTTAAGTATAACGGATTTTCTATGAAAAAACAACATACTCCCTGTTATTTGTGTCACATAAAAATTTCCCCGTTACTGTTCAAGGGGTGGGGGGAAATTAAAAAGTTGTTCACAGAATCAGAAGAATTTTTAGGTTTTGTCTGGAGGTCGCCCTGGGTG
>CALWLN010000238.1 GCA_944381535.1 uncultured Lachnospiraceae bacterium
AGTCTAAACCCCCATTTGAAATGGGGGTTGCTAACTTTAAGAGGCTGCCGCTTTACTGAAAAAATCGTAAAGGCGGCAGCCTTTTCTATGTAACTATCAGCTATAGCTTTTACCGGCCAGCCCCCAATCTTCCAACAATCCAGGTTGACAAAAACCTCGCTTAATGCTAAAATAAACAAAATAGATTTGTAAAACCAATTTGCAAAACGAAGCGAAAGGTGAGGGAGAACGATGAAAGTATTGTGTTTTGGTTCTTTGAATATCGATTACACCTACAAAGTGGACCATTTTGTAAAAAAAGGAGAAACCTTGTCTTCAGACGGTCTGGAGGTGTTCAGTGGCGGGAAGGGGCTGAATCAGTCCATCGCGCTGTCCAGGGCGGGGGCTGAGACCTACCATGCGGGGGCGATCGGGGAGGATGGCCGGTTTCTGCTTGCGCAGCTTGAGGAATCCGGCGTGAATACGAATTGCGTCGCCGTACTGCCCGGCATGCAGAGCGGTCATGCGATCATCCAGAATGATAAGGAAGGAGACAACTGCATTCTTCTGTATGGCGGCGCCAACCAGGCCATCACAAAAAGCCAGGTGGATGGGGTGATGGAACGGTTCCAAAGGGGAGATTTCCTTGTACTCCAGAATGAGATCAACGAGTTGGCTTATATTATGGAATCCGCAGGCAAAAAGGGATTAAAGATCGTATTGAATCCCTCCCCCATGAACGAGAAGATTTCAGGCCTTCCGTTGGAACGGGTAGATTATTTCATGCTGAACGAGGTGGAGGCGATGCAGATACTCGGGGAGGAAACTGCGGACGAAAGGGACGGCGCAAGGCTGGCGGAAGGGCTGCGAAGGAGATTTCCGAAAGCAGCCATCGTGTTGACCATGGGAGGAGCCGGTTCCATTTACATGGATGAGAAGGAGACCATTCACCAGCCGGCCTATCAGGTGCAGGCGGTTGATACAACCGCGGCGGGAGATACGTTTACGGGCTTTTTCATCGGAGGACTTTTGAGAGGCCTGGAAAATAAAGCGGCCATGGATGAGGCTTCCAGAGCGGCGGCCATTGCCGTGACGAGACAGGGAGCGGCGCCTTCCATCCCCTTATTAAACGAGGTGAGAGAATGAGTTATGAGACAAATGGGTATCAGAATGTAAAGGGAAGCAGCAGAAACCGGATATTCAATCAGATCAGAGAGGCGGGGAGCGTTTCGGCCTCCCAGCTTTCCTATGAGCTGCAGCTCAGCAGGCCGACGGTGAAAAAAAGTCTGGATGAACTGCTGGAATCCGGTTATATCTATGAGAGCGGTTTTATTGGGAATACGGGTGGACGCCGGGCCGGGGCCTATTCGGTTATGGCAGACGCGAAGGCGGCCATCGGCATCGATCTTACCAGAAATCATATTACGGTCATCATTGCGGATCTCAACGGAAATCTGGTGTATGAGAAAAGAGTACACCGGGGCTTTGTCCTGGAGGATGCTTATATGAAGTATCTGGGTGAGCTGGTGGAAGAGGCCATTGTGGCAAAGCAGATCCCAAAAGACGCTGTGCTGGGGGTGGGCATTGTGGTGCCGGGATTGATCACCGAGGACCACAGAGAGATATTTTACGGAAAAATACTGGATTTCACCGGGCTGACTGTGGATAAAATAGGAAAATATATCCCCCAGACATGCCGTTTGTATAACGACGCGGATGCGGGCGGATATGCGGAAATCTCCCAGAGAGAGGATATGACGGACGCTTTTTATATCAGCCTGAGCAACAATATCGGCGGCTCCATTCTGATTGACCATAAGGTATATAAGGGAGAAGGACCAAGAAGCGGTGAGGTTGGCCATATGACGATCATTCCAGGCGGAAGGGAATGCTATTGCGGCCAGAAGGGCTGTTTTGAGACCTATTGCAACGCCTCGCTCCTGGCCGATATGTTCCAGGGAAATCTGGAACAGTTTTTTGAGAGACTTGCGGAAAACGATGCCGACTGCGTCCGGGTCTGGCAGGATTATCTTTATTATCTGTCTATCGCCGTCAACAATGTGCGGATGCTGTTTGACTGCAAGGTCATCCTGGGGGGATATGTGGGCGCCCATATGGAGCCCTATCTGGATGAGCTGAAGGAGCTGGCTGCTGCCAGGAATACCTTTGAAAGCAACGCGGATTACCTGGAAGTGTGCAGGGTGAAGCGAGACGCCCTGGCACTTGGGGGTGCGCTGCCTTTTATTCATGAGTTGTGGCGAACTATATAGGGGTGGACAAAATGGTGTTGAACGGGAAAATCTGATCAGGAAAAGCTTTTACTGCCGAAACGCAGCTTACAGATTTGTTTATGAATCGTAAGCCGCGTTTTTTCTTTAAGAAAACCGATTCTGCGCTGGAGCGTGCTTTGAATAGCAAGATTGGAAAAATGTGAATGAAAAAGTCTTTTAATCCCCCATCTGAGATGGGGGAACCGGCAAAGCCGTAGTGTTGCCTGGAGTACAAAAAACTCCTATGCTATAATGATATTGGTTTCGCAGGCCATATCAAAAGCATAG
>CALWLN010000239.1 GCA_944381535.1 uncultured Lachnospiraceae bacterium
GCTTCTTCTTTGCGGTCAGTGTCTGCCAGAATGGAGGCTCCCGTCACCGTACAGGCGGTAGCATGATTCATCTCTCCGTTTTCATCCTTCGTTCCCGGAACCAGCATCATGCCCCACTTCCCCTCAATCTCCGGTGCAAATACCGACAGCTGATAATACTGAGAATAAGGCATCACCGCAATGGGCATCTCCCCGCTGCGAAACAGGTTCACAAAGCTGAAGGTGAGATTCTGCTTATAATCTGTATAAATGCTTGTGTATTCTTTAAAGGCATTGATTCCCTCCTTAGAATCCAGCAGGATGCTCAGACTATCCTCCGTGTACAGCTCATTATCTCCCTGATAATAGAACGTCAGGTAGGAAACCAGGCTGGGAGTTAAACCAAATTTCAAGTTCTTCATCTGCAGCTTCGGCAGCACCACCTGCAGCATGGTATCCCATGTTTGGCACTCCTCTAAGGAGATATGCATCTCCTCCAGGATATCCTTCCGGTAGAACATCACCGGATAATCCAGTGTAGTCGGAAGCGCATAGAGTCCCCCGTCCGACTGGAAGGCCGTGTAGGAGCACGGCTCATATTGAGCCAGCACCTCATCAATGTCCTCAAATTCATTCAGGTCTGCCAAAACACCCCGGAGCGCATAATTTACGGGAGTTGCCTCTGTCAGGTTCAATACCACGTCCGGCCCGGTTCCCGCAAAAATCGCGGGCATCAGCGCCCCCTCCGAGACGTTCTGCAGCTTCACGGAAATGGAATGGTTCGGAACGAACTCTTCATTGATGAGCTTTTGAATTACCTGTGCCTGTTCCGTACCCGCAATCACCCATACCTGCAGCGGCTCTTCCTCTTCATCAATCTGGCTTGTGTTTCCGATGCTGGTATAATCCATGGTGTAAGAGGCAACCAACTGTTTCAATTGAAACCACAGATTCTGGAAGAATCCTTTGCCTGCCTCGGGAATTGTTCCCTCCGGCTCCGTGACAAACAGATAATCCACCTCCAGGGGCTGGCTTCTGCTCTCCGATACCCAGGAAGCCAGAGAAGAAATATTGGATTCCAGGTCGCTCAATCGCTTTGCCGTGGTCTCCGGATCTCTGTAAAGCTGCCGTAATAAATCCCGTACTGCCTCAAAATACGTAGTGCTCTGCTCCCCGTCCGTAATCTTGTCAATCTCTTCGATCAGATCATCAATCCTGTCAGCCACCGCATTGTACTGTTCAATGACATCCGGAATCAGCGCTTTGAAGTTATAGTCGCGCTTTAAGTCCGGTGAAGCCCCGCTGACCATAATGATCTGCATGTACATATCATTCAATTCCTCCAGCAGTTCATTGGTCTCAAGAAGCACCTGAGACATCTCACCCAGACAAACGGTCATACGAATCGTATGTTCTCCTTTTGTCAGATAAAACCGATAAGGCTCCTCTCCGCCGAAACAGCTTACGTTCCACGAATTGTCATAGGCAAAGGATAACTGCGCCGCTTCCCGGAACGGAACTTCTCCATCGATCAAAAGGCTTCTGGAAGACATGCCGCCAATCTTGGTGTTCTGTCTCCAACGCGTTCCTATCTGATACCAGCCGTCCTCGGGAACCTCGATGGTCCACTCCACCCACTGTCCGACCTCGTTCCAGGAACTACCGCCGATGGTGTTATATACAATGACGTCCGGCGAGCTGGGTTCCGTGGCAGCTGAACTCCTGTCATTCTGGCTCAGGATACTTGCGTCTGATTTTGCCAGATAATCTTCCCCCTGAACCTTTCTAAACTCCGTATCCGCATCCTTCGCTCCGGCTGCCTGGTTTTTCGCCAGAACATCCTCGTAGGTCATGACTTCCGATTTCTTTGTAGTCAGCGTGACAGATCCTATGGCCATCCGATCCAGTAGGGAGTCAAACACTAACGTATGCTCTCCTGCTGTCAGTTCAAAGGTATAGGCCTCTTCCTGATATCCGTTTGTATCGGTCAGATAGACCTCCTGCCAGCACTCATTCTCTTTCTCTTCCTTTCGAATCTGATTCCCCTGCAAGTCATACTGGTCCTCACCAATCCCGGAATAGGAACGCCGGAAGGAAAGCGTCGTTCCCACCGCCTCCTCCCCGTCGATCAGGAGTCTCCGCTCCATCTGCTGGGATTTCCCGGATGCGGTGTAATAAGCCACCTTAATATAATAGGCGTCCGCCGTCTCCACGGAAAATTTCCAGGCGACTCTGCCATCCTCCTCCGTCACCACAGCCGCAGTCCCTTTTCCATCGATATCCTCATCCAGAGTAGTCTCCAGGGACTGCTCCCTGTCATAAGCCTCAGCCGGGAGGACAATGTCCTCCGGCTGACTCCCCGCTGCCAGCAGCGGCATATCCCCCGTTATCGTAAGGCACACCGTAAGCAGTACACTCAAGACCAAATTCCTTTTTCTATGTTTTCTCTTCACACTATCATTCCCTGACATATTTTTCCAAGACATAAAGTAACTTATTGTTTTTCTTTTTTCTTTCTCGCGCTTAAAAGCTGAAAAATCGCAATTCCAAGCAATACTACCGCGCCCAAGATCGGAATAGAAGCTTTCACGTAATCGGTTTTCTCTTTTTCGACCACTATGTCCGTGGGAATTACCTCGCATTGGGCATCCTGAGAAACTGCCTGTTCTTTTATCGCATTCACGCCCACCGGATTTGAATCCACATATGCCGTCTTCTCCTCAGCAGGCTTCAACGCCACGCCGTAGTTCTTGTCCTCAGACAGCCTGTGCTTTGCCGTCTCTCCAATCTCTCCGGCATACTCCCCGTCTTCCCCCGGAATACTCCAAATCTTTACATCTGATATCATTACTGTATCGGCAAAAGACCAGGAAATCCCCGGCTTGCTTTCACCAGCCCGTGTATACGCCTCATCGATAATCTTTTCTCCGTTGAGCCAGATTGTTATCCAGTCCGGTGTAGAATGTACGGTAACAGGAAGGCCATATCCAAGTTTTGGAAAGCTCTTGCTTACCCAAATTCCATCCGTTCCAATGGACTGGTACCCCGTACTCTGTATATTCAATTGTCCATCGGGAGAACGGTAACTGATATTTACATAGTTCTCCGTTTGTACAATATAACTCATATAATAATCCGAATCCGCATCCAAATCCGTATTAAAATACGAACTTCCCTCCGCTTCCACTGACAGTACGCCGTTTTTCCATGTTCCTCCATCGACGCCTGTAATCTCGTGCAGTTCATGCTTGTCCGCATCGTATTTTGGTTCGTCTGACGGCGGGTTTTCTTTTGTCCAGACACAGATATCGCTTACTTCCACAGAGTTGCTGAAAGTCCAGGTCAACGCCGGAGCTGCGGAGCCGCCGTTATCATATGCCCGATCTACAATTTTCTCTCCGTCCACCCAGATTCGAATCACATCCATGGAAGAATAGATAGTAATTCTGGCTCCTGTGGACAAGGTCGGGAAGGATTTATCGTGCCATTCCCGATCCACATTTGGATTCGCGCCGATAGCCTCATTGTATCCGTTTGACTGCATCTGGATAAATCCATTGGCATCATCACGATATCCAATGCTGACCGCACCCGCTGTCTTTACCTTCATCGTTGCATAGTATGCAGCATTATACGGCAGATCACTGAGCAGCATGGAATTAGACTGCTCCGGAACCGTAAGAACACCATCTTCATAGGTCCCGTTTGTTACATTCTGAATCTCATACTTCGTATCTGTTTCCCCACATGTCGGTTCATCCGCTCCGATGGGAGCATCCCCTCCTGCGCCTTTTGCGGTCCATATCTGAATATCTGATAAAATCACACCACCCTGATTCCAGGTGATATCCGGTTTTGCACTCTCGTTGGCATTTACATAAGTGGTATCAACGATTTTCACTCCGTCTGCCCAGAGCTGGAATTTCTCTGCCGTAGAATGCATCGTAACCCTGACGCCTTCTGTCTGTATCTTAGAGAATACGGTACTGTTGGTCCATGTCTCATCCCCCATCTTTATAAGCTGATATCCGCCTGTCTGGATTTGAAAACACGCCGCGCCCCGTGAGCCGATATTCACAAACGGTGTGCCCGCAGTGTCCGTTCCCAACTTCACCCGCATCGTCATGTAGTACTCCGCATTTCCTGCCAAATCCGTTATGATACCTGCAGCCGCACTGTCTGCTGTGGAGAGGACTCCGCCTGTATAAGTGCTATCCGCGCCCACGCCCGTAATCTCATAAAGCTGGTCCGCTTCCTGGTTGTATTGAGGCTCATCGGATTCCGGAGGATTCTCCTCGCCACCGCCATCCTTTGCGGTCCAAATTTGAATATCGGACAGGGTCACGCCTCCCTGGTTCCAGGTGATATCCGGCTTCGCAGTCTCACCGGCATTTTTGTAGGCAGCGTCAATGATTTTCACTCCGTCTGCCCAGAGTCGGAAGTACTCCGGCGTGGAATGCATCGTAATCCTGACTCCTTCTGTCTGTATCGCGGAGAACGCTGCACTGTTCACCCACGCCTCATCCCCGATTCCTATCGGCTGATAGCCGCCGCTCTGGATCTGGAAATACGCCGAATCCCGGGATCCAATATTTACAAAGGGGGGGCTTGTGGTGTCTGTTCCCAGCTTCACCTGCATGGTGATGTAATACTCCGCATCTGCCGGCAACTCCGTAGTGATTCCGGCGCCTGCGCTATCCGGTGTGGCGATAACGCCATCCGTGTAAGTGCTGTCCGCGCCCACGCCTGCAATCTCGTAAAGCTGGTCCGTCTCCTGGTTGTATTGGGGTTCATCGGAAACAGGAGGTTTCTCTTCCTCTTCCCCGCCGCTATCCTTAACAGTCCAAATTTGAATATCGGACAGGGTCACGCCTCCCTGGTTCCAGGTGATATCCGGCTTCGCAGTCTCACCGGCATTTTTGTAGGCTGCGTCAATGATTTTCACTCCATCTGCCCAAAGCCGGAAGTACTCCGGCGTGGAATGCAGCGTAATTCGGACTCCATCTGTCTGTATCGCGGAGAACGCTGCGCTGTTCACCCACGCCTCATCCCCGATTCCGATTGGCTGATAACCGCCGCTCTGGATGTTGACATATGCCGAACCCCGGGAACCGATATTTACATAGGGGGTGCTCGTGGTGTCTGCCCCCACCTTCACCTGCATGGTGATATAATACTCCGCATCTGCCGGCAACTCCGTAGTGATTCCGGCGCCTGCGCTGTCCGGTGTGGCGATGACGCCATCCGTGTAAGTGCTGTCTGCGCCCACGCCTGCAATCTCGTAAAGCTGGTCCGTCTCCTGGTTGTATTGGGGTTCATCGGATTCCGGAGGATTCTCCTCCCCGCCGCTGTCCTTTGCTGTCCAAATCTGAATATCGGACAAGGTCACGCCGCCCTGGTTCCAGGTGATATCCGGCTTCGCAATCTCGCCGGTATTTTTGTAGGCTGCGTCGATAATCTTTACTCCGTCCGCCCAGAGCTGGAACTGCTCCGGCGTGGAATGCAACGTAATCCTGACTCCTTCTGTCTGTATCGCAGAGAACGCTGCGCTGTTCACCCAAGCCTCATCGCCGATTCCTATCGGCTGATAGCCGCCGCTCTGGATCTGGAAATACGCCGAATCCCGGGATCCAATATTTACAAAGGGGGTGCTTGTGGTGTCTG
>CALWLN010000240.1 GCA_944381535.1 uncultured Lachnospiraceae bacterium
CTCACCTCTGTATAGTATAGTGGTATCAAAAGTTGAGTCCTATACTTTTGATACTTCTTATTAGAAGTGAGCCTATTATCTCACAGATAATCTGATAGGTCGAGGTACGTACTATCTACCGTTTACGCTTCTATAAACATCATATCCATAAAATCCTGCAGAAAATATGAATCAATCTCAAATTTTTTTCCAAAAAATGAATAAATCAAATTTTCTCTAAATTTATCAGAAAATGTCTTTTTTGTCGCTTTTCTATAGCAAACAGATTTCTCATTTCTTGTTACCGAGGGAAAATATACTAAACGTACGTACGCTTTTTTTTGATAAAACATATCCCTAACTATATATCTTTCTTTGATGGTTTGCAATTTTACCGTATTACTTATGCCCGTTTTTAGTATATTTATTGTCTTTTCATCTGCATTTATGCCTTTAAAAATTCCTTCCGCAATAATGCTATTATTTTCCAGGTAAAGAATCGTAATATCATCAGATACTAATTTGAAGTTTGCATAAAGTATTCCTAAAAATGACATGGAACTTTTTCCTGCATTCTTTTCACCTGAAAACAAAACCCCTCTATTATTTTCATCAACTATAACTGATGAATGTAATGCCAAATAATTTCCCAATGAATATAAATATCCCAACATCTCACGCGTGATAAAAGCGCGTATAGAATATATGTCTGTGAGAGACGAAATTATCATTGTAGCTTTTCCTTTTTCATCAATAAAAATCGGTTCGTGATAAGTATGAATCACTCCTCCATCTATATACTTTTCATATAGCAATTCTGCCGGAATATATTTTATCTCTATTTCTTTTTCAACATTCATACTATCTTCAATGGCATATAATTCCATCTTTAATATTCTATATACGTATTGTGAATTGGTAAGTATCCTAAATTTTGTATTATGTACTTTTACGTGTAAACTAAACATACTAATCTCCTAATTTGCATCTGACAATCCAATTGCAACCGTCAGCATCTCTTTGTATTTGCATGTATCATTTTCTGATAAATATGGACAGAAATCTGAATAACAGCACTTTTGGGCACACTTCTTTATAGGCATCTCGTATATATCCTCATCCGCCAAAAACAAAAAGTCATTGCTAAAATTATTAATTGTATAAGGGACAATATCACAAACTTTATTACTGTTAATCTGCAATGTCGAAGACAAGCAAAAAACATTGTTATTTAATATTTTTACGACACTAGAAACATTGTATAATTGCTCGCCTTCAAAAGAAAATAAATAACAATAAACCTTTGAAGAATGAGTAATATTTTTCCCTATAGAAGAAAAATAATCATAAATATCCCTATATTGCAAAAAATCTTCTATATAAATCTGATAATTAATTTTTTGGTTTATATCATATCCCAACAATTCATTTATTCCATGAATATCCATTTGTTCCAAAATACAAATAACAAACATGTCAACGCTATTGTAAAGTTTCTTAATTAATTCGATATATTCAAAAGTGTTCTCCTTTTTCATGCTCATTATAAAAGTCACTATTCCAACATGTTTTTTTAATTCTATTACATTCGTCTTTATACTTTGAATTTTTTGTACCAAATCAATTTGATTTTTCACAATTATAACCAGTTCATTAATCAGTAAATCATTACTTATTATACATCTTCCAATTGACTCTATTTCAGAAAGATCCGCAACAAGATTTATTGTTTTTTCTTGCCATTGAAAAATTTTTTGTTCAAAACATTCATGTTTTTCAGAAATCATAAACTCATTCAGAACTAAATATTGATAAGTATTTTCAAGTTTTTCGATATTCTCATCGTTAACTCCACATCTTTCCTTCAGTTCTAGAAAGTTTTTCGACTCACGCACGTACTGGCTAAACAGCTTTTCTAATAATATAATTTGCTTATTCTTTGTGTTGAAAATTAATTCATAATTTTCATCTTTATGTATACACTTAATCACATTTCTGTACATAACTACTCCTCGTTCTCTATATCATATCGTGCTTTCAGTACATGGGCAAAAATAGCTGCGATTTCTTCATACCCTTGATTATTGGGATGTATAACGTCAAAAAACCAGTCCGGGTGTCCTTTGGTCGCCCGGTTGATATCAATCAGTTCACAGCCGGTCAAGGCGGCGGCCCGCCGCTGCCTGTCTGCCAAATCGCCGCTGACAACCTCGTCGGTGATTCCGTCTATGGAACCATACACTGTGGCAGATGTCGCAACATAAACACGGGGTGCAGTAGGCAATTGCTGATATTGCCTGATCAACGCCATAAGCTGTTCTGAATAAAGTTCTTTGAAGCGCCAGTTTAGCGGCTTTGCATCATTGGTTCCCATCATCAGGATTACCACATCGGGAGCGCTTTTAAGGCTTGCTGCATACCGCGGATCAGTGGCGTAGGGCTTATCGCCCTCCTGCAGCAGAGTCATACCACTGGCGCCAAAATTTTTCACCTCATACCCTTCTCCCAACAGCGTTTGCAGAACAGCGGGATAACAGCGGCTGTCCATGGGACAGGCGCCGCATCCTTCCGTAATACTGTCTCCTACACAAGAAATCACCAAAGGTTTCACATCTTTCATCCTAAGTTAGCAACCCCCATTTCAAATGGGGGTTTAGACTTAACCCCTCCGGGGTATTTTACCGGTTCCGCCAGAGGCGGGGTCTCGCAGTACCATTTTTACTGGTTGCCTCCTAAAGAAGGCGTCTCTA
>CALWLN010000241.1 GCA_944381535.1 uncultured Lachnospiraceae bacterium
GCCGCCTGCTGCTCCAGCTGCTGCTGGTCCCGGCGGGCCTGTTCCGCGAGGGCGCTGGAGGAGCCGAGCTGCTGCCTCGCGTCCTCCAGCTCCGAGTCGAGCCGGTGCAGCTCGGTCTCGAGGCGTATTTTCTCCCCGCCGAGGTTAATGAGCTCGCTGCCCACCACCGTGAGGCTGGCGTCCAGCTGCGAGACCTCCTCGGCGGCTGAGTCCATGGCGGACTTCTGCCCGGCCAGCTCCTCGCGGAGGGCCTTGTAGCTGGCGGTGAGGGAGTCTATCTCCCCCTTGCGGCTGAAGACGCCGGCGCTCTTTGCGGAGAAGCCGCCGGTGAAGGAGCCGCCGGAGTTTATCACCTGGCCGTCCAGGGTGACTATCTTGTTGCGGTAGCGAAGGCGCTTTGCGATATCGGAGGCGCTCTGCAGGTCCTCCGCCACCACTATTCTGCCCAGCAGGTTGCTTATCACGGTGGAGAACCTGCCGTCGTAGCTAACGAGCTCAGAGGCCACCCCCACCACACCGTAGGCGCCCCGCAGCTCCCCGCCGTCAAAGCGGGAGGGCTGCACCGTGTCCAGCGGCAGGAAGGTCGCCCTGCCGGAGCGGCGCTGCTTTAGGTGGGCAATGGCGTCCTTGGCCACCCGCTCGTCGGTGACCACTATGTTCTGCACCGCGTTGCCGAGGGCTGTCTCTATGGCGGTCTCGCAGCCCGGCTTTATGCCGATTATGGAGGCCACGGTGCCGATTATCCCCCGCAGCTCCCCGCGCCGGCCGGCCTCGATGACCTCCCGGACGCTGTGGCTGAAGCCCTCCATGCTCTTCTCCATGTCCATGAGCACGCTGAGGCGGTGGGCGGTGTTCTCGTATTCAAAGTTCTTCTTTTTAAAGGCGGCCTCAAGCTCATTCAGCTTCTGGCGGCGCAGCTCCAGCTTTTTGGAGAGGCCGGACTTCTGGTTTTCGCAGGAGGTGACCTGCTGCATTATCCCGTCCAGCTCCTGCCGGAAGCCCTTTGCGGCCTCCTCGGCGCTGCTGAGCTTCTCCTGCAGCTCCGGCTGCCTCGAGCCCAGCATCTCGCTGCGCTGGAGGGCGGCGGCCGCGGCGGAGGCGGCGGTGACCTCCCGGCTGCGGAGGTCCGCAACCTCGGCGGTGAGGGCGGAGAGCTTGCGGGAGTTGTCCTCCCGGAGACGGTCGCTCTCTTCCCCCTGCAGCGCAAGGCCACGCAGCAGCTCCTCGGTGGAGGCTATCTCCTGCTGCAGCTGCTGCGCCTCCCGGAGCTTCTCCTCCCGCTGGCTTTCAAGCTCGGCTATGCGGCTGTCTATGCCGCTGCCCGCCTCGCCGCTCTGCTCCATCTCCCGGCGCAGGGCGTCTATCTGGCCCTGGGCGTGCTGGGTGTCGTTCTCCAGCACCGCCGCGGCGCTCTCGGCGGAGGTGACCATGCCGGTCATGGAGACTATCTCGCCGTTGAGGGAGTCCGCCCGGGCGCTTAGCTCCCGCATGCGCTCGAACTTCTCCTCTATCCCCCGGTCGGCGGCGGCTATCTTTACCTCCAGGTCGCTGTAGTCCCGGCGGGCGATGCTTATGCGCTCCTCCTGCTGGCGGATGCTCTCCCTGGAGCGGTCGATGGTGTCGCAGTAGAGGGTTATCTCGAGGCCCTTGCGCTGCTCCGAGAGCTCGAGGAACCGCTTTGCGCTCTCGCTCTGGCGGCGCAGCGGCTCGAGGCGTGAGCCCAGCTCGTCCAGTATGTCCCGAAGGCGGGAGAGGTTGTCCTCGGCGGCCTCCAGGCGCTTCTCCGCCTCGTTCTTGCGGAAGCGGTACTTGGCGATGCCGGAGGCCTCCTCGAAAATCTCCCGGCGGTCAGCGCTCTTGGCCGAGACTATCTCGGAGATGCGGCCCTGGCCGATTATGGAGTAGCCGTCCCGGGAGAGGCCGGTGTCGAGAAAGGCTTCCCGCACGTCCCGCAGACGCACCTGGGAGCCGTTTATAAGGTACTCGCTGTCCCCGGAGCGGTAGTAGCGGCGGCTCACCACCACCTCCTCCCCATACTCCGGCAGGCGGCGGTCGGAGTTGTCCAGGCCGAGGCTCACCTGGGCAAAGCCCATGGCCCGGCGCTGGCGGGTGCCGCCGAAGATGACGTCCTCCATCTTTCCCGAGCGAAGGCTCTTGGAGGACTGCTCCCCCAGCACCCAGCGCACCGCGTCGCTAATGTTGCTCTTGCCGGAGCCGTTGGGGCCCACAATGGCGGTCATGCCCGGGTCAAAGGTTATGCGGGTTTTGTCCGCGAAGGACTTGAAACCGTGAATTTCGATGTATCGAAGGTTCAAATGAGGCTCTCCTTCAGTCTATTCCCATAAGGCGCAGAGCCTCCCGGGCGGCGCTCTGCTCGGCGTGCTTCTTGCTGGAGCCGGTGCCCACGCCGATGACGTTGCTGTTGAGGTGCACCTCCACGGCGAACACCTTGCAGTGGTCGGGGCCCTGCTCCTTGACCACCACATACCGGAGCTTCTCCCCGGGGTTTTTCTGGATTATCTCCTGCAGCAGGGTCTTGCTGTCCTCCTCGGGGCGGGCGCCGGCAATGGCCCCCTCCACAAAGCCCAGCACAAACCTCCTGGCCTCGGAGTA